>CAIYOB010001422.1 GCA_903927685.1 uncultured Planctomycetaceae bacterium
GCGACAGATCCCACACCCCGGCTCGATCGCCGTCGGGCAACACGGGTTCCGGCCGATCGTCGGCGAGATTGGAATCGCGCCCGATCAGGATCGGCACGATATTGTTGGCGGACAACTGCCGGAAGACGACCAGGGTCGTGTCGGGCCGACTGAGACCGTCGGCGTAGTCGATATCGAAGGCCACGGCCGCATGATGCGCCGACGGATTCGAAATCGCCTCGTAAGTCACATCAAACTTGTAGAAGTCCACATCGAAAGCGCTGGACAAAGCCCCTGCGACGGACAGCGTGGCGCGATCCGAAGCGAACAGATTGCCCAATTCCTGGGGACGCTGGCCGGGAACGTCCGGATCAACAAACACGGTGTTGTTCGCGGCCCGCTGGGCGTCGGTCTCTTCGTCCTCGGCGGCCTCGCCCAGCAACGGCGAATGTCCGGGGAGGCCGATTACCTCGATCCCGTTCTGGGCATAGCGGATGTCGGCGTAGCGCACCGTGGATCCGGGAACTTCGTCCGTCTCACGCATCCGCACTTGGAGACGGTAAATGCCCGATGTCAGGCCCTGGTTCACCGCCGCCTCGTCCCGGAGTTCGGACGAATCGGCCCCGGCCTCCTGGTTGCTGCTTCGCACGCGGAACAGGTACGGGCTGCGTTCGCCCTGCGCTCCCGGCAGGACGATCCGCAGGCCTGCGTCGCGGGAATTCGTTCCCCAGATGTCTTTGGGCAACCCCGAGGCGTTGTGGGGCTGGTAGGCGTCATTCAGTTTCTGCAGCGGGTTGACATTGCCGGCGGGAATCACCGCCGAGTCGGACCAGACGACGCCGTCGGCGGTCTCGACTTGCGACTGGTCGGATTGAGCGATCAGCTGCCCATTGGCATCCAGCACGTCAATGACCGTGTCCAGGGCGTACCGCGTGCGGTCGATATCGATCCAGATTTCCGTCCCGGCCTCGGCGGTGAAACTGTAGTAGTCGATGTCTTCGGCGGCATTGAGGAAGCCCTGAATCTCGAACCCCAGCCGCAGGTTCTCATCACTGCTGTATTCGTCGCGAGCCAAGTCGCCGAGGAACTGGGCGCGGTCGGAAATCCCGTTCAGCCCTGGAGCCGTCGTGTCCGGCGCCTCGAGTTCCAGCACGGTTTCCACGTTGCGGTCGTGGCTGAACTGGTCCAGCAACACGCTTCGCCACGCCCCCGCTGTGGGCGGCGTGTTGACCCCGTTATTGTCCGCATCGTAGCTCTGCGGTGTCGAACGGATTCCGTCGTTGTTGGTGTCCATCTGCGGCTGACCATTGGGCTGGACTCCGGCACCAACCGAATCGTCGTGGATCGAAGTCAGTACAACGGGGAATCCCGGTTGCCCCACCAAGTACAGCGTGCCGCCAATGCGGTCCTCCATCTCCAACCGCCGGCCGGTCGCAGTGAACCCAGCGCCAATCGTCGGGTTGCTGTTGTAGGTTTCGTTCAGGGCTCCGGGCCCGTACATTTTGACGACCAGACTCTCGTTCGGGCTGCTCTGCAGCCGCAAACCGCCGTACACGTGCAGGTCGGGGATGCGAATCTCATCGTACAGGACGTGCACGATGTCGGTATCATCCCACACACTGTCTGTGGACAGCGTCATACCGATCGTGGTCAGGCGATCGTCGGTCGGTTGAACCGTGCCGTTGTTCGAGACGGCGGCGGTCCGGATCTCCATCCCGTTGGTGCCTACGGTGTCAGCCAGGATGATCCCGTTGTTATCGGCGACCCGATTGCCGTTGCTGTCGTACTGCTTGCCATTGCCGGCCAATTGGTTGCCGCGGACCAGCGGTCCTCGATTGTCCCGGTACAGGGTCACCTGGTCGATCGCTCCCGTGGCACGTCCTGGATCCGAAACCTGGACGCCCGTGAACGCATCGACGTTGATGTTGATCGCGACATCTTCGTTGTTGCGGATGATGTTGTTGAGGATCACGGGCTGCGCGCCACGGACAAAAATCGTTGCCCCGTCGTTGATGCCTCGGCCATAGCGGTACGGCGACCCTTGGCCGCCCGTGCCCGGCGCGTTCCATTCGAGCACGCTGTTCGCGATCCGTGCGTCCGCCTGATGGATTTCGATGACATTGAAACCCTTAAACGTGCCTTCGATCTTGTTATCGTTGCCGCCACCAAACGCCAGATAGGCGTGATCCAGGTTGAGCTGTCCCAAATGGCCGGACCAGATGCCTCCCCAGTCGCCGGCCGAAGGCGCCGCCTCGTTCGGTCCGTCGTCCTTGTTGGTGTCAAAGGTCCCGCCCGCTCCGTACTTGTCATCCAGCTTGGACGTGAAGACGACCTCTTGGCCATCGACGCCTTCGGCTATCAGCTGCGTGCCAAACGACACCTCGATGCGCGCTCCCTCGAGCTTGACCACGGTCCCCGCGTCGATCTTCAGCCGGCCATCGGGCCTGGCTCGCACCACGCCGGTCAGGCGCGGATCCAGCGTCAGCGGCCCGCCTTCGGCGTCGACCAACACCGTTCCGTCATCCGAGAATGCCGTTACGCCAGCTGCGACTTCGCCGACCAGCACGTACGTCCCGCCGCCACCGACGGAACTCCGGTAGATCCGCAGAACATGCCCGGAAGACGCCGCCGGCAAACCGGTCAAATCGATCACCTGAATGTTCGAGGCGATCGTCGGACTGGCCACCGTCACGGAATCGGTCGCATCGGAAGCCGGACTGGTTTGCCCTGTCGCCGGGTCCACCATCACCACGCGATAGGTGTAACTCCCCGTCGCCACCCCCGGCGCGCTCGACGCCAGTTCACGGTGGGCGAGCGTTACGGACTGTACGGACGGAGGATCGCGTTCCAGCAAACCAACGGTCAACGACGACGCGACGATGCCGCGATCCACGAAAGATGCGTCGGTTGCGTCCAGTGTCGCGATCAAATTGTACGGGCCGCTGCCGCCGACCTGACTCCGGTACAGCCGACGGGCCACGAAATTCCCGCTGACTGGCGGCAGACCGCTCAGTTGCACGGTCCCGTTACCAGACGTCAGCATCACCGAGCTGGTCACCTCGGATGGCCGGCCTTCAAAGCCGTTGCTGTCGACGAAAACCAGCTTGTACGAATAGGCTCCTGTCGGCAAGTTACCGCCGACCCGGGGCGCCAGCGTGACCAGCTCGATCGGCGGACGCGAGGTTTCCAACAACGCCCCGCCCGGTTCACCCTGGATCTTCAGATTCTCGGCCAGTACGTGGACGATGTCGCGATCATCGAACCTGCCGGGCACGGTGAGTGTTTTCGACTCCCCGCCAGCCGGGGTCTCGATCTGCACGAACAGACCGTTAATCGAGTTCTGCAGCAGAATGTTCCCGTGAATGTCCGGGCCGATTCGTTCGTAATCGGGAGTGAATTGGTTGACTAACTGGTACCGGGGCGCGAGGAAATTGACTTCTTCAAAGCTGTTCGGGTCTGCGGCAATGGCCGCCACCGCACTGGCCGTAATACGGTTGAACGCGAGGGTGGGCTGCATCTCGATCATCTGAATCGGATTGACGACGGCGTCGACCGTGTCGATCCGCACCTGCCCGCCCCCGTACCGGATGTCGGCGTGACTGACGTAGTTCAGGAAAATCCCCTCGTCTTCGTAATTGAAGCGCGCATCGGCGTTATCGAGGTCGGCCTTGAACAGGATCCCCCCCCAGTCACCTGGCGAGGGAGTCGTGGTCGGCGCGTAGGTATCCCGCCCAATCGTCTCGTCCAGCCACGATGTGAAGTACACGCTCTCCTGCGGCGTGCCCAGGACCTGCAGCGAGCCGGCGCTGCGATCGACGTTCGTCGAGGAACTGCCAATACCGATCCGGGCGCGACGCAGCTTGAGCACGGAGCCCGCATCAATCATGGCCGTCACGCCGTTGGGTACCGACATCGACGAACCGTCCGGCAGCGTGGCCGGACCGCCCGACGAACCGAACCCGATCTCGTAGGCGAAGTTGTCACCCAACGTGGTCCGGTCGCCGTCAAATCCGCCGTTGCCAACAATCCGCACCAGATCGCCAGGCACCGCCGCGGAAAACGCCGTGGAGATGTTGTCGAACGGCTTTTCCAGCGTCCCGCGGAGGTTGGTCCCCGATGTCTTGTCGACGAAAATCGTCTTGCCTTCCAACTCGACGCCGAGCGTACTCCCGCTCAGCAGCGTCACGCGTTCGTTCTTCAGCGTGATGCTGGTGCCGGACTGCGTCGCCGTCACCGCCAACCCCGAAGCGTTGATGGTGTTGTACAATTGGTTGGCCATGTCGAGAGCCGAGGTGGGAACCACGCCGGCGGTAAACGCAATTCGTGTTGCCGCCGGATTGACCAGACTGTTGTTGCTGTCAAACTCGAACCTCCGAACCCTGCCCGCCGCGTCCTCAATCGTCAGCAATTGACCGTCGACGTAGGTGTTCCCATCGCCCGTCACCCGCAGGACTCGCTCCAGCGGCCGCGTTTGAAACCAGTAGTTGAAGACGCCCCCAGGGGAACCGTCCGCGTCGCCGTCGAGTCGCGTTCCCGGACGGCTCTCGTCGATCCGATCGAGGTCACTGATCGTGTCATCGTCATCGACCTGCGAGCGGAAGTTCAGCCGGAACTCGTAGGCGCCCTGCGTCGTTCCGCCATACCCGGTGTCCTCGATAATCGGGTCGAAATCGGTATTGCCAGACGCGGTCACGCCCAGGTAATACGTCCCGCTGCCCAACTCCAGACTCAAGTACGAGTCGGAACTGTAGTAGTTGTCGTTACGCGAGATCAACTCGCGTTCGTAACCCACGACTTGCCCGTTGGCGTCGAGGATTTCGACTTCTCGGTACAGGGACAACACCGTGTCCAACTCGCTGGAATTAGGCAACCGTTCGGCGAACGATTCCGCCGTGAGTAGCCCCTTCTTCTTCTCGTCCAGCTGCTGGTCGTTGAGGTCAATCGTGAAGCGGTACAGATCGACGTCGTTGCTGTCCGGCCGGTGAATGTATTGGCCGTGGATGATGTCCGCATTTCCGGGAAAGATCGGTTCGGGGACCAAGTTCCCGAAGAAACTGTCCGAGGCGCCCTGGTACGGCTCGCTCGAATCGAAGGCCATCAAATTTGTCACGGGCAGATCGTTCGCCCGCTGCAAACCGAGCATCGCCCCCAGACCCACCATGACACGCTGGAACCAATCCTCGCCGAAATCGCTGTTCCACTGCCGGGCGCTGTCCAGAATGATCATCCCGTTGGTGTACGTCGGATCCACGCGGACGATAAAATCATAATCGGAGAAACCGCCGCCGGTGGGCAAGGCATGATTGAGCACATTGGGGTCATTGGGATCGAGCGCCCGGGGGTCCCCGGTGACAAAGGTCAGGCCATCGCCAACCGTCTCCAAGAACTGCACACCCAGGTACTTGGCCCACAAGTCGACCGCCTCGCGGACGCGCGTCTTCTGCTTCTCGGTGATGAGATTCGAGAGGGGATTCCCCTGGGCGTCGTAACCGTAAACTTGGCGGAAGTTGTAGAGGATGGTGGTCACGCCATCCTCGACGTCGGGGCCAAAGTTCGGGTTGATGTGTTGCTCGAATCCGCTGCCGACTTCCTCGGGAATATCGCGGTGCCCCGGTTCGTCCTCTCCCCCCGGCAAGTCCAATTCGAACGATTGTGGGCCGATCGCGGAGGTCACGAGCAGACTGCGGGTGCCGAGTTGCCCCAGATCGGATGCCGTCTCGTAGCTTGAACCAAGGCCCGATACGCGCAGGGTCCGACTGCCGTGGCCATCGATGCGCGTCGCACCACCAGCGTCCGCCGACGCCGTGATGAGCTTGCTCGCGTCCGGCGATGCGTTGAGTGCAGCGACCAGATCGTCCGCGGTCGTCCCGGTACCCGAGGTATTCAAGACGACGCGGATCTCGCTGCCCGTCACCGTGACCTGAGGAGCGGCCCCTACGCCCAATGCGGCATCCGCAAAGAGCAACGTAACAGCCTTGCCGAAATCGCTTTTCGCGGCGAACGATACCGCAGCCGCTCCGCCGGTTCCGAAATCCGTCGCGGCCGCGACCGACGGTTGCGTCGCCAGCGGCGTCAGGGGCAACGCTTCGTCGGTACCAACACGCAACCGCCACGTGCCAGGACCAATCGCGCTACCTGCATTCGGATAGCCGACCGGGATCGCAAGCGTGTCCAAGTCCCCCGCAAAGGTGAGGACCGCCGTGTCGGTGGCGGAATCATATTGGACGGAGGCGGGAAAAAAAGTGATGTCGTCGGTGTTCTCGACAGAATCCTGAGTGAAGATCAAGCGGTAAAACTCGGGGTTCTCGGCCGAACGTTGCGTGGGCTTGCCCGTCGCATCATCCTCCACGAACAAATCGTCGTCGTTGAAGTAAACGACGACTTGATTGCGAGCTTGCTGAAGGACTGTCGTGGACGGGTTCGCCGGATTGGGTACCCGCGTCACCGGCTGCGGAACCACCGCCAGGACTTGCGGCGCAAGCTCCAGCGAGAACGTCACAACCTGGTTCACCCCGTTGTCCGTATTGTCGTCCGTCAAGTCTCCGAATGCCTCGCCTCGGGTATTCCTTAACGCTGTGATCCCCCGGAGAGTATCGTCGATCCCGTACAGCTCAATGCGGTACAGGTCGTCCGGTAGGTTTTCCGCGAGCCGAACGATCACCTCATTTTGATTCGGTGCGTCCCCGACACCTATGTAGCCCGGCTTCACCTCGACAACACCGTTGTTGAAATCGCCGTCCAGACCACTGCGGACAAGACGGACCCCGCTCAGTGTATTAGGGTCGATTTGTTGGTTTTCGTCGAACCGAAAGGTCAGATCCCGCGGAGCGATACCGCGCACGCCAGTGCCATCCAGCGGGAGTAGGTCGCCATCCGTTGGCTGAATTCCCGCCAACTGCGGCCCCACAATCGCCATCAGGGTTCGCTCTTCCAGCTTTTCAAGAAGGAACTCCCGCCTGGCAGCCTGTTTTCGCTTAACGCGATCCTGACGCTGCTGCTTCCAAGACCCGAAAGAAGATCCACGCGAGCTTCGGATGGCCATAAATCAGC
>CAIYOB010001423.1 GCA_903927685.1 uncultured Planctomycetaceae bacterium
CGCATGAGGAGATCGCGCAGAAGACGGCGGCTGCCGTAGCTGCCCAGGCAGCGTTGGGGCTGGGCACCGCCTCGCACCTGGACAACGGATTGGTGTATGTGGGCGGGGCGAGCGGACTGACGTTGGACGCGACGGGCAGTGCTTTGACGCCGTTTGGCGCTCCCGGCGTCGCGACGGGCAACGTGGCGGTCCCCTTTGTCCCGGGCAGCGTCTATGGCGCAGAGCAGATGGCGGGGGGCATCATCAACGCGATTAACGGCGCCGGGTTCGGCGCATCCGCCACCCTGCGCGGCGGCTCGACACTCTTTATCAGCGGGGTGGCCAATGCCGCGTCCATCGTGGACGTCGATTCGACGTTTGCCTCGCCGCCGCGGGATGTTTCTGCGATCAAGGATCGAGCCACCAACAAGCTGGCCCCGAACCAATCCTCTGGCACGACCCAATTCACGATTATCTTGGGCGATGTGTTCCTGGACTACGGCGATGCGCCCGACCAGTTCCGGACCTTCAATTTCCGCACCTTGCGGGCGAGTGACGGCGCGCGGCACATCATTCTGGCGAATTCGGCCCACCTGGGCGCCGGAGTGGATGCGGAAACGGACAGCCATCTGAACGTGCCGGGAGAGAACCTGCTGGCCAATGACGACGATGGCGATTTCCATGTCGATGGCGGGACCAGCGGCCTGATGGTGTCACCGCTGTCGCCGGCGACGGTGCAGGTCCTGATCGACGCGACGACGTTCCTGCCACAGGTGACGAACGCAACCACGATCACGATCACGGACGCGGCGGCCCACACACGCACGCTGACGTTCAATCTGTATACCGGCTCCCCGGTGCCTCCCCCACCTGCGATCACGTATTACGCGGGCGATTCCGTCCCGCTGCTCGCCGAACGGATCAAGAACGCGATCCTGCTGGAAGCCGAACTGGGCCATCTCACGGGCGTGAGCGCCGGTTACGAAGACGGCGGCAGCGTCCGTATCGACGGCGCTGCTGCGGTCAGTCTGGCGGGCCCCGGCCTGAGTTGGCTGGCGCCGCAGACCCGATTGCCCGTCGTGTTGGAGGTGCCGAGTCCCTTCGACGCCGCCAAGGACGGGACGTCGTTCTCGCTTGATGACGGGAACACGGCCGTGCGGTTCGAGTTCGAGGAGATCAATCTGGTCGCCAACGGCCTGAGCGGCGCGGACACGATCAGCGTCCCCTACGATGGGACGACCGGTGCGGCCTCGGTTGCTGGCGCCATCGCCGCCGCGATCAACCAGGCTGTCGCCACCGGCCAGTTGTTCAACCTCGCCGCGACGGCCAATGGTCCGCGCGTGACTGTGGTGTTCGCGAATCCCGAGTTGACAGCCCGGGACGATGAAGACGGGGTCGCGTTTGAGAAAGACCTGGGCAACGGCCTCAAGATGCCCGGCGTGTTCAGCACGAACATCCCCGTCACCCCAATCACCGTGACCGCATCCGGACCCGGACTGCTGGATGCGTGGGTCGACTTCAACGGCAATGGCACGTTTGAGTTCAGTGAACAGATCTTCGTGAGCCAGCCCGTGGTGGCTGGTCGAAACGTGTTCGATGGCAGCGACCCGGCAAAGCAGGTCGTCAGTACGCCTTCCTGGGCCCTGCCCGGCACGACCTATGCGAGGTTCCGGTTGAGTGCTGCGGGCGGGCTGACGCCCGATGGCATGGCCCTGGGGGGCGAAGTCGAAGACTATCTGGTGACGATCATCGATGGCCAATTGCCGACGGCGGCTGATGACAGCTACACGACCGACGAAGGCATGATTCTGGACACGTTTGCTTCCCTGGGCCCCGCCGGCTCTGTCTTCGTGCGCGGACTGGACACCGATCCCGACGGCACGACGGTGTTTCGTGCAATTCTGGATTCCCTGCCGAGGCACGGGACCTTGATCACAAACGTCTCGACCGGCGACTTCGTCACGACCGGCCAATTCCAATACATCCCGGATCCTG
Organism: uncultured Planctomycetaceae bacterium; assembly: GCA_903927685.1. Next base: position 1,975 of record CAIYOB010001423.1, read on the forward strand.
GATTCAGCGGAACGGACGAGTTCACTTATCGCGTCGCAGACCCGACGGGATTGCTGTCGAACACCTCCGCAACCGTTACACTCACGGTCCTGACGAGAAACGACTCCCCGACGATTGACCTGGACTCGTTGGCGACGACGCCGGCCGGCGCGACGACTGAGGAAGACGATCCCGCGGGGTTGACTTTCAACGGACTCGTCCTCGACGACGCCTTGGACGATGCGTCCGATCCGACCGCAACGGAATTGCAGGTTACGCTGACCGTCGCTCACGGCACGCTGACGCTGGCCTCGACCGCCGGATTGGTGCTCTCGGCGGACCATGATGGCGATGGAACGTCCGATTTCGATGTCAACGGCGACGGCTCGATCGACGCTGCCGATGTCGTGGACGGGACGAGGGATCGAGCCATCGTGATGCGGGGTACGATCCAGGACATCAACGCCGCCCTGGATGGACTGATTTACCACAGTGACCCGAATTTCAACACGGATAGTGATTCCGAGCAACTGATTGTCCACATCAACGATCTCGGGTACACGGATCAGGGTACTGCATCGCACGTGCCAACTGACCCTCAAGCAATGATCGCCCGGGCGACGCTGCCGATCACGGTCCAGCCGCTGAACGATGCCCCCACGCTGACGCTGCCCGCCACGCAACCGCTGGTGGCGTTCGAGGATGTGGATCGGCTGGTTCCGGGACTGGCCGTGGCCGACGTCGACGCCGTCGAAGGAACCGGACAGATCCAGGTGACGGCGACCGTGCTGAACGGGACCCTGACGGTAACGCCCGATCTGGCTGGCGGCTTGGCGGCTGGCGGGATTGTGGGCAGCGGGACGGCGACGTTGACGTTGACGGGCGGTCCGGACGAGATCACGACGACACTGGGCAGCCTGACGTACCGCGGCAAATTGGATTTCAGCGGGGCCGACACGATGGTTCTGCGGGCTGATGATCTGGGGAACTACGGCGGCGTCGCGTCCCTCGTTTCCGGGACGGTGTACCTGACGGTCCAGCCGGTGAACGACCCCCCCACGCTCGTCTTGCCAGCCGCGTTCGACAATCTGTCGGTCTTCGAGGACGCCAATCTGGCGTTGCAGGGCGTGGTGGTCGGCGATGCCAAGGACGCGGCCTTCTCGCCCGTAACGCTGCAGGTGACGTTCACCGCCGTGCACGGCATCTTCTTTGTGAACACCAACGTGACCAACGGCGTGCCAGCCAACAATATCTCGTTCAACGGCACCAGTTCCGTGTCGTTGAGTGGGACGCCGGCCGCGATCAACGCGACGTTGGCGCACCCCAGCGGGATCGTCTATCGCGGCCTGCAGGATTACAACAACTACTCGACGGACAAGAACCCCGACGTCGACGAACAGTTGGTGGTCACCGTCAACGACCTGGGCAACGTCGGCGCCGGCGGCGCCCAGCAGGTGAGCAGCACACGGGCCATCTCGGTGCTGCAGGCCAACGACGGCCCGACGATCACTTCGCCCGGTCCCCAGGTGTTGGACGAGGACAACACGGCCTTCTACATCCCGCTGCTCGTCGCGGACGTCGATGCCGACGAGAGCCCCACCGATCCGAAACAAGCGGTGACCCTGACGCTGACGCTGACCAATCTGGCCGGAACCCCGATCTCGACGGCCGGGACGTTGAACGTCCGCACGAACGTTCCGGGCGGGCTCGATCCCACGCCCGTGACCGGCAATGGGACGCTGGCCGGGGACGGCACGGCGCTGGTGACGATTACGGGGTCGCCCGCCAAGATCAGCGAAACGCTCCGGAATGCCACGGGACTGCGCTATCTGCCGCCGGCCAATTACAACGGTTCGCTGCAGCTGGTCGTTCATGTCCAGGATCACGGCAATAGCGGTGGCGGGCTGAACTTGCAGCAGACGGCGACGATTCCGATCCAGGTGAATCCTGTCAACGATCCGCCGGTGATCACGCTTCCCGCCGGTCCGCACGTGTTGGACGAAGGGCCGGGCCAGAGCCTGACGATCTACGACGTGGCCGTGGCCGATGCCGATGTGGCCGCGACCGCTCCCGGCTATGTCGTCGTGACCCTGTCCGTTCCGGCCGGGCAAGGCGCGTTGGCGGTTACCGCCGGCGTCGCCGGAGGCGTTCCCAGCAACCGGATCACCGGCAACGGCGGCGGAACGATTACCCTGACGGGCACGCCCGGCGAGATCAACCAGACGCTGATGTCGCCGCGCGGCATCACCTATACCGTTCCGGACGGGGACTTCAACAACAACCGGATCGGCGGCGACGTGATCCTGACGATCAAGGCCGACGACCAGGGCCGCACCGGCAGCGGCCTGGTCACGACGCAGACCAGGACGGTTCCGATTACCGTCAATGCCGTCAACGACCTGCCGGTGATCACCGTTCCGCAGACGGCGCAGACCCTGAACGAGGGTGTGGGCGCGTCCCGGGCCGTCACCGGCATTCAGGTGGCCGACTTGGATCACGACGAGTTGGCTCCGGCGGACATGACGGTCAGCCTGGTGATCCCGGCTGGCACGGGGACCCTGTCCGTCGCCACAGGGGTTACCGGCGGTGTGACCAACATCACGGGCAACGGCACCAACACCGTGACCTTGACCGGGCGGATCACCCAGATCAATGCCACCTTGGCGGCCGCCATGGGAGTGACCTACACGGTACCTAACGGCGACTTCAACGTACTGAACAACGGGGGAGCCGTCCCGCTGAGCATCCAGACCAGCGACCAGGGGCGGACGGGCGCCGGGAGCGTCGTCACCGTCTCGGCCGTAGTGCCAGTGACCGTCAACGCGATGAACGACGACCCGATCATCACCGCTCCGGCTCCGACCCAGCTGACGGCGATCGCCGCCAGCGAGGACACGCCGGTCGTCTTCTCAGCGGCCACCAGCACGCAGATCTCGGTCGCGGACGTGGACGTGCCCGAATCGGCCGACAATTCGCTGAATGTCACGATCCTGGCCAATAACGGGACGTTCGCGCTGGCCACGACGGCGGGCTTGATCAGTGTCAGCGGCAACGGCTCCGGCAACGTGACGTTCCGAGGCAATTTGGCCGCCGTCAACACGGCGTTGGCGGGAGCAGCCTTTACTCCCACCGCCAACTTCAACGGCTCGACCACGGTCCGGGTGACCGTGAACGACCGCGGCAACACCGGCGGCGGTCCCAGCCAGGGCGGCGTCAACGTCATCAGCATCGTCAATCTGCGGTTTGCCGCCCAGAACGACATCCCGTCGATCGTCGTCAATCCGTCCGCGCTGACGATGGCCGAGGATGGGACGTTGAACATCCAGGCCGTGCAAATCACGGATCCGGACGTCACGGAAACGCCCGGCGGCGAGCTGCTGGTGACCTTGCGGGTCAGCCACGGCACGCTGACCGTCAGCAATGCCTACGGACTGACGGCGGGCGATATCTCCGGAAACGGCACTGGGACGGTGATCCTGGCGGCCACGCCTGCGGTGATCAATACCACGCTCCAGGCTCTCGGCGGCCTGGTCTACCAGCCCGCGCCGCAGTACTTCGGCCCCGACGAACTGCTGGTCGACGCCGACGACCAGGGCAGCACCGGGACGGGTGGGCGAGGGTTTGCCCAAGCCAGCCTGGCGATCACCGTCGATTCGGCGAACGATCCCCCGGTGCTGACCGTGCCCACCGGCAAGTCGATGAACGAGGACGGCACGCTGAGTCTGGCGGGCATCTCCGTCAGCGACGAGGATGCGGGAACGGCCACCGTCCAGGTGCAGCTGTCGGTCACCAAGGGCAAGTTGCTGGTGACGCCCATCTCGACAGTCACCGTCAGCAATAACGACACGTCACTGGTCACGCTGCAAGGCACCATGGCGGCGCTCAATGCCACCTTGGGCGATCCCGACGGCCTGATGTATACGCCCAATGCCAATGCCAACGGCACCGACGACCTGACCGTCGTCGCCAACGACCTGGGCAACTTCGGCGGCGCCAACCAGCCTGCCACGGACACCGAAACGGTGCGGATCACGATCGTGGCGGTCAACGATGGGCCGCAAGTGAACGTCCCTGCGGTTCAGCCGCTGCTGGTGGACGAGGATACCAACCTGTCCAACCTCGGCGTGACGGTCGCCGACGTCGATGCGGCCGAGGGCACCGGCCAGATCCGCGTGACGGCGACGGTCATCCAGGGCACGCTGACCGTCAGCAGCCAGATCCCGGGCGGCGTGCCGTCCAGCCAGATCGTGAACAACGGCAGCAGTTCGGTCACGCTGACCGGCACGCCCGCCCAGTTGAACGCGACCTTGACGGGCGACGCGACCTATCCCGGCCTGACCTATCGCGGCCAGAGCAATTACTTTGGCGCCGATCAACTGGTGGTGCGGGTCAACGATCTGGGGAACTTTGGCAACGGCGGCGTGTTGGAATCGTTGGGCACGGTCTCACTGACCGTGAATCCGGTGAATGATCCGCCGACCGCCGGCAATGA
>CAIYOB010001424.1 GCA_903927685.1 uncultured Planctomycetaceae bacterium
AGCAAGGAGCAGGACGGCACTTCGGTCCGCTTGGCTGCCATGTGTCCCACGACCGAGGTCTGGCGGGACAAGCAGCGCGAAATCGTCGGCCGGCTGCTGAACGAGTGCGGTGTGAAGGCAGTGTATATCGACCAGGTGGCGGCCGCGACGCCGGAGTTGTGCTTCGACCGCGCGCACGGCCATCCGGCGGGCGGCGGCGACTGGTGGACGGCCGGCTATTGGGAACTGTTGAATCGGATCCGCCGGGACATGCCACCGGACCGGATGCTGACCACCGAGTGCAATGCGGAGCCGTACGCGCACGTGTTCGACGGCTACCTGACCTGGCACTGGCAGTACGACGGCCAAGTGCCGGCGTTCCCGGCGGTGTACGGCGGAGCGTTGCAGATGTTCGGCCGCGCGTATCGGGGCGGCGACAGCAAGGATCTGGCCTTGCGGATGAAAGCCGGCCAGCAGCTGGTGTTCGGCGAGCAGATCGGCTGGCTCAGTCCCAGCGTGGTGGAGGAAGCCGAGAACTTCGCTTTCTTCCGGCAAGTGGTCCGGCTGCGGTGGCAGTTCAAGCGGTACTTCTACGCCGGCCGGATGGCGCGCCCGCCGGAGTTGCAGGGCGAGATTCCGCGGGTCACCGCCGATTGGCAATGGAGCGGCCCCTGGCCCGTGACCACAGACGCGCTGTTGGCCGGTGCGTGGGCGTTGCCCGCGGAGAATCGCCTGGTCCTGCTGTTGGTCAACGTGAGCGACCAGCCGCTGACGGTCGCCTGCCAGTTCGACGCGGCGCGCTACGGCCTGGCCGGCGAAACGCTGGCGGTCGAGGAGTTCTCGGCCGACGGCGGCGGCGAGAAATGGACCACCCCGCGAACGTTCCGCCGCGAAGTGACCGTGCCGGCCCGCACGGCACGGGCCTGGGAATTGCGCGGGCAAGGAAAACGCTGCGGTCAATAGCCGCAAAACAATTCCCGATCGATTTCGCATAAATGTTTGCAAGTATATTGACGGCGCTGCCGACGTTTCCTAGATTGATCTTTCACGATAGCGAGGTAGCAAAAGAATTCGGCGCATTTGATCTTGGGTCATTGTCGCGTTATCCCTTACGAAATCCTTTTTTGGATTTCCTAGTGCAGTTGGGAATTTTTCACCGCGGAATTCGTCACAGGATCAGGTTTTTGGAGGAGTATTCGTGCCGGAACCGTGCACGACGCGGTTGAGCGAGTTTTGGCGGAGAATCCCCGAACGTTGACTCGTTTTGACGGAGGGCGACTCGAAAACGACAACCGACCTGCAGTTTGAACGGTGTTGACTTGGCCTTCATGGCCATCTTACTCGCGGTCGAGGGGGTTCCCGACGGCGAGGGACCATCATTTCTGATCCCATCCATTTTCCGAAAGGACTGAGACAAGATGAACCGCAGAACTTTGCTTCCCGCAATTTGCGCCGGCATGGCGTTGAGCCTTGCCACCGGCGGTTGGGCCCAAACGCCTAATCGGCCCCCGGATGACTTCGGGGATAATCCCCCCGTGCGTCAAAATATTGGGATGATGGATACCGTCATGGCCCTCCAGGAAGCGGCCGACTGTCGGGTCTGCCACACGAACACGGTGAATCTCCACCATATGCAGATCCAGGACGGTGCGGTGTGCCTGGACTGCCACGCGCAGGGAGGTCAGGGTGGTTTCGTGGTGGAGCGAAACTGCGTGGTTTGCCATACGACCAGTCCGCACCATCGATCTGACGATGCGATAGCGCGGCACTGCACGGAGTGCCACGGTAATGTCGTTGCGGATTTTGACGATGGCCATTACATTCCAACCTATGCCGCTTCGTTGGTGACCCCCAAGCGAAGTCTCACGGACGAAGGTTGGTGGGATGACGGCACTCATGTGCTGCGAAATACGGGAGCAGGCGTGCTCGGCATTCCGGTCGGCACCTACACCGGGACAGCAGCTGGAAGCGGCCTCCTTTTGGTGTCGCCTGGTCAGAACAACGACTTCTATGTTGACCGGCCGGAGCGTACCTCGTCGCTCGCAATCGCCGTCGTCGTGACCCACAATGCTCCGGGCAATCCGACGGCTACTTGTACTTGGGCGGCGGGCGCAGGCGCCGGTACATTGACCATCGGCTTCGAGTCCGGCGTAACCACGGCGGCCGCTATGGTCAGCGCGATCAATGCGGTGAGCAGCCCCAATCCGCCGGGAAGCACCACCAACCGGCTTAATGCGGCGTTGGCCAACACGCAAGGTGAAGGCACGCTCGAGGATCCGACGCTTTACTCGCCGATCGGTGGGCTCCCGCTGAATTCTCGAGGCTTCGGGGCCGGCGGCTGTAACTACTGCCATGACGACGACGGCGCGACGAACGCGAGCGGCGTTGTGACGCCGGTGTTGATTTACAACAACCACGACACGCACCACAACTTGAACTGGCCCGACCAGCTCAGTAACGGTGCCGGTGCAACTTGGAGGAGGTGCAACGTTTGCCACGATTACGTTGATCGCAATCCGCATCTGGACCCAAGCCGTCCCACCGTCGCTACGTACGCTGAGCCGGGTGGCCCTGGTTTTGCGCTGGCAATCCGGATCTGCGAAGAGTGCCATAGCCCCGAGTCGCTGCATCGCATCCAGGCTGACTCGGATGCCAACGGCATCGTCGTCGGTGGCGAGTTGATGGGATATGGGCACGTCGGGAAAGACGGCGCCCCGGGCAGCAGCGATTGCTGGGGCTGTCATGGCTTCGACTTCAATGCTGGCTCTGTGCCGTTTGCCGGCCCGACGATCCCGACGCTGTACAACACGGACATCTCGACGGTTCGCGCTGGACAGGACACGACGGTCATCCTGGCGGGTGCGTCGTTCACCAACACGACCGGCGGCCAGTCCTACGAGGCCGACGTCCGCTTGACGGATGGCAATGGTGTCACGGTCATCCTGCAGCCGGAACTGGTTCTGGGAGACGGCAGCTTGGCGGTCAAGATTCCCGGTCGGACGCGTCCGGGCAACTATCGAATCCAGGCGGTCAAGGGCGACGTGGCGAGCAACCCGGTGTCGATCAGCGTGACTCCGGTCCCGCGGATCAGCCGTGCCACGTACCAAGGCACCGTGACCATCGTTGGTTCCGGATTCGGCGGCTACGCCGATGGCTCGCCGACGGCTGTCACTGCGACCGTGACGAGCGGTGTCGGCCGTCGAGCGACGACGAAGACCGTGACGGGGACGATCGTTTCCTGGACGGATTCGAAAAACGTTGTCAACTTTGGCGCGGCTCCGCGGGATGTCACTGTCACCTCGGTGTTCGGTACCGTGAAGGCAGCGGGTGCCAGCAAGTAGAAACTTGCGTTGTCCGATGAAAGACTCTGAGGGAGGGTGTGCCGCTGGCTCACC
>CAIYOB010001425.1 GCA_903927685.1 uncultured Planctomycetaceae bacterium
AGGCACCCGACGCTTCGGGCTACAGCCCCAGTCGCTTGTGCTTCGGGCTACAATCCCGCTCGCTGGCGCTTCGGGCTACAGTCCCGCTCGCTGGCGCTTCGGGCTACAGTCCCGCTCGCTGGCGCTTCGGGCTACAGTCCCGCTCGCCGGCGCTTCGGGGTACAGTGCCGCTCGCTGGCGTTTCAGGCTACGCGGGCCCTGGCGGCTGCCGGCCGCGCTGCCACAGATCCCAGGGGACCAGCAGCACGGCGATGACCGCATAGCCGGCGACATATTGCAGTGTGGCCGCACGGGCGTCGGCGGACAAGGCGGCTCCCCACGGCACGAACAGCCGCCCGCCCGGCAGCGGCGAATGAATCACACCGAAGGCGGCACAGAGGGCCGCGGTGCCGAAATACGCGGCGGCAAGCCGCAGGCGGCGGTCGATCAAGGCGGCCAGGGCCGAGGCCCATAACAGGCTGGTGACGATGAAGCCGTTGGCCAGCATGCGGATCGTCTGCAGGTCGGCACGCAGTCCGGCGTCTTGCAGCGTTGTGGCGCCCAGTCCCGCCGAGACCAGCGAGCCATCTCCCAAGATCTTGTCGGCGTACAGCAATGCCAAGGCGGCCAGAGCCGGGATACAGGCGAGGGCCAGGGCCGGGTAGTGCCGCTTGGGCGTCGCCTGGAAACTCTGGGCCGTGATTTCCAGTCCGACGAAGATCAGAATCGGATACACAGCGGCCTTGGGCAGGAACGCGTACAGGTAGCCGAAGTAACCGATCAAGCCCGCGCCGCCGACGAACAAGGCGGTTGCCAGTGTGTACCCCGACCGCGCCCCCATCGCCTTGTAGGCCGGGTGCCCAATGTACGGCGTGGACTGGATCACACCGCCGCACAGACTGGCCACCAGCGTCGCCAAGGCTTCCACCGCGATGACTTGCCCCGTGTCAAAATCGTCGCCGGCGGCCGCGGCGCTCTCGGTACAGTCGATCCCGCCGATCACCGTGGCCAGCGCAAAGGGGATGACGATCGGCAGGTAGTTCAGGGTTTCGCCGAGTGCGGCCACCCACTCGAATCGCCAGGCGGATAACCAGCCCGTGGGCGGAATCGCCTGGCGCGAATCCACCAGCGGTTCTGCGGTTCCAGCCCCCACACCCATCGCCTGCATCAGGTAAAACAGGCCGCCGCCGACCAGCAGCGCGCCCAACGCCCCTGGCAACCGCAGCGGCAGCGGCACCCGGGCCACGAGCGTCGTCAGGATGATGGCCAGGGCCACCAATCCGACCACCGGCTGACGCAGGATCTCGACCAGCGGCAGGAAACTGATCAGGACCAGCGCAATTGCGGCCAGCGAGCCCAACAGTCCGGCGCGGGGCATCCGCCGCCGGACCCAATTCGAGGCGGATGCGCAGCCCAATTTGAACAGCCCGCTGAGGAAAATCGAGCAGATCCCGATGTGCCAAGCGTAGCGGGCCGCCTCGTCGACGCTGGGCAGCGTCTGCCTGGCATGCACGAATGCGGGCCCCAGCACGAAGAACACCATTCCGAACGTGCTGGGCGTATCCAAGCCCAGCGGCATGGCAGTCACATCGTGACAGCCTTTCCGCCGACCGATCGACAAGGCCATCCAGAAGAACAGCAGATCGCCCACCAACACACCGATCGCCGTGCCCGGAATCATGTGTTGGATCGCGAAACTTGTAGGAAATTCAAACGCCACCGCTAGCAGTCCAACCGTCAAGAGCAGGTTGGCGAAATTGTCTAACATTAGGCCGAAAAAGGCGTTAACGTCGCCTGGGGCGGCCCACGATCCACGGCTGGAGTGCGGTTGTGTCGGCTGTGGCATGACTCTTGCTACTCGGAAAGGGTCGTTGACAGAGACAGGTCCGGCGGCTCGGACCGTGGCGGAAACATCCAAACTCGCTGGCCGTTTCCGCGAAACACTTGGCAGCGTCGGGCTGTCTGTGTTAGGATTGAGGGTTCTCGGGTTGACAATCCGGGACGTTTTTTCTCCGAACTCTTCTTCACAACCTTCGTAGAACTAATGAAAGCGACGCTCAGCACGGCGACAGCAAGTCGGACGGAACCTCACTCGCTGGAGAGCTGGTCGGACGAGGACCTGTTGCTCCAATATCGAGAGACGGGCCGCCGTGATTTGTTTGCGGAGTTGGTACACCGCTACGAACGCGAATTATATAGCTACCTGCGGCGATATCTAGGCAGCGTCGAGGCGGCGGAAGACGCATTCCAGGCGGTGTTCCTGCACGTTCACTTGAAGTGCCAGCAGTTCGATGCCCAGCGGCGTGTGCGGCCTTGGCTGTACGCGATCGCGACCAACCAGGCGATCGACGCGCAGCGCAGCGGCAAGCGGTATCAAGCGGTCAGCTTGGATCGCCCGGTCCGGTTGCGTGGCGTGGAGGAAGGTCGGACGTTGACCGAGCAGATGGTCAGCGACGAGCCGGACCCGGCGCATCAAGCGGCCGAGGAGGAACGAGACCGATTGCTGAGCAGGGCTTTGGGGACATTGTCCGAGCCGATGCGAGCGGTAGTCCAACTGGTGTATTACCAGGGGCTGCTGTATCGCGAGGCGGCCGAAGTGTTGTCGATCCCCGTGGGGACGGTTCGCAGCCGGCTCCACACGGCCATCGCGAAACTGGCTGAGTTCTGGAATTGTCATCATCCCGACCTGGATTGAGCGATGCGTGAAGACCTGTTGGGTTACTTGCTCAACGCCCTCGATGACGACGAGCGGCAAAGCGTCTTTGAAGCACTGCAAAAAGACCCCCAGCTGAGGAAAGAGTTGGACGCGTTGCGGCGGCAGTTGCGCCCGCTGGACGCGAGCAATGCGGATTTCGATCCGCCCCCGGCGTTAGCCGAGCTGACGTGTGACCTGGTCGAAGGTTATGCCGAAGACCATCCCGCCCCTGCGCCGACCGGACCGGCGCGGCGCCGCGGCGGCTGGCCGCGGGGATCTGCGGCGCGGTGCGAAAGCAGTACCTCGTCCGGCGCGTGGTCCGCCGCCGACACGATCGTGACCGCGGGCGTGCTGCTGGCAGTTTCGCTGTTGTTCTTTCCGGCGATTGCCGGCAGCCGGTACCGCGCCCAAGTCACCGCGTGCGGCGACCACCTCCGCAGCCTGGGAATGGCTCTGGCGGGGTACAGCGAGCAGCATCAGGGATTCTTTCCGTCGATCCCGACGCACGGTAACCGGGCCGTGGCGGGGATCTACGCCGTCCTGCTGGCCGAAGCCCAGCGCCTGGACGACCCGCGTCTGATCCTCTGTCCCGGATCGCGGTGGGGCGGTCAGCGGTCCGACACGCGGATTCCGACCCTCGACGAGTTGGATCGAGCCCGAGGCCGGCAACTGGCGGCGCTCCAGCAGCAAATGGGCGGCGACTATGCCTATTCGCTGGGGAGTTTTGCGGACGGACGTTACCACACGCCGAGGAACGGACTGCAGGAATGCCTGGCCCTCTTGGCTGACTCACCGAGTCTGCACCTGCCGGGGCGGCAGAGCGGCAATCATGCCGGGCGGGGCCAGAGCGTCCTGTTCGGCGACCTGCACGTCGGTTTCCTGCCGACTCCCGAATGCGAGCCGCAGGGAGATCACCTGTACCGCAACCGCCTGGGGTTCGTCGAGGCCGGCGTGGACGACTTCGATACGGTGCTGGGAGCCAGCAACGCCCGGCCCTTGATCTATTGACGCCCTGCCGAGCGGCTTGACGCGTTTCTAGAGTTCTTGTAACCCGAGGGCCTGACGCGGGTCTATTCGTGGGCTCGATCGCTCGGACCCCATTGACGAACAAGACCCATGAACAAGCAAGCCGAAGGAACCTCGAACATGGAGATTCTCTTTCTCCTCGCCTTTATCGTGGCGTGGTTTGCCCTGCAGACTTGGATTCTGCCCCGCTTCGGTGTTTCGACGTGAATGAGCCCTGCCTGTCGGCCGAGTTCGGCCGCTGACCAGGAAGAACGCGTCGAACAGCTGCCCGCTTCGAAGGACGTGGTACCAGGACGGAAAACACCGTGAGAGGTAACTGCCGAAGGCCGACCCTGATGGCTCGCAACGCTACCTTGGCTCTCGTCATCGCGTGTGGGTGCAGCGTCGGATGCGGTTCTGTGGAACCACCGCCCGACGTGCCGGCGTCACCCCCAGCCGCGGCCGTCCCGGCGGCGGAGCAAGACGGACAGAAGGAGTTAGCGCTGGCAGCTCGCGATGCCATGGCAAGTCAGTTGCTGGGCAAACTCATGGAAACGCTCGGTTCCGCGGGGCCGGCGGCAGCCATTGGCGTGTGCCGCCAGGCGGCTCCGCAGATCGCCAGCGAAACCGGTCAGAAATTCGGCGTAGCGATGGGACGCACGTCGTTCCGCCTGAGGAACCCCAAGAACGCTCCGCCAGCCTGGGCGGAACCGTTGGTCGCCAAGCAGGTTGCCGAACCAGAGTTCGTTTTGTTGCCCGACGGCCAGTTGGGAGCCCTGCTGCCGATCCGACTCAAGCCCGAGTGCCTGCTGTGTCACGGGCCGAAAGAGCAGATCCTGCCCGAGGTCCGCGAGGCGTTGGCGGCGAACTATCCGTCTGACCAGGCGACGGGATTTCAGGCCGGCGACTTGCGCGGCTGGTTCTGGGTCACGGTCCCGGCCGGCGCCCGACTGCCGGAAGCCAACTGAGCGACCGTGAGGCGCCCCGTCCCGGTGTGGCACGGCTCACTCGCACACCGCCGCAAAGTAAAACCTTGGGAACGGACCCAGCCGGTGTGCGAGTTAGCCGTGCGCGTGGCGGGCGATCGCGTAGAATGGCAGCGGATTCGCCGCTCGCAGCGCAGCCGCACTGCTGACTCACCCGCCGGCATGGCTTGGTCGCTGGATTCGGGCCGTCGGATGGCGGGTGAGTAAGCAGTGCGACACGCCGGTCGCAGCGCACGCTCGCGGGCGTTCCTTTCTCCCGGCGTCACCTGCGTATTGGACAGTCTTCCGCCGGGACCGTCCGGTTGCGGCCGCTCAGTTTCGCGACTCGGAGCGCGACGTCGGCGGACTCGAACAGGGAATTCAGATCCGCCCCGGCCAAGCTGCATGCGTACGCAAATCCCATACAGGCGGTGACTTGTGTATGCGGCGTTCCTTGGCAGGCCCGGGTACGTATCGACTCGACATCTGCGGCGACGTCGGCAGGGCTGCGTCCGCCCAGTAGTACGGCGAATTCGTCGCCGCCGATCCGGGCGAAGAAATCCGAGTCCCGGCAAGCGCGGGCCAAACCGCGGGCGACATGGCACAGAATCTCGTCACCGGCGATGTGACCGAAGCGATCGTTAATCGACTTGAAGTGATCGACGTCAAACAGCGCCAAGCCGATGGGGCCGCAAACTGCGAGGGCCTGGGCCGAGCGTTGTTCAACCTCCTTGTCCCAGGCCCGCCGGTTGGGCAATCCGGTCAGGGCGTCCGTCAAAGCCAGCTGGCTGTACGCGAGCTGCATCTGACGCGCGCGGTGGCATTCCCGCCGCCAGTGGATCGCTTCGGCCAGCAGCCGGCAGGCCAACTGGAATTCCCGGGCGGTGCAGTCCGGGGGTAACGGCACATCGGCACCGGGATCAGCTCCGACTGCGACGACACCGATTTCGGCGGCCTGCCAGCGGTGCATCGCCGACTCGCGCTCCGGGCGGACGACAGCCGAGGCCGTCGCGTCCACGGCGATCACCTCCGGCACCACGTCGGGCGGCACGTCGGCCACGGCGTGCCAGACCCGCATTTGGTCGGCCAATGGCCTCGCCCAGCGGTGGATCTGGGCGGCTTCGTCGGCCAGGATGAGCAGGTTCGGGATGCGTGTCATCCCGGCATTATACTCATCCCTGAGTGCACCGTGGTTGCTTGCCACTCCAGCGCAGCTTGGTATACTCCAGGCAATCTTGCTCGCGCATTGTCCACGCGAAGGAAGCCACTTCGCCAGCGTCCGCCCAGGAGGAATGAAACGTGACCGCTTCGAGTGCTGCCGTGGAATTTGGCCCTGTCCCCCAATATCCCGAGACCTGGCGCCGTCGGCACCTGCTGGGCCTGGAGGACTTAACGGCCGACGAGGTGCTGACGATTCTGGATACCGCGGCGGCCTTCAAGAGTGCGACGGGCGGATTCCGCCGGAAGCTGGCAGAGTTGCAGGGCAAGACTTCGGCCAACCTGTTTTTCGAGAACTCCACGCGGACCCGGAACAGCTTTTCGCTGGCCGCCCGGCGTCTGGGCGCCGACACGGTCGAGTTCGTGGCTTCGGGCAGCAGCCTGTCCAAGGGCGAGACGTTCATCGACACGGCCAAAAACATCGAGTCGATGAACGTGGACGTGATGGTCGTGCGGCATCATACTCCCGGGGCGCCGCACTTGCTGGCCCAGAATGTCCGCTGCGGGGTGATCAACGCCGGCGACGGAGCGCACGAGCATCCGACGCAGGGCTTGCTGGACATCATGACCATCCGCGAGCACGGGCGAGATTTCCGTGGCTTGACCGTGGCCATGGTGGGGGATATCGCCTACAGTCGCACGGCCCGCTCCAACATCTGGGGCCTGAAAAAGTTGGGCGCCCATGTCATCGTCTGCGGGCCGTCGACGCTGGTCTCGCGGCGTTGGGAGCAATACGGCGTCGAGGTGGCCCATAACTTGGACGCCATCCTGCCGCGTTGTGACGTCCTGAACCTGTTGCGGATCCAGTTCGAGCGTCAGCACACGCGTCCGTTTCCGTCGGTCCGCGAGTATGCCTTGCTGTTCGCGATGAACCGCGAGCGGATGTCGCGGGCGAAACCCAACATCCTGATCATGGCTCCCGGCCCGATCAATCGGGGCGTGGAGATCACGCCGGACGTTGCCGACGGGCCGCAGTCGGTCATCCTGGACCAGGTGACCAATGGGGTCGCGGTGCGGATGGCCGTCTTGTGGCTGGTCGTCGGTGCGGCGGCCCGGGCATGAGGCACTTGCCGGTCATGGGCCGATTGCCGGACTATCTCCGCCTGTTGCGGGCGCCCAACGTGTTCACCGCGTTGGCCGACGTGATGTTGGGATATGCGTGTATTCAGCGGGGGCTGGCCCCGCTACCGCCGCTGGTTGGCCTGCTGGCAACTTCGGCCCTGTTGTACCTGGCGGGCATGGTGCTGAACGACGTCTTCGACATCGACGTCGACCGGCGGGAACGCCCCCAGCGTCCGCTGCCCGCGGAGCGGATTTCCTTGCGGGCGGCGCGGCACCTGGGCTTCGCGCTGCTGGCGGGAGGCCTGGCCGCCGGTTGGCTGACCGCCACGGCGGTAACTCCATTGGGGCGCAGCGGATGGGTGGCGTCGTTGCTGGCAGGTTGCATCCTGCTGTACGACGCCGGGATCAAGGCCACCCCCGTGGGGCCGCTGTTGATGGGGGCCTGCCGCGGTCTGAACGTCCTGCTGGGGGCCAGCCTGACGGTCGCCGACGGCGCCGGGGACATCGTCCTGACGTTTCCTGCGTACGTGCTGGTCGCGGCGGTCGGCATGGGGGTGTACGTCGCGGGTGTGACCTGGTACGCGCGCCGCGAGGCGGAGGCAAGCGAAGGCTGGCACTTGGCCGGCGCCATCCTGGTCATGCTTGCGGGGATCGTCTGCCTGGGCCTGTTGCACCGCAATTTGCCGCCGGGCTTTCGGCCCGCGTTGCCCGAACGCTGGTGGCTGCTGATGCTGGCCCTGCTGGGATTGCCCATCGCGCGGCGCTGTGTGATGACGATCGCCGATCCCACGCCGGAACGCGTCCAGGCGGCGGTCAAGCAGTGCCTGTTGTCCATCGTTATCTTCGATGCCGCGGTGACATTCGTCGTCGGGAATTGGTATGATGCAGTCAGCGTGTTGAGCTTGCTGGTCCCCGCCGTGCTGCTGGGACGGTGGGTTTACTCGACGTAGACGGAGTTTCGCGAAAAACGGTCGGGCCCCGCTTCTCGCGAGAGGTTGCTGGAAACGGGCTGAACAGGCGGATAGCTCGGAGGAGGATCGCATGTGGCGACGGATGCTCAATGTCCCTAACCTGTTGACCATGGCGCGGCTGGTGCTGTCGATCGTGGTCTTCGTGCTCGTCCCGCTCGACTGTTTCTTTGCCGCGCTGTGGGTCTTTATCGTGGCCGCCTCGACGGATTGGGTGGACGGCTGGTGGGCGCGGCGGTTCAACCAGGTCACCCAGTTGGGTCGGATCTTCGATCCGTTTGTGGACAAGATCATCGTCTGCGGCCTGTTTATCTTCCTGGCCGCCGAACCGAAGTCGGGTATCACCGCCTGGATGGCCGTCGTCGTCGTGGGGCGGGAAATGCTGGTCACCGCCTTGCGCGGCTACATCGAACAGCAGGGCGGCGATTTTTCCGCCAAGCTGGCCGGCAAGTTGAAGATGGTGTTCCAGTGCATTGCGGGTGGGTTCGGCCTGGGGGCCTTGATGTACGCCAACGGCACCGCCCCGGGCTGGCTGCAGTGGATCCTGCCGCCGACCGTATTTCACGTGCTGCTGCCCATCACGGTCTGGCTGGCCGTGCTGTCGACCGTCTACTCCGGCCTGCAGTACGTCGTCGTCGCGGTCCGACAATTGGCCAGTACCGACGGTCGGTGACCGACGCCCGCCGCGGACGCAGCCGGGACCTGCCTCGCTCACGCGTCGGGTTTCGACCAACGCCGGCTACTGGGCCCACAACCCGCGGCGAGCTTGTCGGGCCTCGTCGGCGGCCGCCCGCAGGCGTCGGGCCATGGATTCCGAGTCGCCGGGATAGACCGAGACGCGAGCCAGTCCGGCCCGCAACAGTTCTTCGTTCAGCATCTTGTCGGCCACGAAGACGTAGGCCAGGTAGCGGTCGTAGCGGTCCAACCGCCGCTTGTCGAACCGTAGTCGCACGGCGCCGCCCGAGACAAACTGCCGGGTGAACTCGGCGGCTTCCAACGCCCAGGGCTCGATCGGATGGTCCGGTTTGACGCTCTCCGGACAGTCGACGCCGAGCAATCGCAGGCGGATTTCCCGGCGGGCATTGTCCGCGGGGGAATCGGGCTGGGTCGCGAGCAGCGTATCGCCGTCGACGACCCGCAGCACGGCGTAGTCACCTTCGGCCAGGGGCGGCTCGCGCGCGGGCTGAGGCACGTCACGCCAGCGATCGTGCCCCCAGCGCGACAGTCCCAACCCAGCGATGACGACCAGCAGCAGCCAAGTCCGCCGCGGACGGCGACGAAAGCGTCGTCGCTTGCCACCCATGATGATTCCCGCGTCCGCCGGACGCTTCAATTCGAGCTAAAGCCGACACGCAGCGCGGATTCCACACCCAGCGGGTCCCGCAGGAACTTGCGGTAGCAGTCCGTGCAGAGGTCGAATCGCATTTGCTGGGGCAGGTCATCCGCCAAGAGATCCGCCTCGTCCAGTTCGAGTGCATCGAGCAGTTCGTCGAACTCCAGCGAGGTGTCCCGGTCATCTTCCAACTCGCTGGTCGGCGGCGGCTCCAGGATCGTCTGGACTTCGACCCGCACGACGTGCCGGAGTTCTTTGGCGGGGTCGATCATCCGCTTACAGCGGTCGCATGAGTAGTGGATCATTTCGCGTTCCTTCGAGGTGTCTGCCAGTCGCGTGCGCCTCCGCTGCTTCGCTGTTCCCACATGCATCCTATGCTCGGCACCCGGCGGCTGGCAAGTCGGTTTCGTATGGATTGGTGCGATCCGGGGGATTCGACTTCCGTTGCGGTGGCCGGCGAGGCGCGGTAAAGTGTCGCCTGCATGAAGCGACGACTAGCTCAACTGCCCCTGCATTCCGGCAAAGCGCCGCCCTGGCTGTTCCAGCGGATGACCAAGCTGGCCCAAGCGATCACGCTGGCGATCGTGGACGAATTCGGCCCGGCGGAGATGCTGCGGCGACTGGCGGACCCGTGGTGGTTCCAGGCCTTGGGCTGCGTGCTGGGGTTCGATTGGCACAGTTCCGGGGTGACGACCGTGACCTGCGGGGCATTGAAAGAGGCCGCCCGGAAATGCGGGACCGATCTGGGCATCTTCGTGGCCGGCGGCAAAGGCGGCGTGAGCCGCAAGACGCCGCACGAGATCGCGGCGGCCGCCGAACGGCACGCGATCGGCGGCGGCGAACAGCTGATCTACGCCTCGCGGATGAGCGCCAAAGTGGACTCGGCCGCCGTCCAGGACGGCTTCGACCTGTACCACCATGCATTCTTCTTTACGCTCGAAGGGCCCTGGTGCGTGGTCCAGCAGGGCATGAACGAGCAGACCGGCTGGGCCCGCCGTTACCACTGGCTGGGCGAAACCGTCGCGGATTTCGTCTGCGAGCCGCACGCGGCGATCCAGAATCTGACGGAGGGCGAAGGCAGCCCGGCACGCGAGGGCTCCGGCCAGCGTCAGTTGTTGCTGAACATGGTCGCGCGCGAGGCCGACGCTAACCGCCGCGGCAGCGTGTCCGTCGTGCAGGAGTCGCCGCGGAATATGCTCGCAGAAATCGAACTGCTGACGGAAGGCCCGACGCTATTCGCACCGCAGCGGCATCGCGTCTTGCCGGCCGATGTCAATCTCCGCCGATTGCGGCAGATCGTCGTCGACGCCCACGAACAGCATCCCGAGGATTTTGAATCGCTGCTGGGCCTGCCGGGAGTGGGCCCGGCGGCCATCCGCAGCTTGTCGCTATTGGCCGAAATCATCTTCCAGGCGCCGCCCTCCCACCGCGACCCGGCGGCCGGATCGGGACCCGCGGAGCCCGACGGCCGCCCGGAGCGGCGCTGGGCCGACTACTCCTACGCCCACGGCGGCAAGGACGGGACGCCGTTTCCGGTGAACCGGGAGACCTACGACCGCAATATCGCCGTGCTGACCGATGCCGTGCGGAAAGCGCGGCTGGGGGAGAATGACAAGTTCGAGGCCCTGCGGCGGTTGAGCCGGTTGGATTCGCCGCCGGATGCGGGCGGCGGCTAGCACGAAACGGGATCATTCGCTGGCCGGTGCGTCGAACACGCGCAATTCGCAATCGGCGTCGTCAACTTGAGCGTCGAACCCGGCGCATGGCGGAAACCATCGAGCCGCATTACAATGCAGCGGTTTCGGATCCCGTCCCCGGTGTGCTCTGCAGCCTATGTCACACGTCCGCCCGAAGATCATCCTGGCCAGTGCGTCGCCGCGCCGCCGCGAGTTACTGGCGGAAGCCGGTTACGAGTTCGTCGTCCAACCTCCGCACGCAGCGGCGGAATGCGGCTGGCGGCCGGGCGAAGCGGCGGCCGACATGGTGGCCAGGCTGGCGCGGCAGAAGGCGGCCGACGTCGCGGCGCGGTGCACGGCGGGCCTGATCATCGGCTGCGACACGGTCGTCGAATGCTGCGGCCGGATACTCGGCAAGCCGCAGGACCGGGCCGATGCCCGGCAAATGCTGGAGTTGCTTCGGGGCCACGAGCACGCCGTGTACAGCGGCCTGTGCCTGTGGGCCGTCCCCGGCGGACGCCACCAGGTCAGGGTCGCAGTCACGCGGTTGGTCATGACTCCGCTTTCGGACCGGCAGCTGGACGGGTACCTGGACAGCGGCGATTGGGAGGGCAAGGCGGGGGCCTTCGGCTATCAAGACGGCCACGATTGGCTGCAGATCCTGGCAGGCAGCGAATCCAACGTCGTGGGACTGCCCCTGGAATTGCTTGCCGAGATGCTCGCCGAGTGGCCACGGGAAACGGACGAAACTCGAGTTGGTCTTGAACCAGGCGATTCCGGATCGGAGGCGTGACGTGGGGCGAATCGGCATGGGGAAACTGGTCCAGTTGCTGCGGCGCGTGCACGCGGCCCTGCACGCGGGCATGGACCCCCGCACGACGTGGGAGAAGGAAGCTCAGTACGGCTCGACGGTGCATCGCGAGGCGATGTTGCAGGTCGCCCGGACGATTAGCGACGGGGGCAGCATGGCGGACGGTCTGGCCGCCTGCCGGGGCTTTTTTCCGCCCCTCGTCTGCACGCTGGTTGAGGTGGGTGAAAAGTCCGGCCGCTTGGATGACATTTTGCCGGGATTGGCCGAGCATTACGAGCATCTGCTGTCGTTGCGGCGGACGTTCCTGATCGGCATTGCCTGGCCGGCGATCCAGTTGTGCGCCGCCATCGGGATTGTGGGTCTGCTGATTCTTGTCGGAGGCATGCTCAGTTCGATGGCCGGCAGGGACGTCGACTTGCTGGGATTCGGCTTGGTTGGCGTCTCGGGCCTGATCGCCTATCTGGCTCTGGTCGCCGCGACGATCGGGGGCGTCGTCGTGCTGGCCGCCGGCCTGCTCCGCGGCGTGTTCGGGCCGGCTCCCCTCCTGTTCGTGATGCGGATTCCCGTGGTGGGCGACTGCCTCAAGACGGCGGCCCTCTCCCGGCTGGCCTGGACCTTGGCGTTCACACTGGACTCGGGGATGAGTGCCCGGCGTGCCATGGAACTCGCTCTGCGCAGTACCGAAAACGCCTACTATACGTCCGGGATGGCAACCGTCGACGCGGCGCTCTTGGAGGGCCAGGAGTTTCACGCCGCGCTGCGCGCCACGGGGTTGTTTCCCGACGAGTTCCTGCAGATGCTGGAGACCGCGGAAGTGTCCGGCACGCACGGGGAATCGTTGCAGCGACTGGCCCAAGAGTACCGTCAACGAGCCCAGACGGCTGCCAAGGGGGTGACGATCGCCGCCTCCGCCGGCGTCTGGCTCCTCGTGGTCATGTTCATCCTGGCCCTGATCGCCCGCATGGTGGTCACCAACCTGCTGCCGTACTACCGGGAGGTGAACGAACTGCTCGGGCCGCACTAGGCTCGTGACACGACTTCTTCGTGGGGTAACCGCAGCAGGTCCCTCGCACGTCGATTTCTCCAGAACTCCGCCCAGAACTGCTCTTGCTCACGTACAAATGTTCGTGTAGATTCTCGGCGTACAACTGTACGCAAGGAGGATCTGATGACACAGCGCCCGCCCTTGTCGAAGGGCGAAATGGAGGTGGCCCGGGTCTTGTGGGATTTGGGCCGGGCGACCGTGCGGCAGGTGCATGAGGCATTCCCTGCCGAGCGGGGGATCGATTTCGCCACGGTCCAGACCTATCTCCGCCGCCTGGAAGCCAAGGGGTACGTGAAGGGCCAGCTGGAAGGCCGGGTGCGAATCTACGTGCCGGGAGTGCGGCCGACCACGGTGATCCGCGAGACGGTCGACGAGCTGGTCGACCGGCTGTTTGGCGGCGAGGCGCTGCCGCTGGTGCGACACCTGATCGAGGATCGCGGCCTGCAGGAAGGGGATCTGGCCGAACTGCGGCGGTTGATCGATCGGCTCGAGGAGGAGGGCGGCCATGATGAGCGCACCTGAGTGGCTCCGCCTGGCGTGGGCTCAGACCTGGCAGCTGACGCTCTTGATCGTCGTGATTGCGGCCGTCGTCCGCGTGTCGTCACGTCATCGGCCCCACTTGGCCCATGCGTTGTGGCTGGTCGTCCTGATCAAAGGTGTGACTCCGCCGTTGTGGAGCAGCCCGAGCGGCGTTTTCTGCTGGCTGGAGACGGGGGTGGTTGCCACGCGACAAGCTGAGTCGGAGTTGCGCCCGGCCGAGGCGTTGTTCCAAGTCGTCGCCGGAGATGCCGGTGGGTTGAAAGAAGCACTGCCCAATCTCACGGTGCAGTTGGTCGACGGAGACGAGCGAGCCGGCCGGACCGGCGCGACTCGCGTTGCGTGCTCTGCCGAATCGGGGCCGGCAGGCTGGGGCCGCGAAGCCTGGCTGTTGCTCGTGTGGCTAACAGGGACGGGGCTGGCCTTGGCCGTGGCTGGCGTTCGCTGGTGGCGGTGTTGGGTTCCATTGCGGCGGCAGCGAGTCCTCCACGACGCGGCCTACGACGCGGCCCTGGCTGGTTTGGCCAGCCGGTTGCGGTTGCGTCGGCCGGTCCGCTTGCTGGTGACCGCCAGTCGCTTTGGACCAGCGGTGCTGGGGTTGTGGCGGCCTGTGATTGTCTTACCTGAGAGCATTGTGCAGGGCAAATCGCCGGCGGACTTGGAGCCGATCCTGGCTCACGAACTGATCCATGTTCGCCGCGGCGACCTGTGGGTCGGCTTGCTGCAGACGTTGGCGGTGGGCCTGTGGTGGTTCCACCCGCTGGTCTGGCTGGTGAATCGGTGGATTTCGCGCGAGGCGGAACGGTGCTGTGACGAGGCGGTGTTGGCCACCCTGCGCTGCGCGCCGGCCCGCTATGCCCGCTGCCTGTTGGAGGTGTTGGAGCGAAAGCAGATGTTGCGCCCCGTGCCGGCCTTTCCCGGCGTGCGGCCGGTGGAGGTCACTTCTCAAAGATTGGAGCGAATCATGCAGTTGGGACAAGGATGTCGACAACATGCGCCCTGGTGGTGCTGGATCGTAACGTTTGCTGTGGCGGCCGCTGCGCTGCCCGGCGCGGCCTGGGTGGCGGCCGAGGACGAGCCCGCCGACTTGCCGCGCCCGTGGCAACCGCAGGCGGTCGTCCCGCAACCGCTGCCGCCAGCACGCACACGAAGCGAACCCGCCGTACGCCCGCCGCTGGGACCGCTGGTGACCCGCCAATACGATCTGGCCGATGTGTTGGCCAAGACCCGCGAAGAACTGGGCGGTCGACAGAACGACGCTCGAAGCGTGATCGCCGACGAGTTGGCTGCGGCAGGCGGCGCGGAGTGGGCACGGCTGGGCATTGACGTTGACGCCGTCCCAGGCGAAGACGGCGGGGTGCAGCCCCAGGACAATCCGCTCGATCGCCAGCAGCCCGAATTGAAGTGGCGGGGGACGGCCGCCATTGTGCGGCACGACGAACAAGGTCAGCAACGCATCGCCGAGCGAATCGCCCAGATTCGCCGCTATGGTTTCGCTCAGCTTCAGATCGACCTTCAGTTCATTACGGCGCGATCTGACGTCGTCGACCAAGCCGTGGCCAGTTGGCGGTTGTCGCCCGGGGAGATTCCCGCCGACGAAGAACTCGGCGCCGCAACAGCGGGACCGGATCCGTCTGACCTCTGGGCGGCGTCAAGAGAGCAGCGACCGGACAACCGGCTGACCTCGTCGATCGAACAGCGATGCCCGTTTCAGTTTCAAGTGGTCGATCGGGAGACGTTCCGCCGCATCGAAGCGGCGTTGAAAGCGGATCGGAATACCAGCATCTTGTGCCAGCCGACCGTCGTTACCTGCAACGGCCGCACGGCCATGGTTCATTCTGGCGGCGAAAGGCCTTTCGTTGTGGGACTGCGGGGCGAGGAACCGCAGATCCAACTGGTCCAGGAAGGCGTTTCTTTGCGGGTGACACCTGAGTTGCTTCCGGCGACGCCCGCCGAACCACAAGAGCGCGAAGTCGCCTCCCTGGCTCACGTAAGGCAAGTACCCCAAGCCCGGCTGAACCTCGAATTTGTCCACTCGCAAGTCCTGGACGTCGCGACGCGGACGGTCCAGGTCACGGGGCGGCAGGAACCCGTCACTCTGCAGGTGCCTCGGGTCCAACGGTCAGCGGTCGAGTCCACCGTACTTGCCCCCTTGGATCAGACGCTGCTCATCGGCGGCCTACAGACGCATGACGGCAAGGCCGGGACTCAGACGCTGCTGCTGGCGCTGACCGTGCGGCGAGTCGCGCCGGAATTGCTGCGGCCGGTCTCCGGCGTCGGCGTCAACAGCGACGCCGGGTTGAGCGGCGAGATCGCGGTCGCTGACGAACGGGTCGCACCAACGGGCGGCGCGGCCCCCCAGCCCGATGCTCCCGCGGCGGAGGAGACATGCATCTTCCCTTGCGTCTACCACGTGGCAGACTTGGTCGTCCCATTGCCCGGCCCTGCGGTTATCCGTTGGGGTGAAGACGATCGCGAGCGTCGCGAGCCGCCGCCAGGGGCGACGGACGCCCCCAAACCCGACTTTGACGCCCTGATCAAGCTGATCCGATCGAGCATCGCTCCGCAGAGTTGG
>CAIYOB010001426.1 GCA_903927685.1 uncultured Planctomycetaceae bacterium
ACCGAAGCGGTGCGGTCGGCCCCTCTTCGATCGGCCACAGCTCGACCGGCCCTGTCAAGTCCGTGCCCAAGGCGTACTGCACCATGTCGTAGGCGTGGGAGCCGAGCCCGGTCAATTGGGAGTTCGAATAGTCACGCCAGTTGCCCCACCAGCCGCCCAGGCCGTCGGTCCAGTGGGCAAGAAGCCTGCGGTTGAAGGGACGCTCCGGCGCCTGGCCTTGCCACAGATCCCAGGCGACGCCCTCGGGGATCGGCTCGGCCGGAAGCCCTTCAGCCGGATAGGGAGTCGGCCCCTTGAAGTTCACGCACTCGACCGCACGGATCTTGCCGATCCCGCCATCGCGGACGAACTCGCAGGCAAAGCGGTTCATTTCCATCGTCCGCTGCTGGGTGCCGTGTTGCACCACCCGTCCGTACTTGCGGGCCGCGGTCACCAGCGTCCGGCCTTCGCGGATGTACAGCGACAGCGGCTTCTCGCAGTACACGTCCAGGCCCGCCTGGCACGCCAGGATGCTCGCCAGCACGTGATGATGATCGCAGGCGGCAACCATCACGGCGTCCAGGCCCGGCTGGTCGATCAGCCGGCGGTAGTCCTGATAGATCTTCCAGCCGGCCTGATGCTTGGCCGTGACGGCGGCCGTCTTCCGCGCGTCGGCATCACAAATCGCTGCGACCCGGCCCGATTCCGGTAGGTTCAGGACCAACTGGTCGCCGCGGACGCCCATCCCGATGAGCCCGACCACGAGCTGCTCATTGGCGCCGGCCTGATTGGCAGATCCCAATACGTGCCGCGGGAGGAACGCGGGCAGGGCAATTGCGGACACGGCAGTCAGCGCGCAGCGCTGGAAAAATCGTCGGCGACTAGGACGGAACGTGTTCTCTTTGGGCATGAAAACAGACTCCTGGATTCGATGCATGACAATTGTCGCGCGAGGCACGAAACACCGCGTGTTCACGTGTCCTCCCAACGGTAGATTCCCGGCCAATCCGGTGCCAGCAGGTGCGGGCCGTCGCAGCGAGAAGTCCGGCTGCCGTCCGCGCACATCGCCATCGCGAAGCACCTTGGTCCTCTTCGTTCCCAGCAGGGCGTGCAAGGGCCGGTTGAGCAACCGCGCGAGCAGATCCCAGCCCGGGATATCCGCCGCCTTCAACTGATCGGCGGGCACCTGCCGTTCGGCCATGACGTCGAACAAGCAATCGGCCCCGAAGACGCCACAGTCCCAGCTGTCTCCTTTCCGGGTTATGAGGCTTTTTCTATTTTCTCCGGGCCTTGATGGCTGCCTGCGTTTGTGCCGCACTGAGCCTGACGAGCGAGTTGCCGTCGGAAAGCAACTTCTCTACGGCGTCCAACTCTTTCGTGGTTCCGATGTGGAAGAGAATCTGCAGGACTTCCACGCGGCGGTTGGCGTCGTCGGATTTCAACAGTTTCGCGGCGGCCGGCGCAGCAACAGGGCCCATCGATATCAACGACGCGCGTGCCGCGTTCGATTGCTTGTCGTAATGCCGGACCAGCAGCTCGGCGGCCTGAGCGGTCTTTTGCATCGCCGCTTGCGGCATCGCCGCGAGAATACGGTTCGGCTCCCCGGACCCGAGTTCGCGTTCGAGGTCTTTCAGTGTTTTCGCGCCCGGCCCGGCCATCGTCGGCGGTGCGGCGACGGGCGGCGGAGTCGCCGCACGCGAGGTCGCCGGTCGTGAGGCCGGGCTAGAGACCACCGGCGTGTTGCCCTCCTCCCAAACCGAGGCGACCCAGGCGCCGGCCGTCTTGATGAATCCGTCGGGCGCGGCCGCCGCGACTTCTCGCAAGGCCTTCACCACCTCCGCACGGCAAGCCGAATCGGGGAGCGCCTTGGCCAACTCCTCGATCGCTCGCTCCACCGCACGATCATCCGGCGACCGAAGCTGCCGTAGGCAGCGTTGGAGTTCGGATGGCGGAAGTGGCTTCTTCTCGGCGGCCGCAGTCCGTTGCAGCTGACTGAGCCGCTCGAGGGTTCGAGCGGAATCGATCGGTTTTGTCCGCAGTGCTGAGGGGCCGCTGACGTCGGGGCCGGCGGAATGGGAGCTGGCATATTGCTGATCTTCTGCACTCAACTCGTCCAAGCTAACGGTGATTACCGGGCCCTCGCGCTTGCGCAGGACCACGTCCTTGTCCCCCACTTCCACCAATGCCGCAACCACTTTGTTCCGGCCGCTGCGGTCCGTCCAGGTGCGGTAGTTGGGCGACATGGGGGCGTCCGCGGCCACAGGCAGGACTTGGCTGGTCCTGCCGCTGCGCACCGCGGCGATATTCCGGCGAATCATGTCCTGCGGTGGCTGGACAACTGAGAACAGCGGCTCGCCCGGCTGGCCCACGCCCCAACTCACGACAATCCGGCCGTCGTCCAGGAGCCAGCTGGGGCTGGCGATCCGCCGCATACCCAGAAGCCCCGGCACGCACCAGACCAGTTTGCCGCAGTTCCGATCCACGATCCCGGCATTGTTCAGCAGCCAGCCGCTATGGTCCGGCAGGCAGTCGATATCTTCCGAGGCAAAGGCGATCGACGCCTCGCGACTCATTTCGTGGCAAGCCTGCTGGCTCCCGTCGATCATCGACCAGCCGACGATCGCCAGCACCTCGCCGCTTCGAGTCGATTCGTCCCGCGAGACACGGAACAAGGCGACGAACTCTTGGCCGTCGTTGGAGAATTTCGTCTGCAGCAACCGGGTCTTCATCGCTCCGGGGAATTCCGGCTGAGTCAGCTCGCCGGCCAGGCTGCCGTCGCTCAGGTCGTAGAACTGCAGGCGATAGGAAGGAAGACCGGAAACGAGCGCGGCTCGCACCAGATATCGGCGGCTTGGATTGAGGCGAATGCCTGTCGTCAATTGCTTCGGATCCCACAGGATCTCGCGCACCAATTGGTTCTTGCGGATATCCCAGATCTGCGCTCCCGGCGAGTCCACTTCGAGAACCTGATCGCGTTGCACAAAATCCCGCCACGGCGACCTGAAGAAGGTCCGCGGACTGCGCCACACCAGATGGGCGGTCGCCGTTTCGTAAACGCCGGTGTACCGCTGGCCCTGCTGGCCATAGTCGCCCATCATCAATCGCCCGTCTGGACTGAGCACGCTAACCGCCTTGACTTCCGTCGCGACCTGCAAGGGGCCGGTGCTCTTTCCCGTCTCGGCATTCCAAAGCTCGATCGTGTTCCCCGTCGGCGTCAGTGCGGTGACCAGGACGAAGGGGCTGGGCGTCGAAGCGAACAGGGCGTGTCCGGCAGGCGGCAGGGCCGGAATGTTGATTTCGCCGCTGCTGCGGATCGCCAGCGGACGGGGCAGCGGTTCCGGTGTCACGTTCCAGGCCGCATGAAGCGTTCCCGCAACGAAGCCAATCGCGAGAGCCAGCAGCATGCCGGCTCGCGACCAAACCCAGCCGTGACAAACAACCAATTGGGCGGACGGAACCATGGACGCGACCTCACTCAGCTGCCTCTCGCATTCGCGCGAATCGACTTATTCTACAGCACCTGCTCGCCGGAGTCATTACCAGGCACGGTTGGGCTGGCATGCGTCACTGGTGTACAATTCCATGCGGGCGCGGGAGCCGGCCCGCTGGAGGGCGTCGTTGCCGACGGTCTGGGACTCGTTGCCGCGAACGTCGCGGATGTGCAACTGGTGATTGGCGTGATAGACGCTGGTGCCGTAGACCAAAGCGAT
>CAIYOB010001427.1 GCA_903927685.1 uncultured Planctomycetaceae bacterium
AGAATTGGGGTTGGGTGGCTGGGGTCGAGCCACGAGGTACGAGTGGCGAGCCCCCAGTTCTTGCCACTGGGGGCTCGCTGCACTCGACCCCAGGCACCCGACCCCAGAACTCTTGGCTTTGAAAAACCCCGTGGCACGACGGGGCAAAAGGGGCGAGCGATGCAATTGTCTGTACGCAGTTGCGTGTGCGTGGCGGCGCTGGTCCTGGCGGCTCCGCTGGCTAGCCGGGCACAGCCCGGCCCGGGTGACGTCTTCCGCGAGTATCTGTGGACCAACCCGGACGGGCGCGCCAGCGGAATGCTGCGAGTGGGCGGCCGGGTCGGCTACGGCGGCGGGCCGATCGCGCTGCCGCACCAATTCGACTTGGCCGGCGCGATCCGCGCGGAACTCGTCATCGAGAAACTGCTGTGCCACGACGGCACGCGCTGCCTGCAAATCTCGATTAACGACCAGGCTTGGCTCGCCGTCCCGGAAGCGCCGGCGATCCCGGAACCGGCCTGGGATTACCAGCATCAAATCTATCCCATCGTGCCCGTGCCGCTCGACCACTTGAAGGCTGATGCGAGCAACCAGTTCCGCATGAAGGTCAGCGACGCGCATCCGTGGGCTTGGCCGCAGAACTTGATCTACGGCGTGCATGTCCGCATCTACTACGATCCCGCCCGGAAGCCCCATCCCACCGGCCAACTGGTTTCGCCTGCCGCCGCGGCTGCCCTGGAGACGCAGGTCGAGTTGGCCGCGGAAGCCTCCAGCCCAAACGGCCGCATTCGCCAAGTCGACTTCCTGGGCGACTACGAGGACGTGAACTTGGAAGGCGACGGCGCGTATTCCCAGTGGCACTACCATTACGTCCGCGCGGTCCTGACCGGTCACCTCGGTTCGGTGACTGCCGCGCCCTGGAAGCTGACCTGGGATACGTCCTGGGTGCCGGACCAGCCTCGGCCGCCGCGGCTGGCGGCGCGGATCACCGACGAGACGGGATTGACCAGTTTCACCGCCGCAGTGGACGGTCTGACCTTGAATCGCGACGGGCGATCGGTCGAGTTGTGCAAACCCTATGAGGTGCCGAAGAAATGGGTCACGCGATCCGGCGAAAAGGCCGAGCGGTTCCGCATCACCGGGGACTTGAGCCAGGCCGTGGCGGCCCAGCTGGTATGGGTCAGTTGGAGCCCGGGCTACATGGACGGATTGTATCTCAACGACCAGCGCGTGTTCGATCGCGAAGGGCCCCGCTACGCGTACTACGTCCACCGTGTCCCGCTGCAGGACCTGAGCGTCCTGCGGCCGGGAGAGAACGTCCTGAAGACCGGCCTGACCCCGAAACACAACGGCCAGATGGTCCACGGGATGGAAGTCAACTGGCCGGGAATCATGGTCTTGATTCAGTATCTTCCGCGGAGAAAGACATGACGCTGTCAGCAGGGATTCGCGCTGAGTTGCTGGGGCTGGTTGTGGTCTTCGTGTCTGCCGCTGCGGGCGGGTTGCCGCCGGGCGGCGAGCGAGTCCGAGCGGCGGACGCGCCGCAGACGTTCGCCCAGATCGCTCGGAAAGTACCGCGGCCGGCGGGGTTTCCCCGTGCTTCGGCCGTGTGCTTTTCCAGCCGCTTCAAACATCCGGCCAACGCCCAGGATCCGCACGACACGTTCCAAGCCGCCAACGATTTCCATGCGACGGGCTTCTACTGGATCATGGGACCGGACAAGGAGTGGTTCCAGGAGATCCGGCGCCGCGGATACCCGTACCAAGGCTGGCTGAGCACGATCCTGCCCGATCGCCTGTTCGGCTCGACTCGCCAGCAAGGCCGGATCCTGAACGAGCAGGGCGAGCTGGTCACGGGTCCGTGGATGCGCGCCTTTCAAGGCTGGTGGGGCTGTCTGAACAGCCCCGAATACCGCGCGGTGTATCTCGACTATGTCAAGATGTACCTGGACGCCGGCGCCGAATCGCTGCAGATGGACGACCCGGGCGAGAACGCCACGGCCGTCCAGTGGGGCGGCTGCTTCTGTCCCCATTGCCGGGCCAAAGCGGCCCGGCTGGGCAAGTCGCCGCCGGAGATCCAGCAGGAGTCGACCGTGGAGTTCTACCGTTGGATGCGGGTCGAGATGGACGCGTATGCCGGGCGGCACGTGCCGTTTTCGTGCAACAGCCGCCCCGGCGATCGCTACTTTCTGGACGAGGTGTTCGATTTCGGGCTGGCCGAGTTGGCCGAGGGACGGGCGCGGCCCGCAGCCCTGTACCAGTCGGTCCGCGATGCGGAACGTCGCGGCAAGGCGCAGATGTTCACCTATGTTTCCCGGGAGACGTCCCTGACGCGGGCCGTGATCGGGCTGGCGTACGCCTGCGGCAGCCACATCATCGTGCCGTGGGATGTCTACCTGGGGACCGGTCTGCCGCGGTATTTCGGCCGGCCCGAAGACTATGCCGATTTGTACGGGTTCGCCCGCGCCAATGCGGCTTACCTGGATGGCTACGAAGATGCGGCCTGCCTGATCCCACAGCAGGCGGACGACCGTTACGAGCAGGCCCCGCTCGCCGTCCGCGGCGGGGCGCCGAATCTGAACCTGTTCGTCCGCGCCGTACCGGGAGACGCCGCGGCGCCGGTGGTGATCCACTGTGTCAATACCGAGCAGGCTCCGCAGCCGTTTCGGCTAGGCATCCACCCGGCCCGATTCTTTGGCGACCGGCCGGTGACGGTCGACCTGCTGGTCCCGGCAAGCTACGAACGCGCCGCACACGAACGCGCGGAACAGACGCAGGACTTTGCCCAGCTGTCGGTCAGGAAACGGCTGGCCGCGGGCTACGTGACGGAGGTTGATGTGCCGGCCATTTCGCCGTGGGGGCTGATCGTGGTCGCTCCCCAACCGGACGCGCCGACGGGCATCTGGCCGCCCGCGGTCCTGACCGATGACGCTGGGGTGTACTCGGCGACGCTCGCCGTAACCCTCGACAGTGCAACCCCGGGCGCCGTCATCCGCTATTCCCTCGACGGGACGGAGCCGACTGCGTCGTCCGCGCCGTACGAACGCCCGCTGGAGTTGACCGCGGACACGACGCTCCGGGCGCGCGCCTTCCGGCAGGCTGCGGCGAGCGAAGTGACGACCGTCTCGTTCCGCAGAACGTCTGCGGTTCGCGAGCCAACCGCGCCGACCGGAATTGCCGGCCTGTGCCTGTGGCTGCGGGCCGACGACCTGGCGAAGAGCCATCCGGCTGGCGCCCCGGTCGCACGCTGGCCCGCCCAGGCCGGACCTGCGATGGCCGCCGAGCCGGTCACCCTGGCCGACGGACAAAAGGCCACCGCCCCGACATTCGAGCCGCATGCGAGCAAGGGCCAACCGGCCGTGCGGTTCCGCAGCGGCAGCGATCTGCTGGTGATCCGCGATTTCGCCAATCAGCATCTGGGAGGCGCCTTCACCGTGTTCCTGGTGACATGTGCGGAGGATCCGCTGTTCGGCGTGTGCGGCAATGCGTTGAACGGCAACGGCGGCGTGCCCCGGTTGTACCTGATGCGGGACGGATTCACGTACCATGCCTCCGGCGTCCAAGTCGGCACGCTGCCCAACGAGCCCGCGATCGCGGCGTATACGCACGACGGCGCCGACGCGATTGCCGTCTGGCTGAACGGCACGCGCGCGGCCGCCGCATCCGGTCCCGAATATGCCGCGGTAGGACGCTTCGGCGGCGGCCATTTAGCCATTCCGTTCTGGTGTGGCAACGCGTACCACGGCGGCGCGGTGGCGGAGGTGATTGCTTTCGATCGACAACTGGACGACGCCCAGCGGCAAGGCATTGAACGCTATCTGGCCCAGAAGTATCGCCTGCGCACTGTCCGGATGTGGCAGTAGCGGGGCGGCGGCCACGTGTCGGGGCGGCGGCCACGGGCTGCCGGCAGATGGTTCATCTGCTATACTATTTCCAGGGAACCAAAGCGGGCGACTTGGATCTAAGGTGTTGCCAACAAAGCGTTTCTGAATCCCGAATCCGGTTGCCGTCCCGACCCAGAGGTCAATCGACATGTCCGACGACAGCTTCAATCCGTATCACACATGGCTGGGACTGGATCGTACGATCCAGTCTCCCAACCACTACGAGCTGCTCGGATTGGACCCCGCCGAGCCGAGTCCGCAGCGCATCGCCGAGGCGGCTAGTCGCGCAATGGCCCGGGTGCGCAGTTGCCGCCCCGGCAACCGGGCAGCCCAGTGGACGCAACTGCTGGAACAAATCACCGCGGCCGCGACCTGCTTGGCCGACCCCCGGCGGCGGGCCGAGTACGATCGACAGTTGGGCGGCGGGGCGGCGGCCGGCCGTAGCTACAGCCGTCCGGCCCCACGCAGCCGAGTTGCCCCGGCCCCGGGCGGAGCGGCCCAGACACTGCCCATGCAGGCTCCGCAGAGCGTCCCGATGGCTCGTCCGCAGGGCGTGACGGGTCCCGTCGGCTACGCGGACCCGATGGCGCCGGTCGTGCCCGCGGGACCGGCGGCGACTCCCGGCTATGGACAAGTCCCCGGTTACGGCGCGCCGCAAGCTCGCCCGGTATCGGGAGCGGCCGGATATGGAGTTCCGCCTGTGGCTCCAGCACCATTGGCTGCGGGCCGGCCCGTCGCGGCGGCGCCGGTAGGCAGGCCCGTCGCGCCCATTGCCGCGGCCGCTGCACCGCTGGCAGGCAGAAATCGCAGCGCCGCATCCCAAGCCCGCGGTCGCGCCCAGCACTCGAACCTGAACCTATTGGCCATCTGTGCCGGCGTGGGCATGCTGATGCTGGCCGCCGCCATTGTCGTGGTTGTTCTGACCCGGAAACCCGAGGGTCGCGGTCGCGCGGACTCGAGCCCGGTGGTCCGCAGCCAGCCGGTTGCCCCCCAGTCCAGGACAAAAACCCAAGCGACGGCCCGTCCGGTGCGGCCGACGGTGCCCGTTCGCCGCGAGCCGGACGCGAACTTGCCTGCCACGAGCCTGCCTGCGATGCCCGGCGGAGTGCCGGAGGCCCAACCGTCGCCTGCCGGCGAATTGAGCTTGCCTAGCTTCCCTGCCGCGCCGACGGTCGAGCAGTTGGCCGCGCCTGCGTCCCCGACGCCCGCGGCCCAACCTGAATCGCCAAGTCCAGACGCAAACCCCGAGACTGCGATGCCGGCCGAGCCGCCGTCGGCAGAGCCCCAGCCGTCCGCGCCGGCGGC
>CAIYOB010001428.1 GCA_903927685.1 uncultured Planctomycetaceae bacterium
AGCCCCCAGTGTCAAGATCTGGGGGCTCGCCACTCGTGGCTCGACCCCAGGCACCCAACGCCGACGCCCGCCGGCTCCCAAGCCGCGGGACGCCGTCACCAATCCACTTGCAGTCGATTGTCGACGTGCTGGACGCCTTCGACCGTGCGGACCACCTCTTGCGCGATCTGTTTCTGGTAGTACGAGGGAACGACCCCACGGAGCACTACGCGTCCCGCGCGCGCTTCGATGCGGACATTGATTCCCAGGAGATGAGGGTTGCGAACAATGGCGGAATCGATCCGATCCGCCAACGGCCTGACGACATCCGACATGACTGGCTTCCTTTCGGGAGAGGAACCGCGTCCGTTCAAGTCCAGGTCGGTTTGCACGCCGCTGTCCATTCTCGCGAACGAACGCCGCGCCCAGGTGTGGCAGCGCGCGTGCGACAAGTCGAGACTCACCGAGTCCACTTACATCGTATTCGTTTCGGCAAGAATCGCAAATAGCACTTTTGGCAGGTCAGCCACAACAGCCAGGGCCCGAACTCGCACCAGGTGACGATGAAGTCGAAGAACGCCGCGCCCGCATAGGCGGTGCCGGCCACGGGCGTGTTGGGAAACTGGTAGATGAACCAGAACCGCAGATAGTAAACCAGAACGAACCCGCTCAGCCACCACCACACGCGACTCCGCGCCCATGCTAGCAGTGGCAGCACCCAGGTCCAGTACCACGGATTCAGCGTGGGAGACAAGAACCAGAACCAGGCCAGGGTCAAGAAGGCCGATTCGAGCCAGACGGCTGGCGCCTCGGCGGCCCAGGCACGCTGGACGCACCACGCAGCGATGCCGACCGTGGCCAGCAGCGAGGCCAACCGGACGACAAAGAACGCCGCCTGCCAACGATCACCTTCAAACCAGCCCGCCAACGGACCGATCAACGCCTCGCGAGGGAACTGCGGCATGACCGAGAACCATGCCTCGCGGCCCGCTGGCGTCAAGTCGCCCGGCTTGACGTTCTCCATCGCAATCATGAACAAAAAGTCATTCATTTCCCAGCGGGCCAGGAAGGTCCGCAGGCCGCGGGTCGGATCGGCGGCGGCCCCGGCGGGCGAGACTGCTGCGGGCCGCTGGGCGGGCACCAACGGCCACAAAACCAAAACCGTCGTGGCAAGAAAAACGCCGCTGCCGGCCAGGCACCACTTCCAGCCCCCGGACCGCAGGACGAGCGCGGCAAACAGAGGGAACAAGCAGACCGGATACAGTTTCGCGCCCACTGCCAGCGCCAGAACCAGGCCCGCGGCGAGCGCGTCCCGTCCGCGGTATCCCGCTTGACGGACGGGCTCGCGACGCGTCTCCTGCCCCCCCTGCCCTGCCCCGCTCTGGTCACAGGCGATCGGCTCGGTTCCTGAGACCGGCTGGTTGAGACCTGCCCCACTTTGCGGCCACCCCTGCCCTGCCCTGCGCGCTTCGAGGCCGAACGAGTCTGTCCCGGGCACCGATGGATGGGAACCCGCCCGGCACTCCCCTGCCCTGCCCTGCCCACGCACGGCCAACCACAATGCCAAGGTGGTCAGGAAGACCGCGATTGCATCCAGGTGCCCGCTGTTGGCGAATTCCTTCAGCACCAGCGGACACCACGCGTACAAGATGACCAGCCCCGGCGGTCGGCCGGTGCTGCGCAGCAACAGCAGGATTACCCCGCACGTGGCCAGATCAAAGCCCAGCAGCCAGATCTTCAACACCAGGCCGCGCCGGCCGACGGACGCCCGCGCCGGCGTCGTCCACGCGGCCGCGGCGAAAACGGCCTGACTGACCGGCGGATAGACGCTGGGTAACTCGGAGTAGTGGATCCGCGTTAACAGCTCGGCAACGTGCGGATCCGCGTCGCGCACCCGCACCAACTTTGCCAACTGGGGATCGGTGGCTTGGTCGAGTCGCGTGTCGCAGGCCAGTTGCGGCGGAAAACGGAACGGATTGACGCCCTGGCACACGACGATTCCGTCCCACAGGTAACGGTAGATATCGACTTCCTGGATGGGATACGTCGGCAGCAGAATCAGTCGGTACAGCAGCGCGGCCGCGGCAATCAGGCCCAGCTGGCCGCGGGTAGGCGTCCGGCGTGCGGCGAACAACGCGGCGACCAGGTAGACCGCAAAGGCGGCTCCCAGCAGACCGAGCATTGCGGGAATCGGACGCTCCGCAAACGGCTGCGAATACTCGAACCGGGAACTGACGCACGCCACGCAGGCGTACAGGCCGGCCGAAACGGCCGTCAACAACAGCCAGGTAATCCAGTCGGCGGCGAGTGGCAGGCGGCGAATCATGCGGGTGTCCGGAACGGCCGCTGCGGCCGGCGCGGCCAGCCGTAGCGGGCAATGGTCCAGAGGATTTTCACGCCGGCGCGGATGCTGCCTGTGACCGTTCCGCTGATCTTGCTGTGGCCGACCCGGCGGCGATATGGGACCGGGACTTCTTGAATTCGCAAGCCGGCGCGGACGGCCTTGATCTGCATTTCGATCGTCCAACCGAAGTTGCGGTCGATCATCTCCAGAGCACACAACGCCGGATAGGCAATCGCCCGAAACGGGCCCAAATCGGTGTACCGGGCGCCGAACAGCCAACGCATCAGGAAGCACGCCAGGTGGTTGCCGAAGACGCTTTGCGGCGGCATCGCCCCGGGCTCGCGCCGGCCCAGCAGGCGGGACCCCAAGACCAGCTCGGCCTGCCCTTGCAGGATCGGTTCGACCAACTGCGGCAGCAGCTCGGGATGATCGCTGTAGTCGGCATCCAAGAACACGACGACCTGCGGGGGCGACTGGCCGCCGCGAACGCCGTCGGCGACGGCAGCCAAGCCGCGCAGGCACGCGGACCCGTAGCCGCGTTGGGGCTCAGCGACGACGGTCGCCCCGCCGCGGGCGGCGACATCGGCCGTCGCGTCGTCGCTGCCATTGTCCACCACGATGACTTGGCCGACCGGCGGCAAATCGGCCAGGACCAGGGGCAGCGATTGCTGTTCGTTCAGCGCGGGGATGATGACCGTGACGGTGTCCAACATGGCGGAACGCCCCCCTGCCCTGAATCGTACGCGGTTAAGGGAAGACGCCTGGGAAGGGTGGCCGGGGTCGAGCGCAGCGAGCCCCCGGAATCCCCGCGGACTGTGGGCTCGCTGCACTCGACCACAGCCACCCGGGAAATCATCGGCCCTTAACCTCGTGTCATCCCCCCTGCCCTCCCCGGCCGCTACCGCGTCCGAACCCTCCCGCGCGCGGGAGGGTTAAGCGGCGGCTACTGCAGCCACGCGGGCAGCCGGCCGGCGGGCGGCAATGCGAACGCCTTGACGCTGACGACGCCCTGCTGGGCCGCGACTTCTTCGAGCGCTTGCTGCGGCGGCGCACTGTCCAGGCTCAATACGCCAATGGCTTCGCCGCCCGGCGTTTCGCTGGGACGGCCGACGGACATCTGGGCGATATTGACCCCGTGCTTGCCGAAGATCGTGCCCACCGCTCCGATCACGCCGGGCACGTCGTGATGCACGAACGCCAGCAAGTTGCCGTCCAGGTAGGCTTCGAGCCGGCAGTCGTTCAGGCGAATCAAACGCGGCATGTTATTGCCGAACAGCGTGGCGGCGGCCACGAACGGCTGACCCTTGCTGGTCACCGTGGCGGTGATCGTCGAGCTGAACACGCTGGGTTTGCTCTGCGTCTCTTCCTGGATCTCAATGCCCCGCTCGCGGAGCAGGACTTGGGCGTTGACGATGTTGACTTCCTCGGCCATCGCCGACTCGGCCAACCCCGCGCAGAACGAAGCCGTTAGCAGCTTGGTGTCCTGGTCGGCCACTTCGCCGCGGTATTGCAGCTCGCAGGACTCCAAGCCGCCGTCATGCACCTGGGACAGCAGTTTGCCCAGCCGATAGGCGACGTCCAGATAGCCGCGCATGGCTTCCAGGGTCTGCGGCGCGATGGCCGACACATTCACGGCATGGCGGATCTCGCCGGTCTTGAGGAAGTTGACCAGCAGGTGCACGCCCTCGACGGCGACCAGCGTCTGAGCTTCCTCGGTGCTGGCGCCCAGATGCGGGGTGCACAGGACGTTGGGCATCCCGAACAGCGGGCTGTCCGTGCAGGGCTCTTTCTCGAACACGTCCAGCGCCACGCCGCCCAGCTTGCCGCTCTTCAGGCCCTCGACCAGCGCCGCTTCGTCGTAGATGCCGCCGCGGGCCGCGTTGATCAGACGCACGCCCGGTTTCAACATTGCGATTTCTTTGGCGCCGATCAAGTGCTTCGTTTCCGGCGTCAGCGGCGTGTGGACCGACAGGTAGTCGATCCGGGGCAGCATGTCGTGGACGGTCTCGACCCGTTCGACGCCCAGCTTGGCCGCCGTCTCGGCAGACAGGAAGGGGTCGTAAGCGATGACTCGCATCTCGAAGGCCAAGGCCCGCTTGGCCAACTCCGTGCCGATGCGTCCCATGCCGACGACGCCCAGCGTCTTTTCGGCCAGTTGCGTTCCCATATAGGCGTTGCGGTCCCAGCGGTGCTCGACCAGGCTCTGGTTGGCCGCCGCCACGTTGCGGGACAAGGCCAGCATCAGGGCAAAGGCGTGTTCGGCAGTGCTGATCGTGTTGCCGGCGGGGGTGTTCATGACCACGATGCCCAGTCGCGTGGCCATCGTGCGGTCGATATTGTCGACGCCCACGCCAGCCCGGACGATTGCCTTCAAGCGGCGATTGCCTTCCAGGGATTCGGCAGTGATCTTGACTCCACTGCGGCAGATCGCGCCGTCGAATTCGGCCAGCGCCTTACGCAACTCCTCGCCTTTCAGTCCCGTGCGGACCTCGTATTCGATGCCTTCGGCGGCGTCCAACAGCGCCAAGCCGTCTTTGGAAATCTTGTCGAGAACAATGATCTTGGCCATTTTCATGCCCTTCCTACTGCAAATATCTTCAAGCTGCTCAACCGCCGTTGCCCGCCGCAAAGTCGCGCATGAAATCGCGGAGCAACTGGACGCCGGCCAACGGCATGGCGTTGTAAATCGAGGCCCGCATGCCGCCCACGCTGCGGTGCCCTTTCAACTCGCACAGTTTCAGCTTGGCGGCTTCGCCGAGGAACTTCTTTTCCAGCTCCTCGCTGGGCAGACGGAACGTCACGTTCATGACCGAACGGCACTCCGGCTGGGCATGTCCGCGATAGAAGCCCTGGCTGGCGTCGATCACGTCGTACAGCAGTTGAGCTTTCTCGCGGTTCAGCGCGTACATCTTGTCCAGTCCGCCGATTTCGTCCTGCAGCCAGCGGGCCACCAAGTCGAAAATGTAGATCCCAAAGGCCGGTGGCGTGTTCCACAGCGAGTTGTTTTCGGCGTGGACGCGATAGTTCAGATAGCCGGGCAGCGAATCCTGGCCCCGCTTCAACAGGTCGTCGCGGATGATCACGATCGTGACCCCGGCCGGGCCGGCGTTCTTCTGGGCACAGGCGTACAGGATCCCGTACTTGCTGACGTCCACGGGCCGGTGCAGGAAATCGGACGAGGCGTCGCAGACCAGCGGCAGGCTGCCGGTGTCGGGGTCCGTGGCGAACTGGACGCCCTGGATGGTCTCGTTCGACGTGATGTACACGTACGGGGCCTGCGGATTGAACTGCAGCGAACCCAGCGCCGGCAGTCGGTCGAAGTTCGACTCCTTGCCGTTCCAGGCCACTGTCACCGGGCCCTCTTTCTTCGCCTCGTCCAAGGCGTATTTGCTCCACGATCCGGTCACCACGTACTCGGCCCCGACGGTCGAGCCGCGGAGCAGATTCATGGGGATCATCGAAAACTGCAGGCGCGCACCGCCTTGCAGGAACAGGATCTGGTAGTTGTCCGGGATGCCGAGCAGGCCTTTCAGGCGGCCCTTCGCGTCCGCCAGGATCGCCTCGAACGCCTTGCTACGGTGGCTGACCTCAAGGATCGAAGCCCCGGCTCCGGGCAGGCACAGCAGGTCTCGTTGAGCTTGTTCCAAGACCGGTACGGGCAGCACAGCCGGACCGGGAGAGAAGTTGTAAACTCGGTCGGTCATCGTTAGGTCACTCTCTTGGCAGGTTCGAGGGTCGAACAGCAAAGCCAAGATTTTAGACGGCCAAGAGGGACCTGAGAAGTCGGCAGGCGAAAATGGCGCGGTTCTAGCGGTTGGTCGGGGTTCCCGCACTCACCGTGCGGGTGTCGGTGGGCTGCGCCGTGCTAGATTGGCTGGCAATGGTGCGATTCAGGGCCGCCATCCGCTCCATGATTTCCGGCTGGAACTGGTTCAAACTGTAGGAACGCTGGTAATTGGCCAAAGCCTGGGCGTATTCCCCGCTCTGCTCCCGCAGTCGTGCCAAGGCGTTCCAGGCGCGGGCATTGTACTGATCCAAGCTCACCGCTTCGGTCAAATAGGTCTTGGCCGCTTCGGGGTCTCCGAACTCCTCGTACAGCCGGGCCAATTCAACTCGCGCGTCGGCCGTCTGGGGGCTGCGAACGGCCCAATTCTTCAGCAGATTAAACGCCTTGTCCGAGCGTCCCGTCTCGACCAGCAGGACGGCCAACCCGCGGTAGCAGTCGGCGTGGTTGGGGTCGAGGTCCAGCGCCTGGTTATACAGCGTCTCGGCCTGATTCAGCATGTTCTGGTCATTGCGGGCGGTCCCCATCCGGTGCATCGTACAGGCCATGTTGTAATAGCCGTCGGGATTGGTGGGATCGGAGGTCACTGCCTTCTGGAAACTCTGCATCGCTACGTCGTAATTGCCGCTCTGGTAAGACCTTGCGCCATGCAGGTTCTGCCCGTCCGAGGCTACTTTGCAGCCTGTTGCAGCCAACGCCATCAGGCCCAGCGCGACAATCCGCCGCAAATCCAGCTTCGTCAAACGG
Source organism: uncultured Planctomycetaceae bacterium (assembly GCA_903927685.1). Next base: position 6,855 of record CAIYOB010001428.1, read on the forward strand.
TTTGATTCACTCACGGCAGCCGGCCTTCTTGCTAGCAGTCCCAAAACCAGACCTGTGACACCCATTCCTGGGGCGGCAGAGAGAAGCGGCGGAACGTTAGTCCCAAATGGCAGATGTGACAAGAGCAGTTTTGACGAATCAGACCGGGAACCGTCCGTTGGCAGGCTTCCCCGGCGGCGATCCGGCCGGCCGTTGCGGAGCAGCCCGCCGGGACCGCGACCGAGGGAAGCCGGACGTCCTTTCACCCTAACCCGAAGCGCGAGCGAGAGGGGACCATCCTAATCCGAAGCGCAAGCGAGTGGGCAATGACCGCCAATACCGCCCTTTCCCTTACGCTCATTTCCAACTCGCTTGCGCTTCGGGCCAGCGGCAGGCAGACAGGACAATCCCGGTAGCGATCCTCGCGCGAATTGTCTTAGGACAAGCGAACTCGGTTGTTCGCTAGGCTCGTTGCCGTGTTTCCACCGACCGGGGCAAGGACCGGGTGGCGGCTTCGGCGGCCGCCGGCCGCGTGGCCAGCGGCCACGCGGCGTCCTGTCGCAAGTGGCGGGCGTTCAAGGCGGGGCCGAGCCATGTCGGGCCGAGCCAACGACGACGCCTACTTCCCCCGTTCGGGGCCTACGACAAGGGCGACATGGCATCGCGGGTCCGCTGGACGTCGTTTGTGGCCCGGTCCGCAGAGAAACTTGGCTGGAGTTGAAGCGAGTGCTCACTGGCAGAAGAATTCTGGCCCCAGTCGGACGGACGTCTTACGTGTTCGCCGCCTCATACCGGTCGAGCCAGCTTTGCAGATCACCAAGGGACTGGAACCGCAGCAGGGACTTGGCCAGTCCTTCCAGCGCAGAGGAAGGCAGTTGCCGGACGCGGTCCTCGTAGTCCTCCGGCAAAGTCCCACAGATTTCGGAGAGCAGCGCCAGCAGGACACTGGCTCTGCCGCGAGCCTCTCCACGAGCCTCTCCACGAGCCTCTCCACGAGCCTCTCCGCGAGCCTCTCCGCGGGCCTCGGCAAACCGCTCGACGGACGTAATGTACGGCATTTTTCGCGTCTCCTCGAATTCGACGATCTCTTGCGTCAATTGCCTTTCCAAGTCCACTCGCAGGTGCATCATCCAGTCCAGCAACCGGAAAGTCTCGCGGACCTCGTCTTCATTATAGCCTAAGTCGTACAGGCCGAGCACCAGCAGGCGTTTGGCCCGATAGCGGCCTTCCGGGTCGCCCGCCGTGCGGAGCGCCTCGATCTGGCCCCGGGCCACCAACACCGGCAGCGAATGGTCGTCCCGCCAGTCGCCGTCCAGCCGGTCGATCAACTTGCAGACCGGGAACTTAAGCCGGCTCTCAAATCCCCCGACGCGGAACACGTCTTCGTCGGGCACCCAGCCGCGCCGCAAGTCGGCCAGCACGGCCAGCGTCATCACGCGCCGTTGGCAGATCCAGTAGATGCCCGCGTTGTACCGCGAAATCCGCGAGGCAAAGCCTTCTTCAAACGACGACTGGATCTCCAGATGCAATAGAATCCATTGCTCTTGCCCGCTCAACAGACAGACTTTCACCAACACGTCCACTTGGCGGTTCCGCTTTCCCGCCTGGCCGACCACCTGGCTCAATTCCTTGTCGCACCATTCCGGTTCGACCGCCCAGTCGATCGCGGCGTACTCGACCGGGAAGTACTTGGCCAGGAAGACGCACAGAAACCGTCGCAGGGCCTCCTTCCAGGCGCCGTCGTAGTCGCTGTCCTGATCCAGGATGGAAAGTTCGTCGCTCATGACCCCTTATGATCCGTCATGCCGGCGCAGCCGTCAAGGCGACGGCCGTTAACGTCCGACTGCGGGAACTAAGCACGCTGCTGGCCGTGGACTGCTCCACCGAATCGAGCCCGCCTCCTTCCCGGGCCGTCCCGCTCACCAGCACTTTCCGCGCCAGTGACACCCATCCGCTTCAGCGCGGCGACCTCTTTTCCGACGTTCATGGTCAGGCGTTTTCTCCTTGACGCATTTACGGGGACTGACGCAACTCCGAGAACTGTCCGTCGCGAGCGCTCAGGTCACCAACGCCGGACTGCAGCATCTCCGACGACTGACGCAACTCCAAGAGTTAACCCTCAGCAACACCAAGGTCACCGACGCTGGCGTCGCCGAACTCCAGAAAGCATTACCTAAGTGCAGCATCAGTCGATGACCACCGAACCAATTACCACCTCGAAGCCCCGACGCCGCTGGCTGCAGTTCAGCCTGCGGACGATGTTGGCGCTGTTCGGGTTATCTGACTTCTGAGGGCAAGCGTCTTCGGCCGTCTGGCCCGTCGTCGCTTGCGCTGCGGATACGGCAGGAGGGATGGCACTTGCGCAGGCGATCCGCGTTGGACTGCGAGACTTCAACTGGGCAAAGGTTGAGGTAAGTCAAGCCGGGAACTTGGCACAGCAACGAGATGTCACGATCATCGAGGGACCTCCCGCATCTGTCCCTTCCCTCGATCACGACGATCTTTTCATCTTCACGATTCGGCGGCAGCATGTGCGGGCCAAAGCAGATCGCGATCCCCCCGTCCCGAACGTAGACCGTCCCGCCGATGGCGGATATTTCCACCAGCAGCGGATGGGCGCGGATGAACTCGTCGTTTGCCGACACCAAGATCGGCCCTGGTATCGAACTGCGTGGCAGGAAAAGGGGGGCAGGAAAAGGGGATAAGTCCAATATTCCGCCCACATTCTTCCGCATAATTGGACTTATCCCCTTTTCCATCCCTGGGCTTCTCCGGTCGGGACCAGAAGACGCAAGTCTTGATTCGACCAAAGAAGGTCGGCGGGGTAAGCGAACGTACAATATGGACCTACTCGCACCTTTCACTTCACTCGTGTTTCGGCTCGTAGTGAATCTTGATCCCCCGGAGCAGCTTCTCGAATTCTCGGTTGAATGCCTTCGTCTTCCATTTCGAGAAGTCCACGATGCACATCTTTGTCAACACCCGCCATAACTGCCGGTCCGATGTTTCGTACTCCAGTTTGGCTCTCCACGAATCATCCAGGGCGACGGGGCAAAGGACACATCGGTTCTCCCGTTTCTCCTTAGCGCGCGCCATCTCAACTTCGTTCTCGACCCAATCGCTCGTTGTGGATGCATTGGACAAGACCGGAACAACCACGTCGGCGCAGCGAATAGCGTTGGCGATCTGCGCCTGCATCGGTCCGGCAACAAGGTCGGCACGGTCGATGAAAACGGGGAAACCGGCCTTTCCAAGTCGCGCAGCAAGCTTTTCTGCAAACTTCGCGTCAACGTGCGAGTAGGAGATAAACACACGAGCGAACGGACCTTGCGCACGTTTGTCCAAAATTCTTGCTTGCAGTTGACTAATCTCTCTAGCCGTCAAATCGGTGTTGTAAAGTCTGGCCTCCAGGACTTCCCAGGGGAGAAGACCGCATCCCCGCAAGAACTCAACGGCAATCCCACCGTGCATAATGAGTGTGATATTGCCACCGACTTTTCACGGGATCGGTTTGGCCGGTTCGCTGATTGGAAGGAACTGTGCCCAATGAATCGACAGCTGGTTAAGGTCGCCGCCTTCGAGCCAAACAAAGTAGACTCCGCAATGAGGTTCATTTTTCTCTGGTACACCTCGTCGCGACTGGGCCAAAGTTGGGCGACGTGGCCAACCTCCATCATCTTTTAGGCGGTTGACTTCGTTGTCGTCGAGCATCGACTCCCAGCCCTCAGCAATTCCCTTTCGGGTGACCGTCGTGGTTCCTGAAACCGTAAGCTGCGCTGATACGGGCTTCATTGTCCCCTTAGGCAGGTCGCGGTGTTCGGGTGCTAAATGACGCTGACAAGCGACGTTGAAAAGGTCCTTACAGCCGGCTGCGGTGTACTCGAAACCTTGAACCGATACGACGGTCCGCCGGAATGGAAGTATGCTCGCTAAGTGGCGGGGTGCATCGCGTCCAACGAGTTGCTCTGATGGCCAGGATGAGCAATCCTCGTCCCGAATCGGTTCACATGCCTTATCGGTCCCTGCCAGCCAGTGCTCCGGCGCGCGAAGAGGCAGCCAGAGGATGAACCATCGCTTGTCTAAGAATGGCTGCAACCATTCGACCATTCGATTGCGCGATATCCTACGTTCCGCAGGTCGCGTCATGCATTTCCGGCGGGTTTTGGGGAGCCGAGAGATCAAGCAGGACGACGACCGGATACGGCACGAGGTGCCGCCGAGTGAGCGAATGGTAGCCGAGATCCTGGGTCCGACAAGGGG
>CAIYOB010001429.1 GCA_903927685.1 uncultured Planctomycetaceae bacterium
AATTGGGGAAGTTATTTCGTGAGCGTTGCTATCGACGCTCGACAGCACAAGCCGCCGCTCGTCGCTGCGCAAGATCTGCAAGGTGTGTTGTTTCAAACGTGTCTCATGCTTGTTGCCGAGCGCTTCGCGGGATTTCGTGTCGCGCCGCGCACGGGCGAGTGGGCTGCAAGTCTTGCACGCGACCTCCTGCAACCGCGTTCTCGATTTGCGCATGCCTGGCGGCCCCGCTTGACGATTTCTCCACAATCCTGGGTTGGCATCGCGTTTGCGTGACGGATCGATCCGGCTGCAGGAGCAGGAATCGATCAAGCCGGCGTCCGACGACGACGGGCTCGCTGCAATCGGGGACCATCAAGCGAGGAGAGTCGCATGAAGACCGGGATCAGAATTGGGATGTTGATGGCTGTGCTGGCAACCTTGGGGAGTGTTGACGCCCACGCCCAGCGGCGGGGCGGCCAGTCCGTGCCTTCGGCCCCGCTGACCGAGGCGGAGCGGGCCGCAATCATCGAGTTGCGCGAGGAGGAGAAGCTGGCGCGCGACGTGTACCTGACGCTGGCGCAACGCTGGAATGTGCCGATCTTCTCCAATATCGCTCGTTCGGAATCCAACCACATGGCGGCCGTCAAGACGCTGATCGTCAAATATGGCCTGCCCGACCCGGTCGTGGACAATTCTGTGGGAGCGTTCACCAATCCGGTTTTCGCCGGGCTCTACCAGGACCTGGTCGCCGCCGGTTCGGCGTCGCTGGCCGAGGCTTACGAGGTTGGCGTTGTGATCGAGGAACTGGATATCGACGACCTCACGGAGGCCTTGCTCGTGGTCGAGAAGCTGGATATCCGCACGGTGTTTGAGAACCTGCTCAGCGGTTCAGAAAACCACCTGGCGGCTTTCGAATCTCGGCTGTAGGGAACACGGATCGTGGCCCGGCGGCGGGGCATGGTCCTCGCCGCCGTGACCTTCATCGAACGGTCGCGCAAAACGCGAGCGTGGCCGACAGTAATCCGAAGCGCAAGCGAGTGGAGGACGGCCCTCTCGCTGGCGCTTCGGGTTACAGTGCGCAACCCTCCGCTCAACCCCGCGGTGGGAACCGGCCCTTCCGAGCTCCCCCATTTGCCCCCACGCCGCAACTCTGGGCGTTGTCACAGCATCTTCCGCTGTTTGTACGATCGGTACGCCTTGTCGGTCAACTCGGCGATGATCACAGCGTTCCGGCCGTCGTTCAGCGTGGGCGGGCGGCGTTGGAGAATACAGTCTGCAAAGTACGCGCATTCGGCCGTGTAGGGATTGACCCTGGGAAACGGCAGTTTCTGGAACTTGCGGACCACGTCCTTGCTTTGCTGGGCGTCATATCCGCCTGAGCCTGCCGCCTGCAGGACCTCCAGCGTTCCGCCGGTGCTTTGGCCGATGGTGCCTTCGGCCAACACGGCGCCCTGCGTGCCGTAGATCTCCAGACGCGTCCGACTGGCTTCGTCCGGGATGCAGTAAAAGCAGTCGACCGTGGCCTGGGCGCCCGACTTGAACTCTAGCAAAGTTGTCGATGCGTCGTCCGACTCGTAGTCCTGGACCAGCGTGTTGACCATCGCCGCGACGCGCCGCACGGGGCCGGCGAACCAGGCCAGCAGGTCGTACAGGTGCGTAGCCATGTCGATCAGCGCTCCGCCGCCGCCCAGCTTGGGGTCCTGCCGCCAGGCGCCTTCGAGCTTGGGATACCAGCACGACAATTGGGCGCGCATCGAGACGATCTGCCCCAAGCGGCCTTCGTCGATCAACTGCTTGACAGCCGCGTGGGCCCCGTGGAACTTCATCATATAGCCTTCCTGCAGGTAGACCTTGGCCTGCTTGCAGGCAGCCACCGCTTCCTTGGTCTGGGCCACGGTCATCGTCAGCGGCTTTTCGCACAGGATGTGCTTGCCGGCGGCGGCCGCCATTTGAATCTGCTTCAAGTGGCAGTAGACGGGCGACGCGATGTAGACGGCCTCGACGTCCGGATCGGCCAGCAAGTCCGCCTCGCGTGTGTACGCCTTGGCCACGCCGAACTCGGCGGCCACGCGTTCCACGCCCACCGGATCCATCACCGCGGCCAGATGGCAGTTCCTGGCTTTCAACATCCCCGGAATGGTGCGGCGAAAGGCGATCCCGCCGGCGCCGATGACGCCAAAGTTGACGCAGTCCTGGGCCATGATTGTGCTCCTGAAGTGTCAGTTCGAGAACAGCCGTTGCAGTTGGTCAGCGGCCGCGTCCACCAAACGTTCCCCCGCGCCGGGCGGATACAGCGTACTGCCCACCGTCACTTCATAACCGCCCTGCGAGAACGACTCCCGGGTGGGCAGATAGCCGATGGCGTCGTTGGCCAGTTCCACGACCAACGTGTGCGGCGCGGGCGACCGCCGTTTCAGTTCCAAGCCAAATTCGCAAAACACCTCGCCGGGCAGGCCGACAATCGCCGCGTCGCCCACCCGAATCGTCATCACCTCGACTCGGTCCGGCTCGTCCTGGACGGCGTGCATTTTCAGTCGCAGGTCGGCGAAGAAGGCATCCGGCAACCCGTCGACCTGGCCCCGCAGCGGCTGGTTCCGCACTTCCTCGAGGATGCCCTGGCACCGCGTGTATTCAGCCGGCGGAATCGGCATCCGCGGCAGCGAGACCGTGTCTCGGGCGATGGCGACAGGCTCCGCGGCCAGCGGACGCCGCGTGCGGATCGCCCGGGCGGCTGCGGCGCCCAGCATGTACCCCACGCGTTCGGTCATGCCATACCCCCGGCCCTGCTGCCGGTTGCGGTAATCGACGTGGTTCACGTTGGCACAGCAGCCGTTCAGGAACAGCGTCAGGAACTCGTCGCCCTGGATCCGCGTCAGCGCGGCCGCGAGCTGGCCGGGAAAATCGGCCGAGTACAGCCAGTTGTCGCCCGCCAGGATCGCGGGATGCAAGCCGAAGTTCACCGCGGCCGCCAGCGGTCGGCTGTCCCGTTCCGCGACCAGGCAGCACAGGTGAGGGTCCGTCGGACCCCAGGCGGCCTCGATCCGGCTGGAATCAAAGTCGGCTGCGAGCGACTCCCAATTCATCTGCGTTGTGCCGTCCTGGCGACGCAGTCTCCGGTTAAAGGACAGCCGGTCTTCGTGGGCATAGCCGACGCTCAGCCGGGCCTCGGCCAAGTGCTGGTCCGCCAGCGCGACGGCGCTGGCGGCCTTGACCAACATCGCCTCGGCCGCCGCGCGATACGGCTGATAGTCCAGTCCGAACAGAAACCGATCGTGCGGCGCAGGAGCGCTGTGCGTGTGCGTAGCGTGGACCAGCACACGGTCAGGCGGCACGCGGGCCGAGCGGCCGATCGCTGCCCGGATCAGGGCCACGTTGCCGCGGTCCAGCATACAGACATCCAGCGCCAGCAGTCCGGCTCTCTCGCCCTGCCCGTCCTCGAATACGATCGCCTTGGCAAGCAGCGGATCGTGAACGCCGCGCGCCAGGTAGTCGTCGCGAAAGTTGCCCATCAGCGGCAACCCGGGCGGCGGCGTGATCTCAACGGCGGCGATTCCGATTCGCATTCCGGGCATCACAAGTTCCCCAGCACGACGTCAGATCGTCTCGGGCAACTCGTACGGCTTGCGGCGCGGGCGATCCAAGTACTGGTTCGCGTCCGGATCATCCGGGAAGGTCTCCTTGACCGGATCCCAACGCAGCTTGCGGCCCGTCCAGCGGGCAATATTGCCCAAGTGGCAGACCGTAATCGAGCGGTGGCCGATCTCGACGTCCGCGATGGGTTTGGCGCGAGTCTTGATGCACTCGATCCAGTTCCCGACGTGGCTCTTGTCGCCGCCCTTGGCTTGCTTGTTGATCTCCTCGGCGATCTCAGGCGGATTGGTGCGGACCAGGCCGCGGGACAAGTCCAGCTTGCCGTTCTCGCCGACGAAGATCCCGCCGCCGCCGCTCCCGTTGTCCAGCTTGACTACAATCCCATTGGCGTAGCGGTAGAAAATCATCGGTACCGAGCAGATCTTGTCGCCGCGGTCGCGGGATTCAGGTGCCGAGTAGGTCGGCGGATTGAACTTGTCGCCTTCGGTCCAGACTTCGACCGGCCCGCTGTCGTCCATGCCCAAAGCGCACTGGATCTGGTCGATGCCGTGGGCGCCCCAGCCGGTCATCTCGCCGCCGGAATACGGGCGGAAGGACAACCAGCCGGGATTAGCGCGGGGCGTGAACAGATCTTTGTTATAGGGCACCAGCGGCGCCGGGCCGCACCACATGTCCCAGTCCAGGCCCTCCGGCACCGGCTCGGCCGGCAAGGCACACTCCCACGGGCTGGGGTAGTTGCAACCGACGACTTCTTTGATTTTGCCGAGCTTGCCCGCACGCAGATACTCGCACGACAGCCGATTCACAGCTTGCGACCGCTGCTGGCTGCCGACCTGGAAAACGCGTCCGTACTTGCGGGCGGCTTCGACCATCAGACGGCCTTCGCGAATCGTCAGGCTCAGGGCCTTCTCGGCGTAGATATCTTTTCCAGCCTGGCAGGCGTGGATCGCCACCAGGGCTCGCCAGTGGTCCGGCGTCGCAGTCACGATCGCGTCGACGTCCTTGTTGTCCAGCAGCTTGCGATAGTCCTGATACGGCGTGCCGCCCAGTCGCTTGCACAGCGTCTCGGCCCGCGGCAGCAGGACGTCGGCGATTCCGATGAAGCGGGATTCCTTGTTGCCCAGCGCCGCCTGGAGCACTCCCGTGCCCTGGCGACCGATGCCGATGCCGGCGATTCCGATCCGGTCGTTGGCCCCGGGCTGTCCGTCCGCGGCCAGCACGCCGCTGGGAATCAGGTACGGCAAGGCGAACCCCGCGGCGCCCGCGACGGCGCCGCGGCGGAGGAACTCGCGACGAGAGTGCGTTGACTGTTTTTGCATCGGAGGGGTCCTTTGCTGCATTGGGGAATTGGCTCGGAGGGCGGCGAACCGGATCGCCTTGTCACCATGATGACCGAACTGTGCGGGCGGCGTCAAGGCTACGAATTCAGCTGCCGTCGGCTGAACGCGTTCACTCGAACAGTCTGGCTGCCGGCCCGTACCGCCGTACGTAGTCCTTGACGCGCACCTTGCGGGCCGTGTTTTCGGAACTCATGTAGCGAATGGTTCCAAAGACAGGCCGCTCGGGTCCCCAAGCCCGATCGTAGCGCCCCAGCACCCAGAAGATGCCGCTGTAGGAATTGGGATTGCGGCCGTCCAAGGCGTATTTGTTGTTCAGCTCAATCAGAGTCTCGAGCGCCGCCTGCGGGCATGCGGACCACTCCAGGACCTTTTTGCCCCACAGCATCCGCAGATAGTTGTGGATGCGGCCTTCGCGGAGTAATTGCCGCTGGATGGCGTTCCACAGCGGGTCATGAGTCTGTGCCGCCTCGAAGTCGTCCCGCGTGTAGACATACTCGCGAGGATCGGCGGCGTGCTTTTCCAGCGTCTGCCGGGCCCAGCCGGGCAGGGACTCGTACTGGTCGTAATCCGCGGTCCGCGAGCACATGTTGTAACCGACCTCGCGCCAGGTGATCAGCTCGTCCAGAAACGACTCGGTGTTAGGTTCTACTCCCCACCAGCCGGTGGAACTGCCGTTGATCTTTCCCGAGATCCGCTCCGGAGTCCACCCCGCGCGCTGCATCGTCTCGGCGAACGCTTGATGGACCGAGATGTGCCCGAAGTGCAGATAGGGTGACAGCCCGCTGGCGGCTTCGACTTCCGGTTCGTTGCGAGCGTCCGCGTACTTCGGCAGGCGGGTCTCCAGGAATTGCTTCAGGGTCGCCTCGGCCGCTTCCGCTCCCCCGGCGGTCGAGGTGGGAGTGACCTTGTGGTCGATCGGGAACTGCCGCAAATGCTCTGGCGTGCGGGCGACTTCGCCGGGCTTGACCGCCGGCCAGCGACGCAGGACACCTCGCGGCAGATCGTCCAGAACGGCCGAGCGACCGTTCCCCAGCGGGTCCTCGTCGGGCATGGCGTCGGCTTGGAGATACGGCACTAAGTTCCGCTGCAAGAAGCGGCGGAAATCGAACGCGCGGACGAACGTCCGATCGGCGGCTCGCATTGGGAGCAACCCGTTCGAGTCCACCAGCTCGAACCGTGTCGGAATCTGCCGCTGAGCCGCTGCCGCCATGCGCGGGAGGAAAAAGCACGGAAAGTCGTCGCTGACGACCACGCAGGCGTGGCGAGCCAGTTCGGCCAACAAGCCTTGCCCGGCCCCCGGTTCAGGTTCCAGGTACGGATAGTAGCGGATGTCCTGCCGCGTCAACCGCCGCTCGTTGTCCGCCATGCCCTGGATGACGAACTGGTGGAGCCGGTCGCTGGCCCAGCGGTAACCGCATCGCAAAGCCTCGAACACCAGCACGGGCTTGCGCAGATCACGCGCCCACTGGACCGCTCGCTGCAGTCCGAAATTCCACGTTGTGCGGCGCGCGGCGGTCATCCAGTACAGCACGTACTGACCGCCACGATCGGCGGTTTGCTGTGGTCCCACGCTCCGGACGCGGATCTCGGGTACCCCGGTCAGCGGCATCGGAGATCAGTTCGTGGCCGCATCGAGCGCCTGCTGCAGCCGGGACTTGCCCTGCGCGCCGACGAAGCGGTTGACAATCTCTCCGCCCTTGAACAGCAGCAGCGTGGGAATCGCACTGACACCATATTGCTGGGCGGCGCTGGGGTTCTCGTCGATGTTGACTTTGCCGACCTTGACGGCCCCGGCGTTGGCGGTCGCCAGTTCGTCGATCATCGGAGCGATCTGCCGGCACGGCCCGCACCAGGGAGCCCAGAAATCGACCAAGACCGGTTCGGACGCGGCGAGCACTTCCGCGGCGAAGTTGCTGTCCGTGAATTCCTTGACGTTTGCACCCATGATTGCTTTCTCCCAGTCCATTTCGGAAACACCTTACCGCCGACCGGCCCGTCCCCGTGCCGTTCCACGCCGACAGTAAGACTCAAGATTCGCGGCTTGGGATTCTATAGGCAGGCGGCAAGGGGTGTCAATGAACCCGGCAGGCGGCAGTTCAGACCCTCCCCAACCGCTACCGCGTCCGATCCTCCGGCAATCCCGAGGGGCATTCAGTCGTGAATCGAGGCCATTGTGGCCGATGCCCAACCCATTACCACGGCTGGGCGTCTCGCATGCGGGAATGCACATCGGTATATTGGCCGATCCTGTTTCGACGGATGGATCTCCAGAGCGTAACCCCAGAAGCATTGTGCGAGGCGAGCCATGACGGAAATGCATACCGAGCGAGTGCTGGTCGTTCCGACTCAGCTGTTGCACCAACTGGGGTATTTTCAGGGATTTACCGCCGATGTGGGCCGGTACCTTGAGGCCTTGCAGGATCCTCGACATGCCAGCTACCGGCCACGTGGCGAGATGGAGCAGGACCCTAGTTTCAAGCAGTTGATTCCCTACGTCATTTTTCGCCACACCGACAGTTCGGGGCGGGTCTCGCTGTTCCACTACACGCGTGGGACCGGCCAGGGCGAGGCGCGATTGCACCGCAAACGCAGTATCGGAATTGGCGGCCACATCTGCGTCGACGACGCTGGAACTGCGGATCCTTACGGCGAAGGGATGCGGCGCGAATTGGCGGAAGAGGTGATCATCGAGACCGAATTTCGGGAACAATGTGTCGGCTTGATCAACGACGACCAGACCGAGGTCGGCAAGGTGCACTTGGGGGTTGTCCATCTTCTGGACGTCGAACGGCCCCAGATTCGGCCGCGCGAGGCCGAAATCGTCGCTGCAGGGTTCGCCCCGCCCGAGGACTTGGCGAACGCGATCGGCGCCTTCGAAACCTGGTCGCAGATCTGCTTAACCGCTTTGTTTCCAAAGCGTTAAGGCTCGTTAGACCAACCCTGGCGAATCTGCATGGCCACGCGCGGACGCCCGGCATGTTCGGCAATTCTGTTGCGTTCGGTGCTGCCCGTGCGATTCCTCCGGGCGTTGTTACCGCGCCAGCTGGCACAGCCGGAGCAGGATGGATTCTGTCCCGACGAAATGGTTGGCAAACTGGCAACCGGACCGTTGCAGATTTCCGAAATGGAAAATGTTAACTTCTGTTAGGCGGAACTTTTGTACGCGCTATGGCATCTGTACAGGGGCTTGCTCCTGAAGCTTGTCCCTTCTACGGATCGCATCCGCTCGACAGGACAGTGGAATTTGCCCACTGGCGTTGTTAAACTGGCGAAGATTGGCGACCTCGGCCGTAATTTAATCGAGTTTGAGAGAGGGTCACGTCGTGAATTCGCGATTTCTGAAGGCGTCCAAGGCGTTGCGTGAGAGGCTGAATGGTAAACCGCGGCAGCCTGCCCGAGCGAAGAAACGCCAGAATCGGTTACGGTTTGAATCGTTAGAGGATCGACGGCTGCTGGCGGCCTCGCCGGCGCTATTGAGTTCCGTCGAAGGATTCAACATCGATGACAACGCGTTCAACACGGGAGCCTCCTACGTCCAGCCGCCTGATCCTTATGGGGCGGTGGGGCAGAACCACATCGTCAACGTGGGCAACGTATCCATTCAGTTCTTCTCGAAGGCTGGCGCACAGCAGTATCACACCAGCCTGAAGAACTTCTTCTCGCCCCTGCGCCCCGACTACGGCGTTTTCGACCCCAAGGTCCTCTACGATCAATACTCGAACCGTTTTGTCGTCGTGGCCTTGGAAGCGTATGAAGTCGGAAACGGGGACCTGTTTGACATGTCCCGGATCATGTTGGCGGTTTCCGATGACGCCGATCCGAATGGAAATTGGTATTTCCACTCGATCGACGGGATGGTGAACGTTCCCGACCCGACCACGCCCGGAGTGAATCTCATTTGCTGGACGGACTATCCGGGCTTTGCGCTGGATGAAGAAGCCCTGTATGTGACGGGCAACCTGTTCGAATTTGGGACGGGCGATTCGTACGGTAATCGGCTGTGGATCGTGGACAAGGGGCTGGGCAAGGGCGGCTTTTACGACAACGGCGCCGCCGCGGTCAACATCTACGATCCTGCCACCCTGACCGGCGTGGACTTTTCGGGAAACAACACGCTGGCCCAGAACTTCCGCAACATGCAGCCGGCCCATGTGTTCGGTACGGCTCCCACCGGGGTTGGTACCTGGCTGGCCCTGTACGACGGGCTGAGCAACGGCGTGGAGGAGTTCGTCGATGTCATTCGCGTCAACAATCCGTTGACGACGCCCACGTTCACGAGGTTCTCGATCAACGTCGGCGACATCGAGGACACGACGATTCCGATCGACTTCTTGGCGCCCCAGCGCGGCGTCGCCGCCACCATCGACTTTGGCGACCGGCGGACCACGAATGCGGTCTGGCGTGACAATGCGTTGTACGTGGCGACGGTGGTCTATCCCAAAACTGGGCCCGACATCAATCAGATCACGGCACATTGGTTCAAATTCGATACGACGAATGCCCAGGCTCTGAAGTTGTCGGATCAAGGCAACGTGGGCGGTGAGGAGTTGGGCTGGCACGTGAACACCGGCTGGCCGGCCGTCCAAGTTGACGCGCAGGGCAACATGGCCATCGGGTTTGCGGCGGCCGGGCCGAACCTGTACGCGGGTGCGTACTATGCAGTCCGGGCGGCCAGCGATCCAGCGGGCACCGTCCGGACCGCGGGGACCGTGGCGGCAGGCTTGGATTCCTACGGCTATCCACCGTCCGCAACGATGCGTTGGGGTGATTACACAAGTATCGCCTTGGACCCCACCGACGGCGTGACGTTTTGGGCTTACAACGAATACGCCCTGCCCAGTCAGATCCTGCCCGGACGTTGGGGCACGCGCTGGGGCAGTTTCCGATTGGCCGATGCCGTGACGCCTCCGCCTACCGGACCAGCGACGATCACGGGTTTGGTCTGGCACGATTTGGACGAGAACCGAAAACGCGACCTGACGGAAGCCGGCCTGAGCGGCTGGACCGTCTATGCCGACCTGGACGGCGACGGCGAACGGGACATCGGCGAGCCTTCGGTCAAGACCGATTCGCAGGGGAAATACACGATCAGCAATCTCACCGTGACCGGGAACACCGTGACTATTCGGGAAGCGATCAAACCCGGCTGGCGGCAGACCCTCCCCGGCGATCCGCTGCTGTCGCACGTGGTGACACTGACCGGGACGACGATCTCGAATATCAACTTTGGCAACAGCGACAACGATGGGTTCGATCACGGCGACGCGCCGGCTCCCTATCCCACCCTGGAGTCGGCCAACGGCCCGACGCATGCGATCCTGACCGGCTTGGGCTTGGGCGTCGAGTCGACGGACGGCTTGATCCCCATCGTGGACGGCGAGCCCGACGGCCTGCCGGACTCGGCCGCCCTGGGCGACGATAATGACAATACCGACGACGAGAACGGAATCGTGTTCGGGGCCGGTTTGGCGCCGGGCAAGGCTGCGACGGTCACTGTCACGGTGTCCACGGGAGCGAACGCCCCCGGCATGCTCCAAGGCTGGATCGACTTTAACCGCGACGGCGACTGGGCGGACGCTGGCGAGCAGGTATTTGTAAATCGGGCCTTGGCTGCGGGGACTCACGTCCTGACGATCAATGTGCCGAGCACGGCGATCCCCGGCACGACCTTTGCCCGCTTCCGCTACGGCTATGAAAACAACCTGTCCTACGTCGGCGCGTCCTATGCGGGCGAAGTCGAGGATTACCGGGTCGACATCCTGTCGGACAAGCCGGTGGCGGTCGACGACAACTACACGGTGGACCAGGACAGCCGCGACAACGTGTTCGATGTCCTGGCCAACGACATTCCCAGTTCGAGTGGCATCGCCAACCTGAGGATCAAGACGCTGAACACGAGCGGGACCTCAGGCACGGCCACCTTTGACAACAATGGCACCCCGAGCGATTACACCGACGACTTTATCCGCTATACGCCCGCCCCCGGGGCGTTTGCACCCGACGCATTCGCGTACACGGTCGAAGATACGGTCTCCGGGGTCACCGACGCGGCGACCGTGTACATCACCGTCATCCAGTCCGGCGGCAATGCGCCGTTCGCGGTTGACGACAGCTATCTGGTGCCGCCGCAGCCGACTGGCGTGACGGCCGACTTCACCGGATCCGCCCCCTACCTATTGGATGTACTGAAGAACGATCGTGTCGGTCCGACAGGCTCGATCACGATCCCCAGCGGCGGACTGGATACCACGGGGACCGTGGGCACGGTCACCTGGGACTCCGCCACGCAGAAGGTGCGGTACACGCCGCCTGCCAGTTTCAACGGCACGGATCAGTTCCGGTACACCATTCGCGACTCGAACAACGCGACATCGATCGGCACGGTGACGATCCAGACGGGCACGACTCGCACCGCCGATGACTTGGTGCGATATCGGCTCGTCACCACGGACTTGAACGGCAATCCGATCACGGAGATCGGGCAGGGCTTGCAGTTCCAGGTGATGGCCTATGTCAAGGACATGCGGAATGAAACCGGCTACCAGCAGGTGCCAGGACTTCCGACTAGCGACAAAGGTGTCTATTCCGCGTACATGGACCTGCTGTACGACTCGGGCCTGGTTTCCTACGCCGGACCGGTGACGTTTTCGTCGGATTACCCGGACGGCCAGTTCTTTGACGCCACGGTGCCCGGGACGTTGAATGAGATTGGTGCCTTCCGTGGCAGCCTTGGTCTTCCCCCCACCGAGCGACTGCTGTTCAAGGCCGTATTCACCGCAACCGCCTTGGGCACGGCCAAGTTCAAGAGCGACCCGGCCGATGTGCTGCCGTTGCACGAGACGGCGTTGAACAAGCCGGTAGCTACCTCGGTCGACTACCCGTACATCGATTACCAGGCGGCCTCGATCAATGTCGTCGAGTCTCCCGACTTGGTGCAGATCCGCTTGCAGGCCGTGGACCTGCAGGGGAACCCATTGACCAACAATCAAGTCGCGGCCGGGACCCAGTTCTATGTCCGGGCGTTGGTCGACGACATCCGAACCACGGTGCCCACCAGCGAGCAAGGTGCGTTTTCGGCGTACTTGGACATCACGTACAATTCGACGCTGGCCCGCCCCGTGACCGTGCCCACATCGCAGAACCCATTGGGCTTCGACATCACCGCGGGGCCGTTGTTCGGAAACCTCAAAGGCATCAACCAGACGCCGGCCGGCACTCAGACTTGGTATATCGACGAGGTTGGCGCCTACCAGGGCCTGACCGCAACCACGTTTGGGGGCGAACAACTGCTGTTCCAGATCAAGTTTGTCGCCCAAGCCGGCGGCAGCGGGACACTGACCTTTGCGGCCGACCCGGCCGACGATCTGCCGTTGAACGAGACCACGCTGATCAAGCCGGATCCCGGGATTTCCGTCCCGCCAGCCCAGGTCCGCTACGTGAGCACCCCCGCGATCGTGGTCATCGGCGGCTCGGGCGAGGGTGAATTCACCAACCCCAGCAACCGTTACGATGTCAACAACGACGGCTTTGCCACGCCCATCGACGTGTTGGCGCTGATCAACTTCCTGAACACGGCTGGCACAACGGATTTGACGCCTTGGGCGGCGGGCGGCGAGGGCGAATCCGGGGGCCCCTTCTACGACGTGAATTCCGACAATTTCATCTCCCCGAGCGACGTGTTGAGCATCGTGAACTATCTCAACAGCTCGGCCCTGCAGGCCATGGGCGAAGGAGAGGCGGTGGAGGGGCTGGTGGCGGTAGTCCTGCCGGCCGAGGCCGGCGCCGGGCCGAAAACGATCGCTTGGCCGGCGGAGCAGGTCGCCGCGTCTTCGGCGGCTGTTGCGATCGGCCGGGAGAGCGATGCGGAGGCGGCTTGGTGGGTGGCGGAGGACGAGGAGCCCACCGACTACTTCGCGGGTCTTGGCGAGCAAGGCGATGAGCCCGCCGAGGCTTCACTTCAGGGCCTGTTGAACGAGGGCTTGGCCGATGACATCGCCCACGCCTGGGCCTTGGGAACTGCCTCGGACGGCCTGCTGGACGACTTGATCTAGTGCGAACGCGTGAGCGTGCGGGGCCTTTCGCTATCGGAAAGGCCCCGGCGGGGCGTGCGGCGCTGTCGCAGAGCCGGAGGGAGCTTGGCAAGCCGGCAGAAATTCTGCGAAATCAGCGGCAACCGGGTGTTGACAGCGCGCCAATCTTTCTGCTCATATAGTGACATCGGTAAGGGGGGATGCGGTTGTGCCGCAGTTCCATCCTCCTGCCGAGGGTCATCCTTCCCGATTGCAGTCCGCCCGCCGCGACGCCGTCCTTCCCGCAGGTTAAGACCGGCCATGAGCCTTGCCGCCAAGTTGATCGCCCAGGATCTGTTCGTGTCGTTCCGTGAAATCGCCTTGACCGAGTTTCCGCTCCATCTGGGACGCGGGCCGGAGGCAGATGTCCAGGTCGGGGACCGCTGGGTCAGCCGGGAGCATTGCGAGATCGACTGTGTCGATAACGTGCTGTTGGTCCGAGACCTGGGCTCCAAGCACGGCACGTTCGTCAACGGCCGGTCCGTACTGGAAGCGGAACTTCGCCCCGGCGATCTGCTGAACATCGGGATCACGCGTTTCGTCGTCCAGTACGATTCCGCCACGGCACGGGCGTCGCGGCAAGAGGCGGCGCTGGTTTCCTGAGCGTTCACGAAGGCTCGCCGACGAACTCGGGGATCGTTAAGCGCGGGATCACCCCTGCCTCGAAGCCCCGCTGTAGCAGCAGGGCGACCGCTTGACGCCCCGCGGCCCCGAAATCCAGGGTCCAGTCATTGACGTACATCGCCACGAACCGGTCGGCCTTGCTGCGATCCAGGCCGCGGCCAAAGGTCAACGCGTAATCCAACGCTTCTTCCCGGTGGTCCAGGCCGTATTGAATGCTCGCCTTCAGCAACCGATCCACGTCGCGGATCGTCTGGGCTGCCAAATCCTTCCGGATCCCGTTGGCCCCCAGTGGCAAGGGCAGACCGGTCTGCTCGTGCCACCAGACTCCCAGATCGACCACCAAGTGCAAGCCGGTCTGGTCGTAGGTCAGTTGTCCCTCGTGGATGATCAGTCCGGCGTCGATCGGCCGGCCTTGATACTCGCCCGCCAGCGTTGCCTCCAAGATTTGGTCAAACGGCACCACAACATGCGGGAAATCGGCGTTCAGGCACAGACGAAGGGCCAGGTATGCCGTCGTCAACGTCCCCGGCACGGCGATGGTCCGCATCCGGAATTCCTCCTTGGCCGCAGGTTGCCTGGCTACGAGCATCGGGCCGTAGCGGTCGCCCATGCTGGCCCCGCTGGTGCACAGGGTGTATTTGTCGGCGAGGTACGCATAGGCGTGCACGCTGAGCGCGGTCAGCTCTAGATCGCCTTGAAATGCCCGGCGGTTTAGCGTCTCGATATCGACCAATTCGTGCACGAACCGCAGGCTGCCCGTATCCAACTTGTCCTTGGCCAGCGCGAAAAACATGAAGGCATCGTCGGAATCGGGGCTGTGACCGACGCGAATCAACGTCTGGGGCTCTTGAGTCACGGGAAGCTTTCTCTGGCGAGAATCGGTTTGGGGACGGTAACACGCAGCCAAGCCTTAACGCTTGGCAGCACGGAGGAGATAGTCTATCCCCAAGGCTGTAACTGCGAAACCGGCCAAACTTCAACTAGGCCAAACTTCAACTAGCGGACGACAAAGACGCTGGGATCGTCGATGATCCACGGTGTGGACCAGTTGCGGCCGTCGTCCCCGCTGCACACGTTGAAGAAGAAGGTCTTGAATGCTTCGGCACGGAATCCGTAGGGCGCTTGCGCCCCCAGGTAATCCACCTGGGTCAAGGCGTCGACTCCGGGACTGGCATAATAGTGGACCAAGCCGTCGGGACTGATCGACATCCCCAACGTCCACCAGCCCGTGGTCGTGATGGGCTGAGAACGAACGTCTTCGCCCTTCTCGTTGCCGCGGATCCGGAAATAGGCGTAGTCGTGGTCGTCAGCGCGGGCCTTGCTCTGGAACTCGATGAACAGCCCTGGCCAGTAGGTTTCCGTTTCCGGGCGGGACTGCGAGAACCGCACGCCGGGGCCGGCCTTGACGACGCTGGTTTCTACGGCAGCCCGGAACCCAAAGTGCGGTCCCGTCCGATTCTCCCAGTTGTCGACGGGGGGCAGAAACACGTGCACGACAACGCTGGGGGACCAGGCGGCGGGGATCGATCCGCCCAGGCGGTAGTTGACGTCGGCGATCAAGTCGTCCTGCCCCAGGGAGTTCCGCGGCTGTCCCGGAATCCCGGTCCACAGGGACTGCAGCAGTAGGGCTCCCTGACTGCCGGCCACTCCGCCCGCCGGCGTTGGCACCCGCTGGACAACATCCGGCTGGCCGCGGCGCATCCCCTCGTACCATCGCCCGTTCGCGGCTTCGCCGGCGGGGAGCCGATCCTGGTCGTCGAGGTCCCGTGTGACCTTGGGCAGATGGAACTGATAGCCCCAGCCCTGGTCCTCGAAATCGTCGCCGACTTGGGCCAGTCTCTGCCCCGTCCCCGGCACGACGGGCTGGGAGGAGGCCGGCAGTGCCTCACGCGTCCCGAAAGCGAGGGCCAAGGTAAAGATCAGCCCGAGGCGGGCCACCGAAAACCGCGTTGAAACAGCGCCCATCTCTGACTCGCTTCTTTGAGGGGCCAGGCGTACAGACTCAGGCGGCCTTCCTGCCCTCCGCCTTGTTGTATCGAGCCGCCTCCGCGCTGGAGATCACGTTGGCCACCGTCCCGTCCCGCGCATGAAGTTTCAGCTGGTCCTCTTCGACAAACCAGATCGCTTGTAGGCCGCCGGCAAAGAACCGGCGTCCGCAGTAGACGTCGTGGCGGAGCAGAATGTGCTCGTTCAGCTGAAAGCCTACGTCGGCGCCCTGTTCGAGGAAGTGGCTGCGGACCGCGTTGCGCACCGCTTCCAACGCTTCGGCATGATGCATGGGGTTGCTCTCGAGGAATCTGATGTTCGCCCACAAATGGGTTGGCCACAAACTAAGCATCGGCCTCCGTCTCGCCCCGCATGCACATAATCGGATCAAGCTGCATAAGCCTCGCATCTACCCGGGATTAACAATGCAGAGGCCAGTGCTAGCCGAAAAGTCTGCGCAAATCTCCAAGTTGACTTAACCGTTAAGCTCGTTGCAGCCGAAATAATTGGAGCAATCAATCCCCGTCGGGGACCCCGATTGCGGCCACGAAGACGCCTCGGCCAGTCGGAGGCGTCGGTCGGTTCTGAGACTTTGCGGTTTTTGGGATGCGATAAGACCATGTTGACACGCTACAAGATCGCCTTGGCGGCCTCCGTCGGTTTCGCGCTTGCGTGTACCGCTTGCCTGACATCCACGGTCGGGGCCGAATCACGTTCATCCCGCGTGGGGCGGACCGTGGCCCGTCCCGCGTCCACGACTCGAGTCGCCCAGCCCGCACCGGTTGCGGTCCAGCCGGTACCGGACGAGGAGACCGTGGTCCTGGACGAAGGCGAGTGGATCGAGGAAGAGATGGGGTGCGCAGCGGGCTGTGGTGATCCGTGCTGTGCTCCCGCGTGCAACCTGTTCGGCGGCGGGTTCTGGGTCGACGTGGATTTCCTCCTCTGGTGGCGGGACAAGCGAGTGTTTCCGGCGCTGGTCACGACGCAGCCGAACGATGGAGTCGTGCCCGGCGCGACGGTCCTGTTTGGCGGGGCGGTGGACGAGTCGGCGCGTCCGGGTGGACGGCTGGAATTCGGTCTGTGGCTGGATCCCTGCCAGCGGACCGCCGTCGGGGCTCGCTACCTGGCGGTCGCGGATGCCAGCATCTCGCCCGAATACACGTCGAACGATTTGGCCTTCCTCGCGCGGCCGTTCACGGACGTTTCGACGGATCCGGACACTGCCACGGCCTTCTCCGTATTCAATTCGGCCGCCCAGCCGGCGACGACCGGGCGGCTCGGCCTCCGCTCGGATTCCGAGATTCAAGCCGGTGATGTGTTCTTTTATTGGAAGGTGCGGCAGTACGCGTGTGCCAGCTTTGGCCTGTTGGCGGGCTATCAGTACGCGGAGATCGACGAGGACCTGTTCATCGAGTCCTTGACGCGCAGCGGCGGCGTCACCGCCGCGGCCCAGTCCATTGCGGTCACCGATCTATTCGACGCCCAGAACGAGTTCCACGGCGGCATGTTCGGCCTGCGTGGCGACTACCGGTGTGGACGGGTCGGCGTCGAGTTGCTGGGCCGATTCGGGTTCGGCAACATGCGGCAGAGCATCCTGATTGCCGGCTCGACGACCACCACCGACGCCAGCGGCCAAGTCTCGACCCGCGCCTCGGGGTTGCTGGCCCAGGCGTTGACCAACGGCGGTCTGCACGAACAGGACAAGTTCTCGTACATGAACGAAGCCGGAGTGAAGCTGGCCTTCTATCCGGTGGAACGTTTGAAGTTGTCGCTCGGCTACTCGCTGATGTACTGGAGCAGCGTGCTCCGTCCGGGCCA
>CAIYOB010001430.1 GCA_903927685.1 uncultured Planctomycetaceae bacterium
CCATGCCGTGGCCCCTGGCTTCCCACTTCAGCACGATGGTCCAGCAGCCGCGGGTGGCGTTCCGCGATTCGCGGTTGCAGGCTTGCCGGATCGAGCGCAACACGTTCAACCAGCCGCGGGTTTGGGCGGGCCAGTTCGCCGTGGTGTACAAAGCCATCGACCCGCAAGGCACGGCGGTGGCGATCCGGGCGTTCATCCGCGATTCGTCCGAGCGGCGCGAGCACTACGACCGGATCAGCGAGTACCTGCGCACTCGCCCCCTGCGCTGCCTGGTCGATTTCGAGTACCGCGACGCGGCCATTCGCGCCCCGGACGGCCGCTGGTATCCGCTGGTCGTGATGGATTGGGTCGAGGGCCTGACGCTGTTCGAATGGGTCCAGAGCAAGTGCCGGGTCGGCAAAGGGCCATCGTTGGGCAAGGCCGCCCAGCACTGGCTGCGGCTGACCGGTGAACTGAGCGCCGCCCGCATCGCGCATGGCGACCTGCAGCACGCCAACGTGCTGGTCACGCCCCGCGGCTACCTGAAATTGGTCGACTACGACGGGATGTGCGTGCCCGCGTTGGCCGGCCGCCGGAACTTGGAAACCGGCCTGGCGCCGTACCAGCATCCGCAGCGCAACGAGCAGACGGTGCTGTCGCCGCAGCTGGACGGCTTTGCGGCGTTGGTCATCTACGTGGCGTTGCGCGCCTTGGCCGCCGACACGTCGCTGTGGGAGCGGTATGTGGAACAGCCCGGATACGACAAGCTGCTGTTCCGCAGCGCGGACTTTCGCGACCCGGCGCCATCCGCCGTGCTGGGCGACTTGCGGCACTCCCCGGATGCCGCGGTCCGCGAGCTGGCCGCGCGGCTCGTGTCGCTGGCCGCGGGGCCCCTGGACGACGTCCCGCCCCTGGGACAGCTGGTCGCGGGCTGACCGGCATGCACGGTGTCGCGCGGAGGTATGTGACGGGTCTTGTCGGACCAGCGTGGAGTTCGATCTCTTTCGACGAAATGCCGTGCCGGAAGAGCGGCAGCGTTTGGCTCGTCTCACCACGCAATCCGGGGAAGTCTACTGGCGAATCGGCCCCTGATGTATGCTAGATTGAGCAGGAGAAACGGAGTCAAATCACGCCGCGCATCTGCGAGTTCTACGGGGTTCTGGTGGCCATGTATCACAACGATCACAACCCACCGCACTTCCATGCCGAGTACGCTGAACACGAAGCCTCGTTTTCGATTAATACGTTGGAAGTCCTGGAAGGGAATCTACCGCGACGCGCGCGAGCGATTGTGGTCGAATGGGCGTCCCTGCATCGCGCTTAACTCCTCGCGAATTGGGGCTCGTCCGCCAACTGCCGTTACGACCGATCGAACCACTGGAGTGAATCCCTCGGGAGAGACAAGATGCCTCGTCCTGTCCGCATATCTGGAGTCGAGCCGTTGGAGGGTTTTCGGGTGCGTCTGCAGTTCACCGACGACAGCTGCAGGGAAGTCGATCTCGGACCTTTCCTGCATGGGCCCGTTTTCGAACTGATCCGTGAGAACCGAGACGTGTTCCGATCGGTCGAAGTCGATCGCCGTCTGGGCACGATTTGTTGGGCGGGCGGCGC
>CAIYOB010001431.1 GCA_903927685.1 uncultured Planctomycetaceae bacterium
GTCGAGCCACGAGGTACGAGTGGCGAGCCCCCAGTTCTTGCCTCTGGGGGCTCGCTGCGCGCGACCCCAGGCACCCTGAAATTTACAGCACCTTCGTCGTGCCCGGCATGGCGATGGGGTAGCGTTCTGCGATGACGTAACCGCCCTCGGGATAGGGCTTCACCGGGGCTTCGTCCTGGAAAGACTGCAAGCCGCCTACGTCAGCCAGGGCGACGCTCGAGTTCAGGGCCTCGTCCCACTTGACGACTTTGCCGGAATAGGTCGCCAACCGGCCCAGGATCGCTGCCAGCGTGCTGTGCGCGGCGAATTCGGCTTCGTTGTAGATCTTGCCCTGGCGGAGTGCGGCGAACAGGTCGTAGTGCTCTTCCTGGTGCCCGCCGCCACCGCCTTTGCCGCTCCAGATCAGCTCCCCGCTACGGCTGTAGATCTTAGCGCCGCTGATGTCCGCCTGGCCGTTGGTGCCGTGGGCGTGCTCGGCGACACTGTTCCAGCAGCCGCGGATATGCCGGCACTGGCTGAACATCTTCACCCCGCTGGCATAGGTGAACTCGCAGAAATGATGATCGTAGATCTCGCCGTGCTCTTTTCCGGTCCGCACCTGGCGGCCCCCCATCCCGTTGCATTCGGCGGGATGGTCTTTCAGCAGCCAGTTACCGACGTCCAGGTTGTGAATGTGCTGCTCGACGATGTGGTCGCCGCTCAGCCAGTTAAAGTAATACCAGTTCCGCAGCTGGTACTCGAGTTCCGTCTGCTCCTCCTGCCGCGGTCGGACCCAGACGCCGCCGCCGTTCCAGTAGACCCGCAGACAGATCAGATCGCCGATCGCGCCGTCCCACAGCCGCTGGATGGTCTCCTGGTACTTCTTTTCGTGGCGCCGCTGCAGGCCGACCGCGACCAGCAGATCCCGCCGCTTGGCTTCGGCATTGGCGGCCAGCACTCGGCGCACACCCGGCGGATCGGTCGCCACCGGCTTTTCCATGAACACGTGCTTGCCGGCGGCCACGGCGGCCTCGAAGTGCAGCGGCCGGAAGCCGGGCGGGGTGGCCAGGATGACCAGATCCAAATCGCACGCCAGAACTCCCTGATAGGCGGCCAGGCCGCTGAACTGGCGATCCGGCGGCACGTCGACCAAGTCGGCGTGCTGGCCCTTGATCGAGCGGTAGGCGGCCTGCAGCCGATCCGGGAACACATCGGCCATCGCGACCAGCTTGAGCGGGCCGTTCGGCGAGATGGCGGGGTTCTGAACGGTATTCAGCGCCTGCTGGGCCGCGCCGACGCCGCGGCCGCCGCAGCCGATCAGCCCGATGCGGATCTCGTCGCTGCCGTACACGTGGGCCGCGTGCGCGACGTTCAGGCCCCCGCCAACCGCCCCGCCGGCGACCAGCAAGGACGAGGCCTTGATGAACTCGCGGCGCGAGGTGGCGTTCGCAACAGGCAGGACCGGTTTTCGCATCGGTGGTTGGCTCGGCATGTGTGGAGTCGCAGAGGGAACGGGCCCACTCGGCCTCAGTCCCATTTAACAGGTTAGCGACTGGGCCGCCAGATTTCAAGGAACATTGCCGATCGTCACGGAGCCGAGACCCACTCCAACACCACCAGCAGCGGCCGGTGGTCGGACGCGACCCGCTCCTCGACCACCTGCTTCTGGACGACTCGCCAGCGTTCGGCGGGGCGGAAGAAGACGTAGTCGATCTTTACGTTAGGAACGTCGGCCGGCCAAGTCGCCTCCGGCTTGCCAGCCGTCGCGTCGGTCCAGTGCGGCAGCAGGACGCGGATCGGCGGGCTGTCCGGTTCGGCATTGAAATCGCCGGCCAAGATGGCGGGCAGATCGTTGCCGGCGGCCAGGGCCGGCGCGAGCTTGCCAGCCTGACACAGCCGGAGCGTCGCTGCGGCGTGTTCCAGGTGCGTGCCCGTCAGGACCACGGCCGGCCCATCGCCACCCAGTTGGACGCGGGCCGCCAGTGCGCACCTCGGCTCGCGCCCCGCCGTGCAGGGCAGGTTGTGAACCCGCACATCGGACAGCGGCCAGCGGGACAGCAGAGCTTCGCCGTATTGCCCGCCTCCGTAGTCCATCGCCTTGCCGAACACCGCGTGCATCCCCGTCAGCCGCCCCAGTTCGGCCGCTTGGTCCACGCCCTGCACACGGCGCGTGCCGACATCGACTTCCTGCAGCGCGACCAAATCCGGTTCCAGCCGCCGGATCACCGCCGCGATCCGCGGCAGATCGAGTTTGCCGTCGGTCCCTGCGCCGTGATGGATGTTGTACGTCAGCACGCGCACCCGCACCGGCTCGGCGGCCCACGCGGACAGCGTCCCGATCAGCAACAGGGCGACGCTGAGCAAACAGGTTCTGCGCTCGAACACGATGATGGTCTCCCAGATTGGTGCGAGTCTTCGCCAGAGGGCATCAGCATACCAGATGCGGGGCCCATGCCAATCGCCTAAACTCGGCCAACGGTTTCCAGCGGGTGCAGGCTGAAACGTGCGTCTACGGAGCCCCTAATCTATCGCCCTAATCTATTACCCTAATCCAACTTCCTAATCTATCACCCTAATCTATTACCCTAATCTAACATCTCGATGTCCTGGAGCCAAAACGCGAAAGACTAGGGCGAAAGATCAGGGCGGAAGATTAGGGCGGAAGATTAGGGCAGGCACGCGACGGTTGAGTTCGAGTCGTCAGGCAGGATACCTCGCGGCGTAACGCACTCGGCGACCGAGTGCTCGACACGACAGCGTGCCGTCCCCTTGCTGGCCCCGGCTTGCCGGGCTATCGTCAGGGCGGTGGTCAGGGTGCGGAACGGCGGTGGGCCGCCGGCCCGCGCCCGGGGTAGGCAGTTTCACCGGATCATTGCCGTCGACATCGCCGCTTGGTGACGCCATGTGGAATACGGGATCGAGACAACCCGACGCGCCATTCCGGCCGGAGCACTGGATGGTCGGTGTTCTCGGGCTGCAAGGCGGTGTGCTGCTGGCCGACCGATTCTGCCTGTGCGGATTCACCCGCGGTGACTTGGGGAATATCCAGTTGGCGGCGGGATTGGTGGGCGGGACGGTCGCGCTCGGATTACTGGGCGGGCTGGTCGGGTGGCTGCGGAGACGGCCGCTGCAGTTCAACCTGCGTTGCCTGTTGCTGCTCACATTGGCTGCGGCGATTCCCAGCGGCTGGTACGCGGCCTGGGTCGAAAACGGGGGGCGGCAGGAGCGAGCACTGGCCCAGGTCCGGGAGATCCAAGCCCGGATTTGCAGCGGCAAGCCGCACCGGCAGCTCCGATATGGTGGCAAGACGCTGACGGTTCGGCCCGGCTCGCGTCCCGCGGTCGTGGGGATCAGTTTCGCCATCGAACAGGATGCGGGCTGTGGCTGCTGCTACATGAACGCCAGATCGGATGTCGGCGATGAGGACCTTGACCCGCTGACTTGCCTCTATCGCCTCGAAGGCCTCAACGCGTCCGATGCCCGCATCACCGATGCCGGGCTCGCGCGACTTCGCGATCTGCGGAACCTGAAAGAGCTCGATCTGCCCGGCAATGCGATCACCGACGCGGGAGTGGCTCACTTGCGGGGGCTCAAGCACCTGGAACGTCTGAACCTGTCGCAGACCGCGATCACCGATGCGGGCTTCGTCCACCTGGCCGCGCTGCAGAACCTCCGGCAACTGGACTTCGGCTCGACGCGCGCCACGGGCGCCGGGATGAAGTACCTGGCCGGCTTGCCCGCGTTCCGCCAGTGCGGCACTTCGGGATCGATCAGGGCGCGATTCAGCGTCTCCGGCGTCAACACGTGCAACGCGTTGCGGCAGCTCGAAGAGTTGTACGGCGGCCTTGTCCAACTCGACACGCCCGGCGAGAGCCAAGACACCGTGGAACTTGACGGCCACCCCCGGCTGCGGGTCGTCGATCTGGAGAACGGCCTGGCCCTGCGGGACATGCGTCTGTCCCGCCTCGCCGCCTTGAAAGCGGTTCGGATTTCCGTGGGCCCCTGCCAACATGGCGTGTCGTACGGAGTCCCGCAGGATCCGCCGCCCGTGTGGAAGGCGTGCAAGCATTGTGCGCCCGAGGTGAAGACCCTGCTGCTGGAGAACCTGCCTCAACTGAATTGGCTCACCATCGGAAACGTGCGGCGACTGGTCCTGCGCGGCACGCCGAACGTGACCCAGGTCGCCGTCGCCGACACCGGCTGCGTGGGCCGCGAACTGTTCCAGGAACTCGGCCAATTGTCGAGACTCCAGTACTTGGGCGTGAGCGTGCGCGCGTTTTCCAGCCCCGACCTGTTGTTGGCGTTGGGGCGCGCGCCGCACCTCGAGCGGTTGTCCATTTCCGGCAGCGGGCTGAACGACGACTCGCTCGCCGTTCTGGAAAACACGCCCGCGGTCAAGCAACTCTCGTGGCCGGCCGGGGCGTACTCCGCCCGAGGCTTGGCTCGCCTGAAGCAGCTGAAATCGCTGGAGCATCTGTCCTTGCCGGGGTTGCGCGACGCCGGCGAGCCCCTGAGCTGCCTGGCGGGAGCGACCGGGGTCAAGAGTCTCTACCTAGGCAACGCCGTGCTCGGCAAGCTGAGGTTGGCCGACCTGCCGAACCTGGAGCGGCTGACACTGCATGGAAGCCAGATTGGGAGCCTGGAATTGGAGAATCTGCCCAAGTTGAACTACTTGGGCGACGACGGGAGCACGGCGATCCGACGGCTGTCGGTCAAAGGCCTGCCGATGCTGCAGGAGATCTCCATTCGCACGGGATCATCCCAGCCGCCGCTGGAGCATGTCGAGTTAGAGCGGCTGCCGGCGCTGGTGACTCTGTCCCTGGTTGGTCATGGCGTTTGGGTCACCGACGATTGCCTCGCGCACATTACTACGTTCACCAACCTGCGATTGCTGGAGCTGCGAGATTCGAGCGTCACGGACCGAACCATCGAACGCCTGGGGCAGCTTCCGCAGCTGGCCCGGGTCGACTTGCGGAATACGTCCACCACGGAAGCCGCCGCGGAACGGCTCCGAAACGGCGGGCGGGCCAAGATCTCCGTTAGCCGCTGAGAACAGGAGACGCGACACATAATGAGTGAGGGGATGCAGAGGATCAGGATCGGCGAGGCGGCTCCCGAGTTCATCTTGGCGTGCGCCGACGCGCGGGATGCGAACCGCCGGACGGTGCGGCTGGCCGATTACTCCGGCCGCTGGCTGGCGATCGTGTTCTATCCGCGGGACTTTTCCTTTGTTTGCCCCACGGAATTGACGTCGTTCAGCGCCCGCGGGCCGGATTTTCAGCAGCGCGGCTGCGAGCTGCTGGGGCTGAGCGTGGACACGGTCGAACTACATCGCGAGTGGCTGGCGACGCCGCCCAGCGAGGGCGGATTGGGGCCGCTGCAGTTTCCCTTGGCGGCCGACCCGGACGGCGCGACGGCCCGCGCATACGGCGTCTGGCACGAGGAGAAGCAGGTTTCGCTGCGGGGCTTGTTCATCATCGATCCAGCCGGTCTTCTCCAATACGCGGTGGTGCACAATTTGAACGTGGGCCGCAGTCCGGATGAAGTGTTGCGCGTGCTGGACGCGTTGCAGACCGGCGGGTTGTGCCCGGCCAGCTGGACCTCGGCCGACGGGACGATTGACCCGGAACGCGCCCTGCAGCCGGGCCGGATCCTCGGCCACTACCGCATCCGCCAGATGCTGGGCGGGGGCACGTTCGGGACCGTGTTCGCCGCGCTGGATCTACGGCTCGAGCGGATGGTGGCCTTGAAGGTGTTGAAGCGGACTGTCTTCGAGTCCCGCCAGGCCGTGCTGGCCGAGGCCCGGGCGGCGGCCAAGGTGAATCACCCGCAGGTCTGCACGGTGTATGCCGTCGAGGAAGAAGACGGGTTGCCGTTGATCGCGATGGAGTATCTGGATGGGCAGACTTTGGCGCAGCTCATTGCCCACGGGTTGCCTCGTGAGTCCGTCCGGCCGCTGGCCGCCCAGATCGCGTCCGGCTTAGCGGCGGCGCACGCCCAGCACGTGGTTCACGGCGACCTGAAGCCGGCGAACGTCATGATCGTCGCCAACGCAACCGCCAAGATCCTCGATTTCGGCTTGTCCGGCAGCCCCTCGCGAACGTCGGCGCCGAGCGATTCCGCGCCTCCGCCGGCCAGACCGGCGACACCGGCTGGCTTGGCGCCCACGGCTGCCGAGCCGGACGAAACGCGCGACGCCGCCCACTCCGGCGACGAAGGCGGGATCCGCGGTACGCCCGCGTACATGTCGCCCGAGCAGGCGAGCGGCCAGCGTGCTTCGCTGGCCAGCGATGTCTTCGCGTTCGGCCTGATGTTGTTCGAGATGCTGACCGGCCGGATGGCGTTTCCCGACACCTCGCTGACCTCGATCTTGACGCGCCTGCAATTTCAAGATCTGGCCCCCAAGCTCGCGCCGCAAGTGGACGCGCCGTATCGGGAACTGCTGGCGGCAATGCTGGCCCGTGAGCCCGGCCGCCGGCCCGCGATGCAGCAAGTCCAGCGAACGTTGTCCGGCGTGGCTGGCGGGACCCTCCAAGCGTGCGGCGTCTAGTGCGTTGTCTTAGCCAAGAATTGGCGTTGGGTGGCTGGGGTCGAGCCACGAGGTACGAGTGGCGAGCCCCCAGTTCTTGCCACTGGGGGCTCGCTGCACTCGACCCCAGGCACCCCAGCATTTAGCCTGGACAACGCACTAGGGTACCCCGCTCGGCGGCAGCGTCTGGTTCGCCTGGCTGCCGGGGGCGGCCAGGATCGCCTGAACGAGCGCCTCCTCGGCGATCTTCACCGGGCCGCGCACCAACTCGGGCACGTTGTAGGTTTTCAGGTACGAGTCGTAGAATCGCGGGTCCTGTTGCGGCAGTACAAACGGCTTATGCTCCCGGCCCTCCGAATCCACATAGCAGATCTGCGGCCGGGCAAAGAGCCCGCTGCCCCGCTTGCTGCTGAAAACGATCCACCGCGAGTTGCTGGACCAGCAATGCCAGGAGTCCGACTCGGTGCTGTTCGCCCGCGTCAGCGGCCGATAAGGGAACTCACCATCTTTTGCCAGATCCATGAGGTACAGATCACTATCCGCCTGCAGCACCGGAAAGGCGCCGTGATCGGTCATGCAGAACAGGAGCCAGCGGCCATCGGGCGAGACGCGTGGCTCGTTGATGCTGCGGCCGGTCTTGGCCGCCGCCAGGACGGACTCCAGCGGCCCCCAGGTGCCGCGGTCCACGTCGTAACGGATCCGCATCAGGTCGTGCCGGACCGACTCGTAGCCGGCATTGGGCGGCTGCGTGGGAGCACGCTGGGGCTGAGGCGCACTGCAGAAGTACAGATAGCGGCCATCCGCAGACCAGCCGGGGAACGTCTCCAGACGCTCGGGGTCGGCCAGTGCGGGCGGCGATGAGATCGCACCGGTCCGCACGTCGATCAGCGCCAGATCGGACTCCAGATCGTAGACCTCGCGGACCTCGACGCCCGCCCCGTGCAGGAATTGCTCCGCCCGGGTCAGCGACGTCGCGGCCAACGGCGCGGTCGGATGCCACGAGGTGTACGTGGGAAGCCGCGGAAGCGCGGCCGATTTGGTCGCGATCCGCACGGCCTGGCCGTCGTGCACGGCGAGCATGCCGCCTGCAAACGGCCGGCTGCCGGGCGGCCGCACGTGCAGCGAAAAATGCTCGGGACGGCCCGCGGGAAAGGAGTGACAGTTGACACAGCCCCCCTTGAATGCCGTGTTCCGCAAGATCGGCGTTTCCTCAAACGTCTCCAGATTCCGCTGATAGATGCCCAAGTGCCCCCAGTTCGTGAACACGGCTCCCAACAGCCGGTACACCAAGTGGCTATCGATGGGCTCGTCGGCGATCCGATTGGTGATCGTTTCAAAGCGGTTCCACCGCCCCGCGGGGTCCTGCGCGTAGACGTCGATCTCCAGCCGTCCGCCGCGATTCTGTGCCAGCAGTGTCCTCCACGGCTGGAGGGGGATTTCGATCGTCGGTCCCGCCGAGGCGATTTCGATCCCGGGCCCCTGGGCCGCATGCAACCGCACGCGGTACGCCGCGCCCGGCTCTTCAACGGCAAAATTGAGCGGGGCGATGTTGGGAGGAAGGACCGTGTCCGTATAATCCGGCCGGATGCGCGGCGCCCGGGGGACGGCCTCCCAGGCGGCTGGCGGGCCGTCGGCCCGAAGCAGCCGAAAGCTCCATCCGGCGGCCAAGGCGGCCACCAGGCACAGCGGCACGAGATAGCACAGCCAACGCTTCATCCGTCTAGTCCCCGCCGTACAGGAAGAAATAGAAATACGTGGGACCCAAGTCCCGCAAGACGGCTTGGCGGGCCGCCGGATGGGCGAATCCACGATGTTCGTTGCCGATGTCCACCAACCGCCGGAACCGGTCCACGGACCTCGCGCTGACGGGACACCCCGAGATGAGTGCCCCGGCCGCCGTCAATTGCAGTGCCTGCCGGTCGTCGCGTGCGTACAGCAAGGCCGCTTCCTCGTACAACAACGGCGTCTCCGGATACGAGTACGCGTGCAGACGCGGCAGGTTCTCGACGACGGCGCGCAGGTTCTTCTGCAGCAGGTGGATCGCCATCAGGTATTCAAAGGCCACCCGGTTCTGCGGATTCCGCTCGAGCAGACTGTCGAGCGTCCGCTCCGCCGACACAGACCACTCGCCGTCCGGCAGTCGCACCTGCGTGCGCTGGGCGTCGTCCTGAATGATCAGCCGGGATCGCACGCGGAGGATATCCGGTTCCTCCAGCGTTCGATTCTCGCGCAATCGCTCCAAGAGACTCTCGGCCCGAGCGCCGTACGTCCAATCCTCGCGCAGGGCATTCAGGTACACCCGGGCCGCATTCGGCCGCCCCTTGATCAGTTTCGTCAACGCCATCCGCAGGAGGAACTCGGCGGACGGGTGGGCTTCCCAGTCGTTATGAGCGATCGTCTCCGCCTCGTTCACACGTCCCAGTTCCAGGAACAGGTCGCAGGCTTTGCGCGAGAACATGCGGCCGCGGGAGCCGAAGCCGTGATCGACGAACAGCTGCCGCTGGCGATAGGCGAACATGTCGTAGGGCAAGCGGCCCAACTGCTGCAAGGCCAAGTTGACGTCTTGATTGGCATAGTCCGCGTACAGCTCGTCCGGCAAGCCCGCCGCCGCTCGCAGCACCTGGCCCCAGGCACGCTGGTTCGACGACCAATCGACCTCGAGCAGGCTCTTGGTGGTCGCGGGGACGAGCATCTTGATCCCGCCGACGCTCGCCGCAACCAGCAGCAGGTAGGGCACGGTCCGCCGGCCGGCCGCCCACGGCCGTGGGGAGCGTGGCTTGCGGGGCCGGCGAGGTTGGCGAGGCCGATCGGCGGGGGCCTCGGCGTCGCCCCATCTCGCGGACGTCTGCGCGTGGTTTGTGCCCGGCAGTTCTGCCTCGAACCGTCCGTTCGCCGCGTCCGCCGCTGCCGGTTCTCGTCGCTGAAATGCGGCCCGCAGGCGCGGCCCTGCCGCCAGGAACAACATGCAGACGGGATAATACGCGTCCAACGCCGCCACGAGCCAGACGCTGGGCGGGCGGTAGATCAGGTACGAGATTCCTGGCACCTCGACGTGCCAGAACGCGGCGTTCAAGTGCCGTAAAGCGCTGCCGATGCCCACCTGGATCGCCACCGCGGCCGGGAGCATCGTCAAGCCCAGCAACCGCCGCTTGGCGACCAGCAACTCGTAGACCAGGCCGCAGGCTGCGAATACGTAGTGAACCGGGCCGGCCAAGTAGTACAAGAAACCGGAAACAGCGGCGAACGCTGCCAGTCGCGTCCCATCGCTGCCTCCGGCGGTGCGCAGATAGACCCACGTCGCGGTCATGGCGAACGCCAAGCCGATCGTGCTCGCGGGACTGTACGAGTAGCCGCTGTGCAGCACCAGCAGCAGCACCGCAGGCGCCATCCACGTCGACTTGAGACTCGCACGGGACGCGAATTGGGCACAACTCGCCCGCGCGGCGGCAAAGAGGACACCGACCAGCATGGCAACTGCCAGGGCTCCCGGCCAGCCATGATAGCAGGCCTGCAACAGCAGCTTGCCCAGCCAGGCACTCGGCTGGCCGGGCGCCACGAGGAACTCCCGTGCGTAGCGCAGGTTCCATAGGAACAAGTCGTTCTGGTTCCAGAAAACCAGCCGCATGTCGACCGAGTGATCCAGGTAGATGGCGAACAACACCAGGAACACGGCGGCAGGCCAAGTCAGGGGCGCCTGCAGGCCGCCAAGCATCCGCCGCACCGAGGCCGACTCCGCCGGCGCCGGTCGCGGACATGCATTAGCAGCAGCAGATGATTCCCCGGCCACGATTACCTTTCTTGCGACCGCACGTCAAATCCGTCCAGGCGGTCACTGGTCCCGCAGATTGGTACCTGCAACCGGCGCCTGCCATGTGACGGAAAACCAGGCCCGGAGTTGTCGGCCCCTTCTCTCGTCAAGTTCCCCAACACATCAGTCCCACGCCCGCCACCGTGACCAGCGCCCCTACGGCGGCTCGGAAGCTGACCTGCTCATGGTACACCAAGACTGCAAAGGGCAAAATCAAGACGGGCATGGTGTTCACGATCGTCGCCACCACCCCGGTGGGACTGTGCCGCAACGCGACCATGCACACGGCCACGCCGAGGAACGGGCCAACGACACAACCCATGGTCACGATCGCCATCGCCCGCGTGTCGCGGACGGCCGTGAAGACGGCCGGCCAGCGGCCAACGACCGTCAGCAGCACGACGTATCCCGGGATGGCGGCCAGCACGCGGATAAAGGTCGCCGCGACCGCGTCGTAGTCGCCGATGCCTTGCCGCGAGAGCATCATCGCCAACGCCTGGGCGATGGCAGCCGTAATGGCCAGCAGGACACCCGCGGCCGAGGGGCGTTCGCTCGCGGCGCCCGCGATGTTCGCTCGCCGCTCCAGGACCACCCAGGTGATTCCGCTGATGGTGACGGTCATGGCCAGCCATTGCCGGGCGACCAGCTTTTCATCCATCACGATCCACGAGAGGATTGCGGCCGTGGGGGGGGCCAGAGCCTGCAGCAGCAGGGTCAGTCGCGGGCCGATCATCAGCAATGCCTTGAAGGCGCATAAGTCGCAGACAAAGAACCCCATCAGTCCGGACAGGCCCAGGATCAGCCAGGTCTGGCCGCTGGCATCGGTGGGCAAGCAGCGGCCGCGAACCAGGCCGCCGTAGACCGCCAGGAAGACACAGGTGATCAGCAAACGATGAAAACTGACGGGCAAGGCCCCGATCCTGCGGCCGGAGGAAGTCCATGCCAATGTAGACAGCGTCCAGAGCACGGCCGCCGCCACCGCGGACAGTTCCCCGATTTGCATTCCCGTCATAGCATTCTTCTTTCTTGCGTCATGTGGCTCAACCTTACCTCGCCTGGCCGTCCATTGTCCACCGGAGAACTGCCAAACGGGGGTGTCCGGCCGGGCGAATCGGCCGTGGCTGGACGCGCAGAGGCCGGCCGTTTGACAACAGCGGCGGCAAGGCGGACAATCTAGTGCGACGTCCTGGCTAGGTGTTGGGGTGGCTGGGGTCGAGCGCAGCGAGCCCCCAGTGGCGAAAGCTGGGGGCTCGCCACTCGTGCCTCGTGGCTCGACCCCAGGCA
>CAIYOB010001432.1 GCA_903927685.1 uncultured Planctomycetaceae bacterium
CTACGGCATGTCTGAGACTTGCATGTTTGAGTCATTTGAATTTGAACATAAGATCGTGGACTCGGTCATGTTAGCGGGCGAACCAGAACCCGCGATCGATCTGGATAGGCGGGGTCAGTATCCACTTCGGCTGGACGACGATGTAATCCTCGAGCTGAAGGTTCGGGGTATCGAAGCAGACAAATATGCCCAGTCTAGGCTGACGATGAAGGATCGCATCACGACGCTTTTGGTTCCCGTGCCTCCCTCATGTCCGAACGCCTCAGATACCAGGGTCTCCTGCGTTTTGAGTCTGGAGGGCAAGCCTACAGAACGCCTGTCTGTCCGGAGTAGGCTGGTCGCCAAGTCTAACAGGCTGAGTCAGAAGAAGCAGACGCGACCCGGAGACGACCCCAAGTGGGAACTGGTTTCTTTCGAGACCGGGCTTACTGAGAAAGAGATCGAGGACCTTCAAAGCCAGGCCAAAACGGATCGCGATGCCATCAGTCGGTTCATTAGTGCAAAGACTCGAACTCTAAGCAAGAGGAAACAGACGAGCGACGGGCAGGCCCTATCACCGGGGGACCAATCAAACGAAGCGCAGGCATTCAATGTTTACCGCCCTCCCGCAAGTGGAACTGTTAAACCCGAACCGAGTGGCCGGTCACAAGGATCAATGAGAAGGCACTCGGATGGACCTCCTTTGCCCGTTCAGCCAAGTGAAGAGGAACCCAAATGGGACGTTCAACTCATGAACCAACTAAAGCAGCTCGACGACTTCTTGATCTGGTGTGAAGAGATGAGGAAGCTGAGAGAGGACTTTCCTAAGAAAGCTCGCCTTGATTATCGGCTATACCTAAGGGCTGAGAACCGAGACATCGACTTGGTTAGTACGTCGGGATTCCTAGACGCATCGTCGTCAGAAAAAGCAAGACCCTGACATCCGACCGGTGGCAGTCCGACAGGAGCGAAACCATGCAACAATACGAGCAAATCGTCGACGACATCTTGACGATCCTGATGGCGGACGTGGATCCGGCGGAGGCGGCGTTGCGGGACGTGGATCGGCGGTACTCCGAGGCGGTGGCCGAGTTGAACGAGCGGTTGATTCGCTGTGACAAGTTGTTGCACAAGGGGCATCGGGCCGAGGCGCTGCAGGAGTGCGAGCGGGAGCCGAACCTGCTGGACGCCCTGGCGGTGTTGGATTTTCCCGAGGCCGAGCAATGGGGCGAATACGTCCGTCAATTCGGCCTGGCGGGGCCGCCCGAGTTGCGGACCGACATCGGGCTGGATCTGAACGACGCCTACACCACGGATTCGGAACTCGCGGACATCCTGCGGCAGCATCGGTTGCTCGCCCTGGCCCGAGCGCCGTTGACGACGCGATTGAAGACCCTGCGGCAGATTGCCCGCCAGGACGCCGGCAATCCGATCTGGCTGGACGACGTGCGGAGTTGGGAGCAGGTGCGGCACACCCAGTTGCCGCGCGAGTTGGAAGGGGCGGTGGCGGCGGAAGACCTGCCGACGATGACCCAGTTGGTCCAAGAGGTGCGTTCCCGCGAGTGGACGACGCCGCCGCCGGAGGCGGTGACCAAACGGATTGTGGATGCCCACAAAACGCTTTCCGTCAAGCAGGCGCGGCGGCAGTTGGATGGCTTGGAGAAGGAACTGACCGCGGCGTACGCCGACTACGATGTGCACCGGGCGCGAAAGGTCCGGGAGCGTTGGAACAACTTGGCGACCGCCGGACTGTCCGGCCACGGCGATCCGCTGCTCGAGCGGGCAACACCCGCTCTGGAATGGCTCTTGGAGCAGGATCGGCAAGACCGGGAACAGCAGCAGCACGCGGCTGCCGTGACCGCCTTGGGGGCCGCCCTGGACAACGGTGCGCCCCAGAGGGAACTGGAACGTCTGACGCATGCCCTGCTGGCCTGCGGGCAGGGGCTGCCCGAGGCCCTCGAACAACGGCTGCAGGACCGGTTCGCCGACTTGGAAAAATCACGGCGGAGGAGGACCATCGTGGTTCTGACCTCGATTGTGATGTCCGTGCTGCTGCTGGCCGGTCTGACCGCCTGGTGGATCTACGCGCGGGGGCAGAACCAGCTGCTTGCAGGACACGAGCGGAACCTGGGCCAGTTGATTGACGCGGGGCGACTCGAGGCGGCCCGTTCGTACGCCGAGGAGATTCAGAAGAACTCGCCCGCCCTGTACCGCAGGCCCGAAATCCAGAACCGGGTCAAGAGTCTCGAAGCGGCCCAGGCAGAGGAACGGGCCCGGGGGGAGCACTTCGCCCAATTGCTGCAGGATGCTCGCAAACTGGGACAGACCGCGGAGGGCCAAGGACAAGCCGAGGCCAAGCTCGACGATGCGGAGAAGTTGGTCGAACAGGCCCCTGAGGAACGGCGGCACCCTGAGACGCAGGAGATCGACGCAGCCCGGGCGGAACTGAGCGCCGGCCGCCGGGAACAGCAGGCGAAAGTCAACGACGCCTGGCTGGCGGAGTTCAACGCCTGGTCGCAGGCATGCGCCCAGTTGGAACGTAGCGACGCCGAGCAGATTCAGCGCTTGCTGACCGACGGCGAGGGCCTGGCGAAGCGCCCGAAGGTCGACGCCCAGGTGCGGAATCAGATTCAGCCGAAACTGGACGAACTCCGGAAGGACTACGACCGGCAGATGTCCAACCGAACGGAAGCCGAACTGCTCCAGGCCGTTGCCGAGGCCGTGGGCGATCGCCCGAAGTTTGTCCGCAGCCTGCAGACCTACGTCGGCCGCTTGCCGGACAGTCCCCGCGCGGCGGATTTCCGGCAGGTACTCGAAAACGAACTGACTTTCTGGGACGGCGTCGAAGGGTGGACGCAGCTGACGGACCGCTGGGCCAAATTGCAGCTGAACCAAGTCAGCGCAGCCCAAGCCGGAGAACTGATTACCGAGGCCGAGGCCCTGCTGAAGCAGCACGGAGGATTTCCGGCAGCGGCGGCGGTCCAGCAGATCGTCGGCTTCCTGCGTCCGATCCGCGCCAGGATCAAGGAAGACGGTTCGCGGCTGGAAGCGGACTTGGTGCCCGACCTGGATGTGCCGCCGGTGAAGGACTTTCGCATCGTCTGGCACGGCTCGGCGAGCGAATCGCCGAAGCGATACTACTTCTTGGACGAGCCTCCTCAACTTCTGAATCGGTCCATCAAGTTCGATCATCTGGTGGACAACATGGGCGAGGTGCGGGCGGTCGAGTTGTCCAGGCCGGAAGTGCAGAATCCCGTGCAGGGGCGGGGCTACGACTGGACGTCCCCCCAACAGCAGTTTTACGACTTTCTGGCCGCCCAGCTGCCCCAGGTGGAAACGAACTGGGAGAGCACCTTCTTTGCCATCATCCGTCAGCTGTACGCGGAACCTGACCGTCCGCCGCAGCTGCAGATGGAGCCCATTTTGAAAATCGAGTTGCTGGATCGGGTGCTGCAGACGGCCTGTGCGGGCAGCCATGCCGTGCAGGTCGGATTCGGCCCTTGGGGCGATCTGATCGCCAAAGCCCGCGACGACGGCCGACTGGACTTAGCCGCCAACTGGGTCGATCCGGAAGACCGCGGCGCCAATCGCGCTAGGGCGGCGGCGTTGCGGCTGCTAGAGAACATGGGGCCGATTGAGGTCGCCAGTACGCGAGCGGGGCAGGCGTGGAAGGAGATGCTCGCGGGGCGGACCTGGGAGCAACATCGTTGGGTCGGCTGCCTGCTGCGGGATGGACCTCGGAATTGGACCTGCGCGGTGCCGCCCTCCGGCACGCCACCCGCGGGCGATTTGGTGGTGTTTCATGGTGCGTCCGGCGCGGCGCTTACGGTCACCAAAGTGGGCCGCCTGGAAGCGGGCCGGCCGGCGCTTACGTTGAGCGGAGCCCAGGTTGAGGGCCGCCCCGTATTCGTGATCGTTGGGCCTTGATTTGCACGGAAGAAGTCTGGCGGACGCCGAGCGGGCTGGATGAGGTCCGGAAAGAAGCTGCCAGCAAGTCGCACGAGGAACCGGAAGGGAGACAACGCACTTGAGCCAGCAATACTACATCCGGATCCGCGGAACGGTGCGCGGGCCTTTCTCGCCAGACAAACTCAAGGAACTGGCGCGGCGAGGTCAGTTCAGCCGCGTGTACCACGTGTCGACCGACGGCGTCAATTGGGAGCCCGCCGCAAATCATCCGGAACTGCTGCCCGAAGCTCGGGACGTCAAAGTGCGAAAAGGGCCGGTAGGCACGGAAGATCAGGGCAGCGGCTACGAATTGGCGGCCGCAGAACAGCCAGCGGCAGCGAAAGCCGGTCGAGACGAACGAGGGAGCCAAGAGACTTCAGCGGCTCGCGCAGGTTGGTACTATGGCACCGGCGGCCGCCAGCTCGGTCCCGTGTCCTTTGCGGAACTGAAGCAACTGGCCGCGCAGGGCGCACTGCAGCCCGGCGACCCCGTCTGGACGCAGGGCATGGCGGAGTGGACCGAGGCCGCGAGCATTCCGGAGTTATCCGTCGGCCGGGAATCGACCATCCCTTGCCCGTGTTGCGGGAATCTGTTCAGGGTCCCCGACAGTGCGCAGGGAAATCTGGTCGCGTGTCCGATTTGCCAGCAGGCGGTTGCTATTCCAGCCCTGTCCCGGACTTCCCCCGAAGCCCGGCCGGAATCCCCTTCTGGCAAGTCGCTGCCGCAAGGGCAAGCGGGCCCCCAGCCCGCCGATCGCAGCGGCAGCAAGATTGCCGCGGTGTTGGCAGGCGCGGGCCTAGGCTTGCTGCTGATTGTCGGTCTGGGTGTATGGCTATTTGCGCGCTGGGAGCCGGGCGACGTGGAAGCTCCGCCGGAGGTTGGCTGTGCAGCCTGCGGGACTGCGATGACCGTCCTAATCCTCGGCTCGACGGCGATCCTCGTCCTGAACATCGCCTTGCTGGTTTGGGTCGCGCGGGATGCCAAAGCCAGGGGCATGGACAGCGCCGTGCTCTGGATGTTTCTGGTGATGTTCACCGGCCTCTTGGGCTTGATCATCTATCTTTTTTCGCGTCCCCAAGGAAACGTGCTGCCATGTCCAACCTGCGGCAACCATCGGCTTCAGGCCAGTGCCCGGTGCCCCCATTGCGGAAATCCCTGAGACGGCTGTCCGTTGCGGCTGTCGTCCTCCTGATGCTGGTCGGCGGCTGCGCCGTCGACCTCCAGCGCGCCCCGTCGAATCAATTGGCGGCGCTGGCTTATGTGCGATTCGTCCGTGTCTACCAAAGCGTTTGCCGTCCGTGCCTGGCCAAGTACGTCCGCTGTCGCTTCATTCCATCGTGTTCCGAGTATTCGATTCTGGCAGTTCGCACGAACGGATTGGCTGCGGGCCTCCGGTTGACAGCGTCTCGGCTCGCCCGATGTAGGAACGACACCCCGTTGGGAACACGCGACCCACCCCCGGTGAAGTCACGGTCGTCGCCCCGTCATACGTAGATGATTCGGTGGTGCAGTGACCATCACCCGCTGCTATCGGCCTTCCGTGCCGGACGCACAAGGGCCGGGAGCTTCATGATAATGCCTCTCGCCTGATCGGCTCGTCAGAACAGGAATACAGCCATGCAATGCGGCACAACCAGTACGTTCGTGCACTTTCTCCTATTGTTCGCTTCGTTTGTAGTACCGGGATTGGCTTTAGCAGCGGAAAGATCGCCCATCCCAGATCCCTCAGATCAAGAGAAATCGAGAAAAGAAGCCGCCGAGATCTATCGCAGCGCTTTCCTTCGCGCTGAGACAGCCTTGCAGAAGATCGCCATCGCGAAGGAACTGTGCGGGACCGCTCGGGGAATTCCGAACGGTTCAGCCGATCAGTACGTCTTGCTCAGAATCGCGCGGGACATCGCAGTCGGCGCAGGAGACGTGCTCACTGCGCTGCAGGCGGCTGAAATGTTGTCGGAGCGATTTGACATGCCGAGCGCCAAATACCAGGGCGAAACTTTGCTGGCTGTAGCGCGTCAAGCATCGACGGCCGATCAACAACGCGCTGCCACTGAGGCGGCTTCAGGTGTCATCGACTCCCTGGCGAACGTCGGTGAATACGAACTCGCAGTGAGTGTATGCGAACGGGCTCGCTCGCTTGCGGAGAGCTGCCGGGACAGTGCATTAGCTGAACAGTTGTCGGCGAGGCTCCAATGTCTCACGGCGGACCAGGAGGAGTTCACGTCGTATCAAGTAGCAGTTGACCGCCTCAAGGGTGACCCCAAGGAACCAGTCAGTAATTCCGTTGCCGGCCGATACTTGTGTTTCGTCAGGGGTGACTGGGAACGAGGGCTCCCGATGCTTGCACTGGGTACGGACTCCGGGATGAAGGCGGCTGCGAGCCAAGATCTGCGTGGTGGCGATTCGCCCGAGGCCCAGGTTTCTGTGGCTGATGCGTGGTGGCGTCTCGCCGAGAAGGAAGA
>CAIYOB010001433.1 GCA_903927685.1 uncultured Planctomycetaceae bacterium
ACGCCTCCTTAACGGTCCGCGCCAGCAGGATGTCGGGGTGGCCGGCATAGGGCGTCACATGGGCGTGAATCGCGACCGGCGCTTCCCCCGTCGAACTGCCCGCCGGGCCCGGACGATGCAACGTCGCCTCCTGGCCCGCCGACAACTCGGCCAGCGCCATCTGGACCGGCGGCGGGCTGGCGGAGGACTCGTCGATGCGGGGAAACGGCCCCACGGCCAGGGCCCAGTCGGATTGGAAGTGGGCTCGACAGGCAGCCGCCAGCGTCTGGGTATCCTCGCCGCTCAGCCAACCGGCCGGTTC
This sequence comes from uncultured Planctomycetaceae bacterium, assembly GCA_903927685.1. The sequence continues at coordinate 302 of CAIYOB010001433.1, forward strand.
CGCCGAGCCGCGGACGGCTCCGAGCGCCGCGGCGATGGCCGCCGGGTCGCGGAGCACCCAGCCGCCGCGGAACACGCGCTGCTCGGGGTCGGCTTGACTGAGCGCCTCGGCCAACGCCCCGCCGGAACCGCATTCGACGGTCGCCAGCGTCTGGCCGCGTTCAGCCAACCGGCGGACAACGACCTCCTGCAACGTCTGGCCGTCCTCGCCAAAGATCAAGTCGCCCAGGCATTGGTAAATCGTGTCCGCTGTGGGCTGCATGGCTTCGTAACAGGCTTCCGGAGTCGGGCCGTCGGCGGTAATCCGCAGGCTGATCGTCGCCTTGCTGGCTGTAATTCCAACCGATGGGACGCGGCCGCGCCGGATCAGGTCCGGCAGCATGGCCTCGATCGCGCTCTCCCCCGCGCCGTAGCAGTGGATCGTGCGATGCCGGATCACGCGGCGGTCGTGGCTGGTCAGCGCCGCCAGGGCCGGCAGCACGCTGGCGGTCCACATTTCCCGCATCTCGGCCGGCACGCCTGGGAGGGCAAAGATCCGGGCGGGGTCCCGGCCCTGGCGTGCGGCGAGCATCTCGATGCCCGGCGCCGTCCCATGCGGGTTGGGAATGGGCCGGCTGCCGCGGGGAAACAACGCCTGGACGGCGTTGCGTTCGGGCATCTCGCGGCCCCGCCGCGCGAACAGGGCTCGAATCTGCTCCAGGACCGTGTCATCGCGGACCAGATCCACGCCACAGGCGTCCGCGATGCACTCTCGCGTCAAATCGTCCGCCGTTGGCCCCAGTCCCCCGGTGGCGACGATGATCTCCGCGCGGCCCATGGCCTGCCGAAAGACCTCGCGAGCGGCCTCCCGCTCGTCGCCGACGGTGGTGTGGAACAGGACACGGATTCCGCAGTCGCCCAGTTGTTGGCTGAGCCATTGGCTGTTCGTGTCCAACCGTTGGCCGCAGGTCAATTCATCTCCCAAAGCAATAATCTCGGCTTGCATCGGTCGCCCGCGAATAGAAGGAGATCGGCGTTTCCCAGTCCGCACCGTCTAGCAGAAACGAAAACGCCGCTGACGACAAGGGGCAGTCATCGTCAGCGGCGCCGGGGCGAGGCCGTGGTGCGTTAGAACGTCAGGATTCCGTCGATCGCGAAGATCGTCGATTCCTCCGGCAGGCCCAAGCCCGCCAAGGCGTCGCCTTGGTTGTACTTGATCTCAGGCCGCAGCACAAAGTTGGGATGCGGAATCCAGTTCACGCCGGCGGTCGCCTCCCACAGCGAGTCACCATCCCGCTGCCACCACTCCACACGGCCGCCGACTTTCCAGCAGTCGTTGATGGTGTAGAACAGGTACTGGTTGATGCCCACGTCGTCGTTGGCCGTGGCCGTGTCGGTGCCGACATAGTCCGTCTGGAAGACGTAGTTCAGTTTCTCGGTCAGGGTTACGTTGAACACCAGGCTGTGGTTGTAGCCCTGCCCGCGCCAGCCCAAGTCGCCAATGCAGGTGATGTAGGTCATGCTGATGTCGTCCGTGATCGCGTAGCCGAACCCGCCCAGGAAATTGTTGCCGCCCTGGTACGAGTCAAAGCCCGTGTCCCAGCCCAGCGTCCAGCCGCCGTACACGGTCAGCTTGTCGGTCGCCCCGTACGTGGCCAACGCGCCGGTGTGCGTGAACGGCTCGCTGTTGTACATCGTAAAGGCGTGGCTGTAGAAGAAGTTGTCTGGGGACGTGACCACTTCATAGCCGACCGGCGTGTAAAAGTGGCCCAACTTGACGGACACATCGTGCAACGCCAGTTCGGCATATACTTGCGGCAGCGCCCAGGCTTGAATGCCGTGATCGAAGCCGTTCTTGTAATCCCAGGTGCCGGGATTGCTGCCGAACGCTTGGGCGTCATAGCCATCGACGCCGTACATCAGGTCCGTCCGAAACCCCCAATCCAAGCCGCACTCGCCATCCGCCGCTTTCTGAGCGTACAGATAGCCCTGGTGCAGATTGAGCTTGCCGGGCACGTTGTTGAATTTGCCATCGGTCTTGTTGTTGTAGCCCGCCTGGAGCCAGCCGCCGACTTCCAGTCCCCAATCGGTCTCCGGGAACAGCGTCAGCGGGTCACCGCCCGGGCACGTATTGCAGCCGACCGCCGCACAGTCGTCGCCGCACTGCTCGAAAGCCGCGGCCTGGGCCTCCAGCCCCTCTTCCTCGGCTTCCTCGGCCACGCCGACAGCGACGGTGGCCTGACTTGCGGCAGGCCGAGCGGGCGTCCCGGCATTCGTACGGGGAGCATCCGCGGCCGACGATGCGCTGACCAGAACCGCCAGCCCGACGGAGGCCAAGGCCGTTAACCAATCCTTCCTCATGTCTCAACTCCTTCTGAGAACTCCACCGCAGGCGAACCAGCGGCAATTGGGTTTCGCGCTCTTGGAACCGGCCGACTCCGCCTCCGTCCGACCGTCCCCAAGAACGCAGTATTTGATGCGACAGCCGAGCCTCTCCAGCCGCGGTGACCTGCGGACCGGGATGGCTTCGCCGAACTCGATGTACCTGACACTGCTAGTTCGACGCCCTAGCGCAGGCAGATTCAGAAAAGGTGGTACGGCCGGCGCATCCGGCATCTTCGGCAAGCCTTCTGCAACTTACGCAGTTTTGCAGACACACTTGCTGCCAGGCACTGGAACCGGCCCTCGCTCGGCTCGTCGTCCGGCTGCGAGCCCGCCGGAATGCTGGCGGCGCATGAAAAAGCCGCCGGGGTCTACTCGGCGGCTCACGGGATTGCATTTGCGACGGGTTACTGACGACGGCTCCGTCCGGGCAAAGCACTGGGGTGGCGTGCCCGGACGAAGCCCCGACCCACGGGGTGCGTCACTGCTTGGGCGCCGCCGGGGCGGTCTTGGGCCGGAACGTCTCGGACGCCGCATCGCCGGTTTCCGAGGGGCGGGACATCGGCACGACGCGATTGTCGGGCACATAGCCCATGCGGTCCAACAGCGTGTCCAGCGAGATGGTTTCGATGCCCAGCCGCGTGGCCTCTCCCGTCAAGGTGGTGTAGCCTTCGATCAGCTTCTGATTGGTCTTGTCCGTCGGGGCTTGGCCCCGGACGAGGTACCGCGTGTCGCTCGTCATCTTGCCGGCCACGCTTCCGTCATCCAGCAGCTCCGCGTCGACGATCCCGCCGTTGATGCCGATCAGGGCCTTGACTTTCGTCTGGTCGCTCTTGCCGTCCTTGTCGATGTCGATCAGGCCGGCCAAGGCGAAGCGGGTCTTCTGGCCCTTGCGGAACGACGGCGAGTAAATCTTGTCGCCTTGCATGATGGGATTGGCAAGCTCGTCTTCCAGGACGCGGGCTTCGGACGAGTGTTCGTCCATGACGCGGGTGATCTCGATGCGCCCCTTGACCTTGCTCCTGGTGACTCCCGTCTCTTTCTGGTCGATCACGCTGAAGATCATTTGCCGGGCCACGGAATCGGCCGTTCCCAAGTCGATCCAGACGGTGTTGGCTCGCGAGTTGACCAGGGTCACTTCCCCGTCCGGCCGCTCGTTGGTGCTGCCGAACTCGGTCTCCAGCTTGATCCGTTTTTCCTTTTCCGCCTCGAGCATGGTGCTCACCTGACCGAGCGTCCGGCTCATTTCCTCCTTCGTGGCCGCTGCCTCGGCCGCCGTCTTGGTAATCATGGCATTCTTCTGCGGCAGAATCGCAGCGACTTTGGCCGCTTCGTCGGTGATTCGCGTCCGATCGGCATTGAATTTCTGCCGTTCCGCGTCGAGTTCCGTCTGGGCGGCGACCATCGACTGTTCTGCCTTCGCCGCCCGCGAAGCTTCGGCCGCTCGGACCTGCTCCCGCTCCCGCTCCAGCGCTTTGGCGACGGCATCCGCGTCGACCAGGTTCTTGTTGCGGGCATTGATGGCGCCGATCAAGTGCTTCGGCAGCGTGGTATAGCTGAGGTCCTGGCCGGTATAGCCCGCCCCATACATTTTCATATTCGTGTCGTAGTCCGCCAGAATCTGTTCGATCTGCTTGTTGCCGCCCAGACTCTGCTTGATGGTGTTCAGTTCGGCTTCCGTCTTGCGGTCGTAACCCAAGATGTGCTTGAGGACTTGGTTCTCAAACTGCAGCTTCATCGTGGCGTCCTTCTCGCGTTTGGCCTCCTCGGCCTTGGCGAGATACCGCTGCACGTTCTCTTCGGCCCGACGGAAATACATGTAGGTGGTGACTGCCAGCACCACGGTGACCATGACGAACAGGATGAGTGCGACTTGAAGCCCTTGACTTTCGCGGGATGCCATGAGTTGATGCTCCTTCGGCCATATACCGGGGCCGGGGAAAACGTACGTGATAAGACGCCTGGTGCCGAAATCACCGTCCTATTCGTCCGCCGCCCAGTGGATTATTCCGGCGGCAGCAATGTCCCCAAAACGACCTAAGTCGAGTTTAGGCCACGGGATAGGCAATGTCAATCAGAATTTGCCAAGGCTGCACTTCAGCCATTGTCAGGCGTGGTCCGATGCGAAAAAATGTCAGCGTTGGCAAGACTGCTCGTTTTCAGGCCATTTTTCCTCCATCGTCCCAGCGAGGATCTTGTGACTCTCCCTCGGAATCCCACCCGCGCGGTCCGGATTGGCTCCGTCGTCATCGGCGCTCACCAGCCGATCGCCGTCCAAAGCATGACCGCGACCCACACCCAAGACATCGACGCGACGGTCGCCCAGGTTCAGGCGCTGGCACAGGCTGGGGCGGACGTCGTCCGTGTCGCGGCGGATAGCACGGCCGACGCCGAGGCCCTGGCGGAGATCCGTCGGCAGTGTTCGGCCAATTTGTCGGTCGATCTCCAAGAGAACTATCGCTTGGCCGAGCGTGTGGCGCCCCACGTGGATAAAATTCGCTACAACCCCGGTCATCTGTACCACCACGAGCGGAGCAAGCCCTGGCCGGAGAAAGTCCGCTATCTGGCGGCCGTCGCCCGCGATCACGATTGCGCCATCCGCATCGGCGTCAACTGTGGCAGCGTCGACCCGGCGCACAAGCAGCGGTACGCCCCGCAGGACTCGATTTCCCCCATGTTGGACAGCGCTTGGGAACACTGCGACTTGCTCGATTCGCTCGGCTTCACCCGCTATTGCGTGTCGCTCAAAGATTCGGATCCGGCCAAAGTGATCGAAGCCAACCGCCGGTTCGCCGAGCGCCGCCCCGATGTCCCGTTGCACCTGGGGGTCACCGAGGCGGGCATTCCTCCCGACGGCATCCTGAAAACCCGGGTCGCTTTGGAACAGCTCATCAGTCGCGGGATCGGGGATACGATTCGCGTGTCGCTGACGGTGCCGAATACGGAAAAAGCCCAAGAGATCATCGTCGGCCGGCAGATCCTCGCCGATATCGCCGCCGGTCGCGTGCGCTCGGTCGTCCCTGCGCAGGGCCAGTCGCTGAACATCATCGCCTGTCCCAGCTGCTCGCGAGTCGAGAATGAAGCATTTGTCGAATTGGCGCATCGCGTCAAGGAGCTGACCACTTACGCCCAGCCTCACGCGCTGACCATCGCGGTGATGGGCTGCCGAGTGAACGGCCCCGGCGAGACGGACGACGCGGACTTGGGCCTGTGGTGCGGCCCGACCGCAGTCAACCTCAAGCGGTCAGGGGAACTGCTGGGAACGTTCAGCTATGAGGAGGTCTTGGGCCGGCTGCGGGCGGAACTCGACTCCCTGATTGCTTCGCGAGCCGCAGGATCAGCTGCTCCAGGATAAAACGCGCTCGATCCGGCGTCGAATGCGAACCTTTCAGGGCCAAGTCCGCGTCGAGCAGCCAACGGTACAGCTGACCGGCCCGCTCGCGGCCCATTTGCAGCAGTTGCCCCTCCGCGCGCTGTAAAGTCCCTTTGGGCCAGTCTCGGAAACCGGCACCCTCCAAGACATCCCGCAGCTTCGGACGCTTGCCCTGACGCTCCGCCCGCTCAAACAGCCGCGTGGCGGCGGCAAACCGCCGCAGCGACCAGGAGAATTGCCCGAACAGGGCGACCGGATGATCAACCGACTGCAACAGCCGCTCGAACTCGACCAGCGCTTCGGCCGCCTTGCCGTCGCAGGCCGCGTCCAGCATCTCCCAGACCGTCTTGGCGCGCCAACCGCCTACCACATCCTGTACCATTTCGGGCGTCACTTGGCCACCCGGTGGCGCAAACAGGGCAAGCTTGGCAAGATCCTGGTCGAGGAGTCCCAGCTCCGGCCCCACCAGATCCAGCAACAGCCTCGCAGCTTTCGGTGCGAGCGTGACTTGGTGTTGCGATTGTGACCAACCGGTCAGCCACTGCAGCAGTCGCGGCTCGTCAATCTGCTTCGTTTTTCCAGAGGTCGCCTTTTGCGGCACCCGACACTCGATCTGCACGCCGTGCTGGTCCAGGATTTTGAACAGGCGGGTATTGCTGGCCCACGTCCCCACGTTCAGCACCAACACGTTCCGCGATTTGGAACGTTCGGCGTACTGCTCCAGCTTGTCCCGATTTCGGCCGACGAACTCGTCCGCATCGTCGATCACCGCCAATCGGCGACCGCCTCCGAACAGGGCTGCGGTGGCTAGTTCGTCGTGCACGTCCCGCCACTGTGCGCTGCTCCCGTCAAAACTCTCGAACGGAGCGTCCGCATCGCCCAACACGTGGCGTCGAATGGCCCGCAGTGCCAATCGCTTCAAAAACGGTTCGTCACCAAAAACGGCGAAGCAGGCGGCAACTTGGGTTGCCGCGGAGTCCAGGAAGTCAAAGGCGTGGATCGTGTGCGACATGTCGGGCTCTTTCCCCCCTGCTTGCTTCCCGGCCCTTCCAGCACAATACCGCCAGGACCGGCAGGGATTGTATCACGTCAGGCGCAGGCAAGACGAGATGGGGCAGAGACTCCGCTGCAGCCACACGTCACTTCACGCTTCGGGATCCACCTGCCGAGCCAGGGCCTGCAACTTGGCAATGGCCCGCTGCTCCAGTTGCCGGACGCGTTCCTTCGACACGCCCAGCTTGTCAGCCAGGCATTGGAACGTCCGGACCTCGCGATGCGCCCCTAACGCAAACCGCCCCCGCAGAATGAACTGCTCTCGCCGATCCAAGTGCGGCAGGAGGTTCCCCAGCAGCGTCCGCATTCGCGACCACTGCTGGTCGTCCAACGCGGAAGTTCGGTCCTGTTCGGGAATACTCGTCAGGTCTTCCGAGATCGCCGCATCGTATCGGGACTCGTCCTTGTGTGCGTCGTTGATCGTCCGATACGCATTGCGAGCGATCGCGCGGTACGCGTAAGTGCTGAAACGAAATCCGCGGCTGTAGTCGAACTTGTCCACGGCCTGCATCAGCGAGACAATTCCATCACTGAGCAGATCGTCGAAGGAGAACTTGGGGGTCACGAACTTCTTGACGATCGAGATCACCAGCCGCATATTCGCTTTGATGATCTGGTCGCGAACGTCGTTGGCGCGAGCCAGCAGACGCTCGATTTGGTCCATCGCATCCGAATCCGGCGAATCCGGATCCAGCCGCACACGGAGGGAATTCGCCCGGTACTTCAAGTAGTTCATCCTCCGGAACAGGTCCTGCTCTTCGGAGGCGGTCAGCAACTGACTCTCGCACAGCCGGGCCAGGTGGGCCGGCAAGTCTTTGGGAAGCTTGCTTGCAGACGCGGCAGTCGCGGGCACTTCGGCAGCGCTCTCCGCTCCCAGAATGGTCCGCTTGGCTTCCGAGGCGCGGAACTCGACGTTGGCGATGAAGTCGATCTCGTGGCCCAGTAACCGCATTGCCCGCGATCGCAAACCAACGTGCGACGACTCCGAGGTGTCGGTGACTTCGGACGCAATGCGACGAGCTTTCTCCGCTCGTCGAGCCTTATTGAGGGTTGCACTCGCCATCTTGCCGTCCTTTCTGGGTATCTTTCGGAGAACCGGTCTTCTTTGATTCGTCCAACTCGTTACTTGGGAAACCGGCAATCGCGTGGCAATGCAACCGACAAACCGTTCAAAACGTTCTAATTTTCAAAAGAAAAATTGCGAATAATCGCGCCCCCTGGCTTGGCCCCGGCACATTCTGCCTGATCGGACTGAATGGAAACGCCTGCCACCGGCTTTGAACGCGGAGTTTCCAGGCCGATTTGTTAGATACAGTTGGATCGTTCGGCGGCATGCGCACAAGGAGAGCACGGATGGGCCTGTTTAACTGGAATTCTCGGTCTGGAGATGAAGAATTACTGCGAGCTTTGGCGGGGAGGATCGTCCAGGGATGCCTGAACGAGGTTGTGCAGCGGATCAGCGCTCTGACCCCCGACATGCTGCCGGCAGAGGCACGAGGCTATATCCGGACTCGGGCCGCCAAGATCGTGAACCGGGAAATCAGCGTGCTGTGTGCGGCGGACCGGAATCTAGGGCCCATCGACCGGGCGCGACTGGCTGCGTTGGTGACGGAGAAACTGATCGCCACGGTCGGTGAACAAAGACACTATGCGAGCAGGACGATCGCGGCCTGACCGTCAATCGTGCCACCGATAGCGAACGATACAGTAGAAGGCGTTGACGCCGTCGCGCCAACCGATTTTCTTGCCTTCCTTGTAGCCGCGACTCTCGTAGCGGACGGGTAGCTCCTTGATCCGGACCCCGCGACGAGCCAGTTTGGCGGTGACTTCGGGCTCGAAGCCGAACCGGTTCTGCTGGATGTCCAGCGACTGCAACAACGGACGCGGAATCATCTTGTAACAGGTCTCCATGTCCGTCAGCCGCAGCCCTGTGAACAAGTTCGAGGCCCAAGTCAGAAGTCGGTTGCCCAAGCGGTGGAGCAACGACGGATCCTGAGGCTCGTGATGCAGGTATCGTGAGCCATACACGACGTCCGCTTCGCCGCTGAGGATCGGTTCGAGCAACGACGGCAGGTCGTTCGGATCGTATTCCAAGTCCGCGTCTTGGACCACGACCACGTCACCTGTGGCCGCGGCAAACCCGGTGCGCAGCGCCGCCCCTTTGCCTTCGTTCCTCGGCTTGTGGATCACCCGCAGTTCAGACCACTGCCCAAGACTCTCCAAGGCGGCACGGGTCCCATCGGCGCTGTGGTCATCGACAACAATGATCTCCTTGGGAACGGGCACGGCACGAACCCGGTGGAGAATCTCTGCAATCGTCTGTTGTTCATTGAAAACCGGAACAACGATGGTCAGTTTGAATCCCGCGGGCCACTCGCGGTCTGGCCTGGGCGCCTGTGATGCCGCGATAGGATCGCTCTCCCCACTGCCACACGGAACCTTAGAATGTGAAGATTGAGAGTTAAAACTATTCATAAACGAGAACGATTGATCTGGGTTGGTCCATACCCCTTGGGCGACAATAGCTCGGCAAGATTATAGTCCGAAGACGATTTCGGCGCACAGCCTTGGCACGAGTGGATCGGGGGATGTCGCGACGCCCTCGCGGAAACCCACGGAAATGCCCGCCATGTCGGAGATGCCCGCCATCTACACGCCCTACCGCAAGGATGCTACCATGTTGCGGCGTTTTTCGCCCTCGAAAGATGATCGGGATCTTACTGTGTCATGCCGCGAGATTTTCTGATAGGTGCCAGGGAACGATACGACGTTGTGGTGGTCGGCAGCGGACTCGGCGGGCTGACCGTCGCGAATGTATTGGCCCGCGCCGGCCGATCGGTCCTGCTGCTGGAACAGCACTACAAACTGGGGGGCTTGGCGACGTGGTTCAAGCGTCCCGGCGGCCAGATCTTCGATATCTCGCTGCACGGCTTTCCCGTGGGCATGATCAAGAGCTGTCGCCGCTACTGGTCGGCCGAAATCGCCGACCGGATTGTGCAGTTGAAGCACATCCGATTCGACAATCCGATGTTCTCGCTGACCACGGATTACACCCGCGACGATTTCACGCGGTTGCTGTGCCAGCGTTTCGGGATCGAACCGGACACGGTCCAGGCGTTTTTCGATACCGCCCGCGGAATGAACTTCTACGACGACCAGGCGACGACGACGGGGCAGTTGTTCGAGCGGTTCTTTCCGGGACGTCAGGATGTCATCCGCCTGTTGATGGAGCCGATCGTCTACGCCAACGGCTCGACGCTGGAAGACCCGGCGATCACTTATGGGATCGTGTTCTCCAACTTCATGTCGAAGGGTGTCTTCATCTTTGAAGGCGGCACGGATCACCTGATTCAGTTGATGCGCAACGAGTTGGTCCGCAACGGCGTGGATGTCCGGATCCGTTGCGACGTCGACCAGATCTTGGTCGACCGCGGCCGCGTGGCGGGCGTCCGGGTCAACGGCCGGACGATTCCGTGCCGCGCCGTAGTCTCCAATGCCAATCTCAGATCGACCATCCTGGACATGGTTGGCCAGCAGCATTTCGATCGCCGATTCGTCGACGAAGTCCGGGCGGTGAGGCTGAACAACTCCAGCACTCAGGTTTACATGGCGTTCCGCGAGGGAGATTTGATCGACGAGTCCACGGGTGATTTGCTGTTCAGTTCGACCGCCCGCGAATTTCGCACCGACCTGCTGCTCAGCCGCGACATCACCAGCCGGACTTTTTCCTTCTACTATCCGCGCACTCGACCGGAAGCCCGGCCGCGGTGTTTCGTGGTCTCCAGCACGAACGCCCGCTACGAGGACTGGGCCAAGTTGTCGCCCGACGACTACGCGGCGAGCAAACGCGACCTGGTCGAGACCACGCTGAACGCGTTGGACAAGTACGTTCCGAATTGCCGCCAAAGAATCGTCCACGCCGAGGTGGCGACACCGGTCACGTTTGAACACTATACCAAGCACCTGGCAGGCGCCAGTTTTGGGACCAAGTTCGAGGGCCTGGCCGTCAGCCGCAGTCTTCCCGAACAGGTCGGCGGATTGTACCATGCGGGCAGTGTCGGCATCATCATGTCCGGCTGGCTGGGCGCGATCAACTACGGCGTGATCGTAGCCAACAGCGTGGATGGCGAACTGACGAAGGCGAGCGGATAGCAAGCAAGTCATGACTCAAGACAAGATCCTGGCGGCGATCCCGCATCGACCGCCCATGTTGCTGGTGGATGAAATCGTCTCCCGTGACGACGCGCGGATCGTCTGCCGGAAGACGTTTCGGCCGGATGAGTTCTTCTTTCAGGGCCATTATCCCGGTCACCCGCTGGTGCCCGGCGTGATCCTGTGCGAAGCCGCGATGCAGGCCGGCGCGATCCTGCTGGCCCAGTTCACGCAACAAGCCGAGGGTGTGCCGGTCGCGACGCGATTGAACGACGTGAAGTTGAAGAAAATGATCCACCCTGGCGATACGATCCAAATGGAAGTGACGCTGCAGGAACGGCTGGCCGATGCTTTCTTTTTGCAGGCCAAGGTAACCTGCGACGGCAAAGTCGCCGTCCGCTTCGACTTTGCCTGCACGCTGGCCAAGACCACAGAGTGACGCGATGGCAGTCCTGGAGATCAACTGGAGTCCGACTGGCAGGCAGTTGCGGCAGTTCGCCCTGCTGCTGGCCTTGCTGTTGGGCGGCCTGACCGGCTGGCTGGTCTGGAAAGCACAGCCGTTGTGCTGGGTGGCAGCCGCCGGCACGGCCGCGGCGGTGGCCGGCGCGATCGGCGTGTTTCGCCCGAGCCTGATGCGTGCCGTCTTCGTCGGTTGGATGGTGGCCGTGTTTCCGCTCGGCTGGCTGGTTTCCCACCTGCTGCTGGCCGCGATTTACTACCTGATTATCACACCCATCGGCATGCTGATGCGGTTCTGCGGCTATGATCCCATGCAGCGCCGCTTGGACCGCCAGGCAGCCACGTACTGGCAACCTCGCCAAAAAGACGACGACCCGCAGCGGTACTTCAAACAGTATTGAGGCAGAGCCATGGCGACCTCGGAAGAAAAACGCGAAGAACGGGACCAGGAATCCCCAGCCGATTTTGCCAGCCAGGCGGACCAGCCTCAGCCAGGGATCCTGGCCGAGTTCTGGGATTTCTTCCTGCACAACAAGAAATGGTGGATCACGCCGATCATCGCGGTGCTGCTACTGATGGGTCTGCTGATCCTGCTCAGCGGATCGTCCGTCGCCCCCTTCATCTATACGATCTGGTAGGCGGAGCACTGCTTCCCAGCGGGCAAAGAACGCTGCGCGGCTGAACCGGCTGGTTACGTCCACGGCGCGGCGCCCCAATTCGACCCTCCGAGCCGGGTCCGCAACCAGTTGCCGCAGCGCCCGGGCTAGGGCCTCGACGTTGTCCGGAGCTACCAGCAGGCCGTCCAGACCGTCCCGGACGATTTCGGCCGGACCGCTGTCACAGTCGCTGGCGATGCACGGCAGGCCGCAGGCCATGGCTTCGAGCAAGGCGTTGGGGAAGCCTTCGTAGCGCGAAGGCAGGACAAAGACGCTGGCTTCGAGCAGCATCGCTTCCGGCCGCTCGGACCAGCCGGCCCAGTGGACGTTGTCGCGGACGCCCAACCTTTCCGCAAGTTCCTCAAGTTGCTCCCGTTGCGGCCCGGTGCCCAGGATCTGCAAGGTCCAATCAGGATACCACGGAGCGAGCTGAGCAAACGCGAGGATCAGCACGTCGAAGCCCTTTTCCGGACTGAGCCGTCCCATGGCGATGATCCGCGGCAGCCTGCGCTCGGTCGGGGGAATCGCAGCCGCCGGGGCGGCGACCGCATTGGGAATCACCACGACAGGTCGTCGGCTAATCCAGGTCCGAGCCCAGCGGGCCACGGACTGGGTCTGGACAACCCAGACGCAGCTCCGCGGGTAAGCTCGCCGCCGCAGCCATTCCCACACGGTCCCCAACGACTGCTGCCGCGGATCGCTACGTTCGGCAATCACGACTTGCCAGGGCCCGCCCCAGCAGGCCAGCAGCGTGAGCACGTTCATCTTGTCCGTGAAACTGACCACACGCGTGGCGCCGGCCTCCTGAATCGCCCGCCGCAGGGCTCGCACGCGTTGGAGCGTGTTCGCGACCTGCTGCCAGGGGCCATGCGAGTCCCGCAGCAACCCCAGTGCCACCCGGCGGACGCGGGCAGCCAGCGGAAATTCGTCTGCTGTGGACGTGCCGAGTGTGATCACCGTGACCTCGCGGCCGGCGGCGGCCCAGTGATTCGCCAAGGTGCAGAAGACCCGTTCGGCGCCGCCCCCGCTCAGGGCATGAATGACCATCGTCACTCGCCGCTCCTCGGCCGCCGGGCTCATCGGACGCCCTCGGAGCCGAGGCTCTCCAGCAGGGCATCGCACTGCCGACAGACCATATCAACGGTGATCAATCGCATGGCTCGATTGTCGGCCCGGCGGCGTTCCTTGTGCGACCCGCCGTGATATTCGACCTGCAGAGCCACGTGCGGCGAACCGTACGGGCCGCTGTCTTCGGGACGCGTCGTCCCGCACAGCCCGATACTGGGCGTGCCGACGGCCACGGCCATGTGCAGGGGTCCGGTGTCGGCGCTCAAGAACAGCCGCCCGCCTTCGATCAGCGCACCCAGTTCAAGCAGGCTCGAGGGCGGTGCCAGAACTGCGTGTCCGCCCGACCCGGCGACGATCTGTTCTGCCGCCACCCGTTCGCGCGTGCCACCCCAGACGACCAGGGTTGGCAGGCCGTGCTTCGTGCCCAGATGCTGGGCCACACTGCCAAAGCGGTCCATCTCCCAGAGTCGCGAACTCCAGGTCGCCCCCGGATTGATCACCGCGTATGGGCCGGTCAGCCCCAAACGGGCGACGGCCTCGCGCATCCGCTGCCGAGCGCCGTCGTCGATCGGCAGTTGCCACTGGACCGCCGGCTGCTCAATCCCCAGTGGCGTCAACAGTTCCAACGACCGGTCGATGACGTGCGAGCGGCGGGTGTCGATCAACTGGTTGTTCAGCCAAGGACTGAGTTCGCGGCCGTGCTCGCCATGCAACCCGATCCGCCGCCGAGCCCCCGATAGCCAGCACGCCAGCGCCGACTTGGTCAGCCCCTGACAGTCGACGGTCGTGTCGACGCGCAAGGCGCGCAGCGACGTGCGAGCCGCCCACAGACCACGGGGGCTCGTGAACCAACCGCGTGGCAGGACCAGGACCTGGTCCAGGCAGGGATGGCCCAGAACCATCGCCGCAGATTTTTCCTCCACGACCCAGGCCAAGAATGCATCGGGAAAATGTGCCCGCAACGCGCAGGCGACCGGCAGCGTCAGAATCGTATCCCCAATCGCACTCATCCGGGCGATCAGAATCCGCGGGGCGGTCGATGCTGTCATGCGGGCGCTTCCTGCCAACAAGGGATCGGGGAATGGGGGCCAGGACACAGGCCTGTGAACGGGCCGCCGGACACGGGGACAAGATCAGCAGACTGAATCGTTCTTGGGGTCCACGTCGACCAGCATGCGGGCGATTGTGGGAGATGGGAGGGCTCGCGTCAAGCAGACCACCCGCCTGCACCGCGCGGCGTTGCCGGGCCGAGCTGGGACCGTTGCCCTTCCCGACGCCCTGGTCTATAACAGTTACCGACATGGCGAGGCATTTCATGGTGACGCTCACAACCGACCGGATCGACGTTGCCGCGGTGTTGGACCGCGTCCAGTCCACCCGCGCGGGCGCGGTCGTGCTGTTCCTGGGAACCGCCCGCGAGTTCACGGGCGACCGCCAGACCCGATCGCTGGAGTACGAATGCTATCGCGAGATGGCCGAGCAGGAATTGGCGGCCTTGGAAGCCCGGGCCCTGGGCCAATGGCCGCTGGTAGCGTGCGCCCTGGTGCATCGCATCGGGCCGGTACCCCTGGGCGAAGCCAGCGTGGCGGTCGCGGTCAGCAGCCCGCACCGCGAAGCGGCTTTCGCCGCCGGCAGGTGGCTGATCGACACCCTAAAACAATCCGTCCCGATCTGGAAAAAGGAACATTGGACGGACGGCACCAGCGAGTGGGTCCATCCAGGGCTGACGCCGGGATCTGATATCCAACAAGACGAACGAGCGCCCGCGGGCGAAATCGGCCACAGCAGCCCCCCTGACAACCTGACATGACGATCACCGGTCCCCTTGTCGACGGCTTTGGCCGCGTCCAGTCGAATTTGCGGATCAGCGTCACGGACCGCTGCAATATCCGCTGCTTCTATTGCATGCCGCAAGAGCATGTCCAGTTTAAGCCGCGGCATGAATTGCTGTCGTTCGAAGAGATCGAGCGGTTCGTTCGCGTGGTGGTCCGGATGGGAGTCCGTAACCTGCGGCTCACCGGCGGCGAGCCACTCATGCGGGCCGATCTGCCGGCCCTGGTTGCCAAACTGGCTGCCGTCCCCGGCGTCGACGATCTCGCGATGACCACCAACGGCATGCTCCTGGCTCCGCTCGCGGCGGCCCTGAAACAAGCCGGGCTGCAGCGGCTGAACATCAGCCTGGACGCGCTGCGGGAGGAAGCCTTCGAGCGGATCGCTCGCCGCCGCGGGTTGGACCAGGTCCTGGCCGGCATCGCGGAGGCCCAGCGGCAGGGATTCCGCAAGATCCGCCTGAACACGGTCGCCATTCGGGGCCTTACGGAAGACGAAATCGTGCCGCTGGCCAGTTTTGCCCGCTCCCACGGCCTCGAATTGCGGTTCATCGAGTTCATGCCGCTGGACGCCGAACAACGTTGGCAGGTCGACCAAGTGTTGACCGGCGAGCAGATCCGGACGCGTTTGGAGGCGGAATTCGGACCGCTGACGCCGGCCGCCCGGCCCGACCCCACCCAGCCGGCGGTCGACTTTCGGTTTGCCGACGGCGGTCTGGTGGGGTTCATCAACCCCGTGTCAGAGCCGTTTTGCGGCGACTGCAACCGGCTGCGGATCACCGCCGAGGGGCAGGTCCGCAACTGCCTGTTCTCGACGATCGAGTGGGACGCGCGGGCGATCTTGCGTAGCGGTGGCAGTGACGAGGACTTGGCCGATCTGGTGCGCGCCTGTGTAGCCGCCAAGAAACCCGGCCGCGGCAGCGACGAACCGGGATTCCTGCGGCCGCAGCGGGCCATGTTTCAGATCGGCGGTTAGGTTGCCTGTATCGGTGCACGACACGAAATCCGTCCGAGTTCCTTGACCTGGAGATCCAATCGATGATCCGCCGCCTCACTACCGCGTGTCTGCTTGCCACGTCACTGTCGCTTCCTGCCGTCAGTCCAGCCCAAGTGCCGATCGCGGCCAATCGCCACCCCGCATCGCCCGGCCGTAAGGTCGCCACGTTTTCGATCTGTGCAGCCGATCCGGACGCCGGCGTCTGTGGCGCGGCGGTGGCCAGCATGTACCCGGACGTGGGACACGTCGTGCCTTACGTCCGGGCCGGCGTCGGCGCGTTCTGCACGCAGCACTATCATGTCCCGGCTTGGGGCGAGCGGGCCCTGGATCTGCTGGCCGCGGGCAAGTCGCCTCAAGGCGTGCTGGCCGAGTTGCTGGCCGGGGACAACCAGCCCGGACTGCGCCAGTTGGGAATTGTCGCCGCCTCGGGGCCCACCGCTCAACACAATCCGACCGCCGCTCCGCCAGGCAGCCGCTACTGGGGAGCCCAGGCCGGACGTTACTACTGCTGCCAGGGCAATACGCTGACGGGACGCGAAGTCATCGCCGCCACCGCCCGGGCTTATGAAGAAACGGACGGCAGCCTGGCCGACCGGCTGCTAGCCGCTCTCGTGGCCGGCGACTGCGCCGGCGGTGATCATCGCGGGCGTCTGGCTGCCGGCATCCGGGTGGCCAAACAGGGCGTGGACGGATATTGGCTGGAACTCTACACGGATCAGAGTCAAGACGCCGTCGTCGACCTGCTGCGGAAGTACGCCGAGCTGAAGCACGAGGCCAAGGGCAATTGGCGCGGCGGTCAATTGCCGTTCCAGCATCCAGGCCCGAAGAATTGAGCAAGGCCAGGCAACCGCGGCTGTGCCTCAGGCCAGTGTACGGTCGTAATTGAACCGGGCCGGCGCGCGATTGCGGCCGCTCTCCAGCCATTCCCCGGCGGGGTCGGCGGCGCCGACCAGATCCATCACCAGATGACGAACGTGGATCCGGTCGTTGCGTTCGTCCCGCAGGTCGAACGGCTCCAGCGGGCGCAGGACCCACAAGCCGTTCTCACGCCGCGCCAGCACCTGCGTCTCGCGGCGGTCGACCAGCCACTTGCCGTCGAAATCGTCCGGCAAGGCGACGCGAGTGATCATCAGCGCCGGGCGGCCGTATACGACCAGCGAGCACGGGACCGGGCAGCGGTCGGTCACGTTTTCCAACTGCCGGCGGTCGGCTTCGACGGACAGCGTCACGCTCTGCAGGCCGGCATTGCCCAGCATCCGGGCGGCCAGCGAGTTCAGCGCGGGCAGGAACGGCCCCCCTTCCATCCGCACCCCAGCGTCTTTCGCCAACAGCCAGCCGCCCCAGCTGTTCACCTCGACGGTCACCCCGTTTCGCTGGCACGCCCGCAGCAGTTCGCGAAGTGGAGCGATGTCGGCTTCAAAGAACACCGGCGGGAGGGCGACGAGCAGGCTGGACCGGCGGCACAGCGAGCGGACTTCGCGCACCCTGTCGGCGGTCAGCCCTTCGACGATCACGCCCTCCGGCCGCACCGCACCCATAAACGACTCGACCGCATCGACGGTCAGTCGGGCCCGATTGGGCGGCTGGCCCAGCGCTGTGCGATTGGACGGACTCCGCTCGTAGCTGTCCAGGATCTCGCGGACCGCCTCCGGGACCTCCGTTTGCTGTAGCCGGGCATGAACCTTCTGCCGGTGCTGCAACGCCTTGGCGATCCGCGTCGACAGTTCGTTCACCTTGCGCGGCACCATCAGGAACTCCGGCTGATTCGTCGACCCGCCGGCCAGTTCGCACCCCTGAATCTGCTGCATGCTCAGGAAGTCCAGCAAGTTGCCGATCGCCACCGCCTTGTGGGGGCGATGGACTACCGTCTTGGGCATCGTCCATTCCGTCGTGTCGCCCAGATAACGGACGCGACAGACAATGCCCTGCGGCTCGACGTCGATGTCCAATTCGTACGACGAGCGATCCGAGCGCGAGCCGGCCCCGGTTCCGGCTTCACTGTCCCCGGCCGGTTCCGCATCGCGGTCGGCGGACATGCCGCGGCGTTCCCGTCCCGCGGCGCCGGTCAAGTCGTCGTAGTCGCTGTCCAGGTAGCCTGCCGTCAACTCGCGGCCGGTATAGGCTCCCAGTTCCGCGGCCCGGGCCGCCAGTTGCTCGACGTCCTCGCCCGCCAGCGCCCGCCGGTACAGCCCGACCGCCTGGGAGACCCAGTCGGCGGTCTTCATGCGGCCCTCGATCTTCAGAGCCGCAACGCCGGCCGCGCGGAGTTCGTCCAGCCGCTGAACCAGCGACAGGTCCTTCATCGACAAGGGTGTTCCGACCTCGCCGCCCTCGACGGCCCAGGGCACTCGGCAGGTACTGGTGCAAGTCCCGCGGTTGCCGCTGCGTCCGCCCACCCAGCTGGACAGCAGGCAGCGTCCGGAGACGGAGAAGCACAGCGCGCCTTGGACGAACACCTCGGTTTCGATTCCGGCCACGGCCGACGCGTCGCGGATCTCGGCCAGCGACAATTCTCGCGCCAGGACAACGCGAGTTGCCCCCAGGCGGGCCGCAGCCTCCACGTCGGCACTGCTGGCACAGCACGTCTGGGTGCTGAAGTGGAACTCCAGCCCGGGAAACTCGCCCTTGATCGCCAACAAAGCTGGATCGCGGACCAGCACGGCGTCGACTCCGGCCTCTTGAGCCAGCTTCAACAGCCGGGCCGCCTGGCTCACCTCGCGTTCGGTCAAGTCGATATTCAGCGTCAGATAGGCTTTGGCACCGTGTTCATGAGTTATCTGCACCGCCTGGGCGAATTCGGATTGGTCGAAATTCCGGGCTCGCCGCCGCGCGTTGAGGATATTCAAGCCGAAATAAACGGCGTCCGCGCCGGCGGACAAAGCGGCTTGCAGCGACGCCAGATCGCCAGCCGGAGCCAGCAATTCCAGCCCTGCCGACGGCTCACGTGCCGCGGCATCACCTGTCTCAAGCGTCGCCTCCGATTCACATGGATCCATCGTTAGTCTACCTGGTAAAGTCGTCTGTGCCGTGCCTTCCAACACATCGTACCGCACCGGGCGAAAATCGGACAGGGGATGCCCGTCCGCCGGTCAGCTCGCTGTGAACGGCGGAGGAGGAGAAAAGCCGCCAGGAGAGGTCGACCAGAGGCTCCTATCGCCGGATGACCATCTTCTCTGACGCGTCGGGTTACGATGCGCGGCACACCGATCACGGCCCGTGGGTTGGTACTCACCGGCCAGGCACCTGCCGCCCGCGGACGTCAGCACAGGTCAAATCGCGGACCGTCCGCGCATGTCTCCTGGAAAGCTCGAAACCGGCGGGCTGACGCCCGCCGTTCGCC
>CAIYOB010001434.1 GCA_903927685.1 uncultured Planctomycetaceae bacterium
AGAAGACGTTCTTCGACTACGGGGCCGCCGCCTCGCCGGTGGTCCATGACGGGCAGGTGATCGTGGTGTACGACAACCTCGAGGCTTCCTGGATCGCGGCGTTTGACGGAGCTACCGGCGCCGAACGCTGGCGAACGGCCCGCGATGAAACGCACTCGTGGGCCACGCCGTTGGTCTGGCGAAATGAAGTGCGGACCGAGATCGTTGTGCCCGGCCAGAAGCGGAACCGCAGCTACGGATTGGACGGGACCCTGTTGTGGGAATTCAACGGGCGGATGTCGAACCTGGTGATTCCGTCCCCTTTCGCCGCCCACGGCCTGTGCTACCTCGCGTCGGGCTACGTCGGCGACGACCATCGGCCGACCTTCGCGGTGCGGCCGGGCGCCAGTGGCGAGATCGCTCCCGACGGCGATTTCGCTCAGAGCAAGTTGATCGCCTGGTATCAGGGCAAGTCATCGCCGTACAACCCGTCTCAGATCGTGTACGGGGACTATCTGTACACGCTGTACGACCGCGGGTTCCTGACCTGCCACGACGCGCGGACCGGCCAAGTCATCTACGACAAACAGCGTCTTTCGCCGCCGGGATCTTTCACGGCGTCGCCGTGGGCCTATTGCGGGCGCCTGTTCTGCCTGAGTGAAGACGGCCTGACCTACGTGGTCAAAGCCGGGCCGGAATTTGAAATCCTCCAAGTGAATCCCCTCGACGAATTGTGCGCCGCCAGTCCCGCAATCGCCGGAGACAAACTGCTGATTCGGACCGCCTCGCAGTTGTACTGCCTGGTCGATGGCGCCCGGCTCGACGCGACGGCACCCGCCCGCCTGCGTCCCAGCAGGAATGCCGCTATGACTTCCGACATCTGGTCCGCGGTGGCGGCTGGCGAGCGCGAGAGGATCGCGCGGCTCCTGGCGACGGGCACCTCGGTCAATGCCAGACAGCCAGGCAGCGAAGCGACGCCGCTGAACACGGCCGCCCTGTTCGGACAACTCGACACGGCGCAACTACTCCTCGACAAGGGCGCGGATGTCTCGCGCGCCAACGCCGACGGTAACACGGCGTTGCACATCGCGGCGTTCTTCGCGCACGCGGACGTGGTCGAGTTGTTGCTCGGCAGAGGCGTTTCCGCTACGGTCAAGAACCGGCGGGGCGAAACGCCGCTGGACGTGGTCTCCGCCGATTGGAGTCCGCAGATCGCAGGGTTCTACAAGTCGATTGGCGATCTCGTCGGGATGGAACTCGATCTTGATCGCATCAAACGGGCACGCCCCGAAATCGCCAAACGGTTACGGGAACACGCGAACAAGTAGATGCAACCTGAACGAGTTGGTACCAATCCATCTGATTTTTTGCATTCGCTACGTGCGCGGCAGCAACAGGCGGCGGAGGACTAAGGGACATGAAGCGCTGGATTATCACGGGTCTCGGGATTGCAGTTTTCGCAGCGGTCTTGGCGCTACCACCGGATTTCGCGCGGGCAACCTGGTACAGCGAGAACGTCGCCGACGGCGCGGACATCATCATGATGGACCTGCGCTGGCCTTGGTGGCCGTCCGGAACCTACTACGCGAATTGGAACACGGGGTTCAATCCCAAGCCGAATAACTTGACCTTCTACGCCGGCATCCAGTCCTGGATGGCGGACGGCCCGAACGACGCACCGCACCCGGACGCAGCCCTCCAGCGTGCCTTCCGCCCGGGAAACACGTGGTCGCTGTGGGGCTATGCCCAGGGCGGGATTCCGCCGCGGTTCATTGATGTCGGCCCCACGCTTTCGATGGTCAATGCATATGGCGGCGAGGGCACCAGCGCGTTTCTGGCGGCCATGCCGTGGCCGTTCATCACGAACGAACGCTGGTACACGATGCTGGCCCGCGTCTGGCAGCCCCCGGGCGGGGGCGATCATGCCTACTGCGGACGCTGGATCAAGGATCACGCCGACGGTCGCTGGCATCTCGTGGGCGTCGCCTGGCTGCCGATCCCCGCCACCTCGTTTCACGGCAATAGCGGCTTCATCGAGCCGCTCACCAGCCACCGGGTCGTGCGCAGCCTGCATCGGCGGTTCGGCTACTTCCGCAAGAACGGCACGTGGCAGAAGGCGGACACGATCGGGATCGACAAGACCGTTTACGTCGTGGTCAACGTCCTGCCCGAGGGCGACCACGAGTATGTCGCGATCGAATACGCCGGCCGCCCCGATCGCTTGCCGACGAGACTCACGGGGCCGATTCTCGACGGCGACAAGCGTCATAAGTTCCAGACCCGGCAACCGGACTTGCCGACTCTGGACAAGCCTGTGGTGGCCCACGCACAGGCCCTGAGAACCGGCAGCCAGGTTGGCGTCGCGTGGGAATTGACGCCCACTTCCTCGCCGGCGCTGGGCTATCGGATCGAGGTCTATGAGAACGCGCAGTGCGCCGGCGAGCCCATCGCAGTCCGGGAAGAATGGATGCCGAGCGTGCGCCATGCGCTCGTCGCTGTCCGGGCGGCGACGCCGACCGTGCGGCTGACCGTGATCGACATTTTCGACCAAGCGGCTGAGCCGGTTGTCCTTTGCGCCACGGAGGCGGGGCCGGACGCCGCGCCCGGGCCGGTCGAAAAGACCTCTCCAGGGCTGGCCTACGAGCTGTTTCACCAGGATGCGAAGCGAAAGGTGAGTTTCTGGCGCGACCCGCAGAGCGATCCCAACGAGGAGCACCACTGGCTCGCCCTCGCCGAACTCGACCAGGGACGATTGGTTCGGCAGGGACATGCCCGGGGCTTCGACCGCAGCGTGCTCGAACACCGCAACACGGGCTATGCCGTCAAGTACTGCGGGCTGCTGCGTTCGCCCGCGGACGGCCTCTACATCCTGCACGCGCAGATCGACGGAGCCTACCGAGTCCGCATCAACGACCGCGACGTGCTCGTACGCGACGGCCAATTCGGGGCCAGCGCCCAGGCCGCCCTGGTCCGGCTCTCCCAGGGCGACCAAACGTTGGAGATCACGCATCTGTTCGACTCGCTGCCGGGTCTGCCGGACGCGAATTTCGTTCTGGACTGGGAGGGGCCCGGGATGTCGCGGCGGACGATCCCCTGGGAGTCGTTGCGGAT
>CAIYOB010001435.1 GCA_903927685.1 uncultured Planctomycetaceae bacterium
TGTGCAATACCTAGCGGCCGGTTTGGCACCGCTGTGAATTCGTGCCGAACCAAGCGGTGCAGCCGAGCGGGGGTACGGCTGCTTGGTGATAGTAAGGTTAACCGTCCCCGCCGGCTGACCGCGGTCGTTACGTGCGAACGACGATCACCGGATTTCGCGGACCAGTCTCGGAATGGACGCTATCGGAGGACGAGCGATGGACGCGACACGCACCACGAGCAGACGACAAACATCTCGCACGCTGATCGTCGTTTTGTTCCTGTGCGTCGCGGGGGTGATCGCGTCGATCCTTCTTGCTCAGCAAACCGACCTCACCAGAGTTGGCGACTGGGTATCGCACCGCAAACGCACGAAGATTGTCCTGTACCATATTCCAATCGGCACCACCGGTCGCGTCGAGGGCTGGGTTGGCGGAAATTGGACTGAAGTTGAGGGCAAGCTTAAGATAATCGGCGGTGGAAACGAGCTCGATCTTAAGGCAGGGCCGACCGGCCTAATTGGAACGGCCAACGGTATGCCCGTAAGCTGCCGGAATCTGACCATCGAGTCAGGAACCGGCACATTGACGGTGGATGATCCGGAACTCCTTGCGAGGATCGGCACTACGTTTGATTTGCGAGCTGAGCCATAAAACGGCCTCCTGGGCAGGAGTGGCACGTAACCATCGGTTGGACCCAAGCGGAGTACCGCTGGGTCAACCGGGTCGTTATCCGACTCAATGCTCGCCGAAACCACATACGATGACGACGGCAACATGCATCTACTGCGGCACAATGAAATTCGGCGCATTTGTCCCATGTCAGGAATGCGATCGGATACCTACGCAACGCGATGACGTAATACGATCGCTTGCACTTACCGATCATCACTTCACGCTCGATCAACTCGCTGATTTCGGAACACGAATCCGGAACGGCGACGAAGTGAAAATCGACACGGAACTGGAAACACGACTCTCAGCGGAAATCGATGACAGCACCTTGCAAACCCTCGTGAGAATGTCTGATCCGGCACTGCGTGAATACTATCGGAAACGCGAACGAAGCATCATACTGATCATCATGGCGGCGATTCTGACGTTCATCGGATGGATGCTCTATCGTTTCGCTGTCGGATAACAATGCGGTGAACGGGAGCCGCCGATGACACGGGTTTTGAAATCATAGTTTTTTGGCGGCGGCCCCGTTACCGCTGCCGTTACGTGCCAACAGGGAGTGCCCACCTCCGCACTGGTGAGTCGTGCGCATGCGATACCCTCGGATGCAATTCGGTCTCCGAACGCTCGGCCTCTTCATCACCGTTTCCGCGATCATGTTCTGGTGGTGGTGTCCAGGTATCGGAACACAATGCTGGTTCAATCTAGGCAACGGCCCGCAGGGATCGTTTCTCAAAGTCGAGCGACTGACATCATTGGCTGATCTCATTGCTTATCATGACCGAATGCCGCACGAACCATTTGGAGGCACGGGCCCCGTAGAAGCTCCGTCGTACGTCAATTTCCAGACTCAAGACATTTTGATGATTCCGCGTCCTTACCCGGGACGCCGCCTTCCTGCTCATGTGAGGCTCTGTGGTCGGCTGGTCGTGTTTCGGGCCGAACAACCTGGCGGCGGAGACGAAGGACAAGAGGTCATAATCCCGAAACCTGCAAATGTTGTCTTTTGGCCGGGAAACACGCTTGCTATACTCGACGTGACCGTGTCGTCCGCTGCACTTGCCTTGCTGCTGGCCACACCGGGTGGCGGGCTGCTTCTGCGATGGCGGCACGTAACAAAGCGATGAACCCAAGCGGAAACGGCGGTTGGGTTTTTGACCGATGGTTGCGTTCCCGGCGCCGTTTCCGCTGGGTTATCGCTGTCGTTATTTGCCTCAATGCGCGTTCACTCCAGCACCATTGAAGACGTGTTCCAAATCGACGGTCGCGGATGCGTTGTCGTGCCGGGATTGCTGCTTGACGCTGACCCGCACGTTTGCATCGGCGATCCAGCGACGTTACGTCGCCCCGACGGAACTGAGATCAAAACATCGGTTGCTGGTATCGAGATGATTCGTACGCTCGACCGTAACGCCATGCCGATCCTACTACCGAAAAACATTCACAAGGATGATGTGCCGATCGGAACGGAATTGGCCATTACTGAAACACGCCCTCGTGATGACAATCCCAGCAAATCCCTTCTCAACATCGGCGACAATGTCTCGGTGATCGTCAACTATCGTAACAAGACCCCAAGGCAAGGAGCGATTGCATCGGCAATCTGGCATCACAAGTATCGGCTCTGGCACTACTATCTTGTAGATGCGGACGGCCATAAAATATCGAAACGGTATACATCGAATGATTTGATCACACCCGATCCCGAAAACCGCAAATATGTCGTCAAGATGGAAAGCCATCCTGTATCCGCCGGTTGAATCGAGTCGTCGCCGCACTCCCGGCGCCGCGGAAAAGTCCGGAACTCCAGAAACCGGAAATCAAGACAAAAGGCAGGACGACAAAAAATGGGATGGCTCCCTCGGCTCGCTGAGCTGGTCGCCATCTTTTTGCCCACCGCTGCCGAGCCGATACCTGGCGACTGCGGCCCCTGGAGAAACAAGACGTCCGCCCCTGTCCTGGCTCCGTCGCGGCAGACCGACGCTCCAAGAAAAAGATTGCCGCCCGCGTGGCGATGCGGTAAGATGACCGTCCGCCGGACGGGCGACGGTCGCCCGCGGACAGACCGGCCAGGGACGAACCGTAGCGACGAGTCAAATGTTGCAGTCGAGCGGCGGGCCTAGCCAACTCCCACGGTCATGTACGACGACGCTCGCGGCATGACCGATGACCAAGTACTCGCGAAAGCGTACTCCGAGCAATGGATTCTTGTGAGTTGTCCAAGCTAAGAATTGGTGTTGGGTGGCTGGGGTCGAGGTACGAGCGGCGAGCCCCCGGATTCTGCCACTGGGGGCTCGCTGCACTCGACCCCAGGCACCCGAACATTCAGCCTGGACAACGCACTAGTCACCTCCCTCCGCCTTCCAGGATGGCACGGATGGCACGGCCGATCCACCTCGGCCACTCAAGCCGCTCCCAGCAGCCACGCGACGGCGGAATGCCGGGTCACGTTGTCGGGCACGCCGCGGACCGGGTCGCTGGTCAGGCTGACCACGTGCAGCGACGCTTGCGGGTGTTCGGCGGCGGCGGCCCGGAGCGCCCGCGTCTCGCGCTCGACCGTTTCGGCGGCGTCCAGGTTGGCGCAGACCTGGATCAACTGCTGCTCCCCGTCCGGATACCGTGCCAGGAAATCCACTTCCAGGTTCTGGGCCGTGCGGACATAGCCGACGTCCGCGCCACGCCGCTCCAGTTCCAGCGCGACGATCGTCTCCAGCGCGTGCCCGAGATTCGCACGGCCGGTACGGTCGAAGACCGGAATCAAGCCGGGGTCGATGGGATAGGACTTCCGCGGGTTCACCATCCGGCGACGTTCCGTATCCGTGGCGATCGGCACCGTCCGGACCACGAAGGCGTCCTCGAGGTGCGTCAAGTACGCGTGCAGCGTGTCCTTGGCCACCGGAATGCCCTGGGCGCGCAGGTCTCCGTAAAAGCGATTCACGCTGAACAGCCCGCCGGCATTGCCGAGCAATTGCCGCACCATCCAGCGCAGCGCCACCGGATGCGTCACGGCATGCCGCTCGATCACGTCCCGCAGCATCGCGGTATCCACGTAGCCGCGCAGCAAGTCGTACCGGTCCCGCACGTCGACACCCTGAGCTTCGGGAAACCCGCCGCCTGCCAGATACTCCTGCAGTTCCCGGTCGAGTGCCGAACGGGCCGCCTTGGGCGAACGGGCCGCGGACGTCCCCGGTTCCGTGCCGCGGTGCCGGAGGAACTCGCGGAAACTAAACGGGAACACCAGGGCCTCCATCGCCCGGCCCCGCATGCTCGTCGCCACTTCGCGACTAAGCAACCGAGCTGACGAGCCCGACACGAACAACTCGACCTGCTCCGTGTCCAGCAGGCGACGGGCGAACGCCTCCCAGCCGGCCACCGCCTGAATCTCGTCCAACAGAAAGACCACCCGGTGCTGGTCGCGACTGTCCGGGTGCAAACGAAAATACTCTTCGACGATCAGATGCAACTGCTCGACCGTCAGCCCCGCGAGACGTTCATCCTCGAAATTGAAGTACAGCAGCCGTTCGCGCGGCGTCTGGCCGGCCAACCGTTCGCGAAGCACCTGCCACAGAAACGTCGTCTTCCCCGCCCGCCGCGGTCCGATCACCGCCACCGCCTTGCCCGGGACTGCGGGCAACCGCACGTCCCGGCGTGTTGACTCCGGCGGTATCGCGGCCAAGGAATCTACGATCTTCTGGCGAAGCAACTCGCGCATTTATCCTTCTCCGGCGGCTATTTGCTCGTAAATTTATCCTTCCTAGACGGACAATTCAAGCGTGGGCTCTGCGGATTGTGTCAAGCGCGCGACGCTTGAAATCCGCGCGTTTTTTCCTACACTGTCCGGTGATACCCACAAGCAACCGTTGATCGGATATGGAGCACTTGGTCATGAACACATCCGCATATCGACTGGCTCTAATGGCCCTGGCGGTCACCGCCAGCGCGGCAAACGCCGGCGATTGGGCCCAGTGGCGAGGCCCTGAGCAGACTGGCGTTTCGCGAGAAA
>CAIYOB010001436.1 GCA_903927685.1 uncultured Planctomycetaceae bacterium
ACCGGTGCCCGCGGCCTTGGGACCGGGCGAGTCGGGCCAGTTCACGATCAGCTTGGATCCCAGCCTCCCCGGCGCCCACTCGGGACAGGTGACGCTGGGCAATAACGACAGCGACGAGGCGCCGTTCCGGTTCACGATTCAAGGGCAGCTCGGCAGCCCGCCCAACCCGCAGCCGGCGGCGGCGCCGGTCCCGGGCGCGGCCGCAGCCCCCGTATCCGCCGGAGCCCCGGCGGTCGGCTTGAGCGTCGGCGGCAGCGGGCTGACCAGTGGGAGCAGCACGGTGAATTTCGGCTCGGTGGTGACCGGCGCGGCGGTGTCCAGGACCTTCACGGTTACCAATACGAGTTCCGTGGGGATCGTTCTGTCCGCACCCACGCTGCCGGCCGGTTACTCGGTGACGGTGCCTTACGGAACGGCCAGCCTTGCACCGGGCCAGTCGACCACGTTCACGATCGGCCTGAACACGGCCGCGGCGGGGACGTTCTCCGGAACGCTGACGCTGTCCACGCTGTTGGCGACGGGCAATTACACGCTGTTCTCGGCGAACTTGACAGGAACCGTGACCTCGCCGGTGACCAAGGCCATCCTGGACGACGGCGACGCCGGCTTTACGGCCGGCGGATTCACGACGTACAGCAGCAGTTCGGGCTATCAAGGCGACGTCCGGTACGCCCTGCCGGGCACTGGCAGCAAGGTGGCCCAATGGCAGTTCACGCTGGCGAATTTCGGTCTGACCGACGGGCTGTATCGCGTTTCGACGCTGTGGTATGTCGAAGGCAGCCGGGCTGACGCGGCAACCTATCAGCTGTACAGCGGGGCGGCCGCGGGAACGCCGCAGGCCACGGCGGTGGTCAGCCACAAGGTCGCGCCGCGAGCGGATGTGGTGGACTTGGGACGGAACTGGCAGGATTTGGGAGCCGTGCTGGTCAGCGGCGGAATCCTGACGGTCACGCTGTCCGACGCCGCGACGGGCGGCGCGGTGGTGGCCGATGCGATCCGGATCGAACGGCTGACCGCGCCGGAGATCCAAGTGGAACTGGTGGCGACGGGCGCCAATCTGGCCGATGGCAGCGGCGTGGTGAACTTTGGCTCTGTCTTCGCCGGCTCCGCCTCGCAGGCGACGTTGCGAGTCAAGAACGTCGGCGCGGGCACGCTGACGCTGTCCCCGCCGACGCTGCCGGCCGGGTTCAGCCTGGTTTCGGGCTTCGGCAGTACGGCGCTGGCCGCCAACGACGGCCAGGCGGGCGGGGCGGACGAAACGACGCTGACGATCGCCCTGAACACCGCGGTGGCGGGCAGCCGCAGCGGCCTGTTGTCGTTTGCCAACAACGACGCGAACGAGAACCCCTTTGACCTGACGCTGCAAGGGACGGTCAGCAGCGTCCGGATCATCGACGACGGGGACGCCGGCTTCCTGCAATCCGGCAGCAGTGCCTGGGTGAACTGGGCCGACGGCTATCAAGGCGACCTGCGGTACAGCGCCAGGAACAGCGGCCGGACCGCGACGTGGACGTTCACCGACTTGCCGGCGGGCACGTATCGCGTCTCGACGACCTGGGTCCAGCACTCGAACCGGGCGACCAATGCGACGTACACGATCAGCGACGGCGGCGGGACGGTGGCGGTGAACCAGGAATTGGCGCCGAGCCATTCCTC
>CAIYOB010001437.1 GCA_903927685.1 uncultured Planctomycetaceae bacterium
GAGTTACAGTTGCCGACGTGGACTGAACAACTCAACAGGTCTATTTGGTCCCATCTTCCGGCTTGGCTGCCAGGCAACCCTTATTCGGACTGATGTCGGAATCTCAGAACTCACGCCAAATGGCACGTTGAGAGACAATTGAATACGAACACGAATGGTCTTAGCCGCTGTCGTTGCGGGAGACTGACGCGGATACTACTGTCTGTTTCCGCGGCGATCCTCGTGTTTCTTGGTTGCCATGATTCAAATCTCGAGGAGCAGAAAATGCCCCGCTTTGATTCGTCCTTCGAGTTCGACGACATATTCGAGCCTGTAACCGAAAACGAGATTGGTGCCTTCGAAGAGGCTATCGGATGCCGCCTTCCGGAAGACTATCGCGCATTCCTGCTCGCACACAATGGTGTGCTCTTCAAAGATATCCCTTACTTTAGGCTGCAAGACGAGGAGACGGAAGACAGACCGTTCTCCAGCGTGAATTTGCTCTGGAGTCTCTTCCGCGGCAAGCCGGAGGAACCTCGCTGGTTCGAACGCGCCCAGGCGGAAGCTGGCGGGCGTGCCTGGGAGGATTTGCGAGAAGGAGGTATCGGCTTGGGTTTCAAGTACCGTGTCCCTGCCGGAATCATTGCGATTGGCGATAACTGTGGCAACGAGCGGATTTGCATTTCTGTCGCGGGCGACGACAGGGGATGTGTGTACTTGTGGCGTCCAGCCATGACCTGGGAGGACGAACCAAGGCCGACGCGCGAAGAACTTCACCTAGTCGCCAAGAGCTTCGCCGATTTCTGGAACTCGTTCCTTCCGGAAGACGCTGTCGATGACAAGTACTGAGAGCCAGGATTAGGAAAAGGTGCCAGCCTGCGCTAGTCCAGCGATTCTCGCTGGCTGTCCTGTGTCCTGGTCCAGCGAGTGTCGTTCGACGCGAAGGCGTAGCGACCTGCGCGGACCGAGCCGATCGGTCACGCCCTGCTACCGAATTGTCAATGAACAACGTACGGCGACAGACCTACCGAAGCGTTCTTGGCTCGCTTTGCCCTTCGTCTGGCCCATTGCAGCTAACCCATCGCTACGCTTTCGCATCGAACGAAACTCGGAAACTCGCTGAACCAGGACACTCCACTAAGCTGGGCAATGCATCACGAATCCACTGTAAATGATCCTCCAATGGTCTCTCCGTTCGCAAAGTGGAACTCCGTCGTGAACCGCAACGGAAAAATGTCTAAAGGTTGTATTCCGAGGGTCGCAAACAGCCCAGACGCCACCTTCCCGCATTCGGCACCCATTTGCCGGTTAAACACGAAATCGGTGTCGCCAGCGAAGATGCCGAGCGCGTACACCGATCCAAGACCAATAACATATCCATCTAGCGCTGGACCATTTGAAGGAAGCAGCCTAGCCTTAATAAGAAGGGGTCCGCGATCCAACGGAAGAGGAGAATGTTCCGCGACAGGGACATAACCGTCCTCGTCGTCCGCCCACGCCAACACAGGGTATTGATCGAAGAGTTTCCTATTAAGTTCTTTGATCTCGCTCATTTGGTTTTCCCCATCTCCCGCAACAGAGCCTCCGCTGCCGCGCGATCTGCATTCGGAGTGATAACGATCTTTGTTCCGCCTTCGATTGGATTGAACTTGCGCCAGAACTCCTTGGCCACTCCGGGATCGCTCATGGAGAGTCGCCGAATCGGAATCTCGTTCAGCCCGGAATTCTGGAATGCGACGAGCCGTCTATTGTCGAGGGTGTAAAGCTGCCCTCTGTATTCAACGACACGTATAGTGGGGAGGCTGGAAGCTGGCTTCCCGGCCAGCAGTTCCTCCATTGTGCTTTGGATGGTGTGTCTCCCCATACTGAAGTTCGGGCTGGCGGTCGGCTGAGTGTATCTGATCGCCCGTGAGTTGGCGACACTCTCGGGGGCAAGCCTGCATGGCGCATTGAATTCGGCGAGACTGAATTGAGAGGATAACAAGAACGACTCCGAAACGCGAGCCTCGGCGGGGAGAATAGCAAGCAAAGCTAAGTCTCCTTGGGTTTCGACGCTTGCGCCGACGTAGACTCTGCTGACCAACCCTTCGATCGACGGGGCCGTTCGCCATCGTGACAAGCATCGTCCGGGTTCGTCTTTTACGCGGCGCGCCGGACCGTGACGATTCGCAGATGGTTTCGGCCTGCGTGATTCTCCACCGTCAGTTTCAGCCGCTGGCCCGGCCATCCACGAATGGGCGCGCACGGCTGCGCACACGGCGGGCCCCGTGCCAAATGTGTCCGCGGTTCCAGACGCGGGTAGCGACAAGTCGGATGGTGGCCGCGGTGAATCTCGTCCGGTGTGGCCCCCTTGAGCGTCATGTGCGGACGAGAGTCGTTGTACCACTTCGCAAATCGGTTGAGTTCCTCCGAATTCTGGGGACACCATACTCAATTCTTGACGCGCGAGGGGAGTTTTGGTAGATTTCGTACATGGCACGCTTAGCACGGGTGGTCATTCCCGGACTACCACATCA
>CAIYOB010001438.1 GCA_903927685.1 uncultured Planctomycetaceae bacterium
CCGAGGAAATTGGCTTCTTCGTTCTTGATCACGTCCGCGACCCGCTGCACGGTTTCGGCCAGCTCGGGGTAGGGCGTCTTCATCTGCTGGACGACGGCCGGGACCAGCTGGTACAGGAACGGCTCGCGAAGCCCCATCTGGTGGCCGTCCAGCACGGCCCGCCGCAGCAGTCGGCGGATGACGTACTTCTCTTTCTGCGGTCCGGGGTACACGTTCTCGTGGATGGCCATCGTGCAGGCGCGGACGTGGTCCGTGATCCGCCGCAGCCGCCGGCCGTTGTCCGAGCGGTACTCGTACTGGACGCCGCAGACTTCCGCCGCCGCCTCGACGATCGGCTTCAGGATGTCAATGTGGAAATTCGTCGGCACGCCCTGCAGGCAGGCCGCGGCCCGTTCGAGGCCGGCTCCCGTATCGATGTTCTTGCTGGGCAGCGGCCGCAGATTGTCCGGCGGATCGCCGTCGCGGTTGAACTGGGTGAAGACCAGGTTCCAGATCTCCACCGTGTCGCCAAAATCGTCATGGTAGAAGATCTCGCTGCACGGTCCGCACACGCCGTCCGGGCCCTGGCTCGGCGCACTGGCCGGCCAGAAGTTGTCGCTCTCGCCCATCCTCGTGATGCGATCCAGAGTCAAGCCGACGTCCTTCTGCCAGATCCCGGCGGCTTCGTCGTCATCCAGATAGACGGTGACCGTCAAGCGGCTCGGGTCGATGCCCAGCCACTGCTTGCCGGTCAGGAACTCCCAGGCCCAGTTGATCGCTTCGCGTTTGAAGTAATCGCCAAAGCTGAAATTGCCCAGCATCTCGAAGAACGTGTGGTGATAAGCCGTCCGGCCGACGTTGTCGATATCGCCGGTGCGCAAGCACTTCTGGCACGTCGTCGCGCGGGTGTAGGTCAGCTTGACCTTGCCCAGAAAGTGGTCCTTGAACTGGTTCATCCCGGCGGGCGTGAACAGCACCGAGGGGTCCCAAGTCGGGACCAGCACGTCGCTGGGCTGGCGGCTATGGCCCTTGGATTGAAAGAACGTCAGGTATCGTTCGCGAAGTTCGTCGGTTTTCATGGTCGTGGCGGTCAAGGCGTTAGGGCTAGGGTTTTGAGCGTAACATCATACCCGCCGGACCGGGTTTGTACATGCCCGGCGGCGGAGGAAGTGGCGGCGGCAAGTTCGGCGACTGTGCTCGGCGCAGAACCCGCCGCAGAACCGTCGTCGGGTGCCTGGGGTCGAGCCGCGAGGCACGAGTGGCGAGCCCCCAGTTTCGGCCTCCGGGGGCTCGCTGCGCTCGACCCCGGGCACCCCAATGCTTGGTGTTGGCGGCGTGCTGTGCTCATCGCGATGAGGTGCTGTCATGCCCACAACCGGCGGGCTGACGCCAGCCGTTCGCCTCGCCACATGCGACTACCGGTCACGGAGCCTTGATGTCATAGCACATCAGCACCTCCTGGTCGCGCAACAGCAGCTTGCCGTCGGCGATCACGGGATGCGGCCAGCTTTCGGCCCGGACGGACGCCAGCTTGAAGGAACTCTTCAAGTTGTATCGCTCCGGAGTCGCTTCGATCAGCGCCATCGTCCCGTTCTGGTAGCGGAAATAAAGGTTGCCGTCGGCGTACAGCACGGCGGCGGACCCGGAGCCAGCGCCGCGCTGGTCGCCGCCCCAGCGGATCTGGCCGGTTTTCATCTCGACGCAGATCGGGAAACCTTCATTGTGACGGTGGCCGCAGTAGATGTAGCCATCCAGCAGGACCATGCCGCCGTGGTGATTCTGCAGCTTGTCCGCGTCCAGGAAATACTGCTCGTCGGCTTGAACGCCGCGCCCGGAACGCGTCAGCTTGAGCAGTGCCGCTCCGGTGCCGTAACCGGTCGAGCAGAATACATAATCGCCGCTGACGATGGGCGTCGGAATGTTGGCGGTCCCATTGGCGATCCGGTCGTAGCGCCACAGCAGTTGGCCGCTGTCAGCCGCCACCCCGATCACGCCGCGGCCCATCAATTGGACATACTGCTTGACCCCCGCGCCCTGGCTGATAACGATCGACGAGTAGCCCGCGCCATCGCCGCCGTGCGAGCCGCCGTCGGGCATCTCCGTCGTCCAGACCGGCTTGCCGGTATTCTTGTCCAGCGCGGCCAAGGCGGCTTGCGGCCCGCCGGGCGAGCAGACCAGCAAGTTGCCGTCGACCAGCGGCGACTCGCTGAAGCCCCAGCCGGACATCATCTTGCCGCCGAAGTCTTGGGCAAAGTTCTTCCGCCAAACGGTCTCGCCGTTGTCCGTGCGGGCGCAGATCAAATCGCCCTCGATCGAAATGCCGTACACCAAGTCGTCATCGACGGTGGGGGTACAGTTCGAGCCTCGTTGGTTGCTACCGCGACCGATCGGCGTGGACCATAGCGGCGAGCCGTCGCTGGCCTTCAGCGCGATCAGGTGCTCGGTGCCATCCTTGCGGCCCATCGTGAAGATCTTGCCGTCCACGACCGAGACGCCGGCATAGCCCGTGCCCAATCCCTCGACCTGCCAGGCCAGCGGCGGTCCGTCCTCGGGCCACTGCTGCAGCAGTCCGGTTTCCGCGCATTTCGCGTCCAGGTTCGGACCGCGCCAGCGCGGCCAGGGACCGGCGGCCGAGGCACCGGTCGCGCGCGACGCCGGCTTCTTTGCGGTCGCGGAACCGCCGGCCGCCTGCTTGCGCCGCTGCAACTCGGCTTGCACAAACTCGCGGTCCTCGGCGCTGAGTGCTGACGACGGCACCGAGATCTGCTTGCCATCGGCCTTGCGCAATTGGACCTTGCCGTCTTTGAAGCCCAGCAAGGCGGCTTGCGTCGTGTGCTGGCCGTCCGCCGAGGTCCAGGTCCGCAATTCATCGGCGGCCCACGCGGCAAACATGCCCAGGGAGAGAAAGGCGAGTCCGGCGGACAGGAGCGTAGTGGTGCGCACGGGCTTCATCATTAGCAATGGTCCTCGCGAATGGTTGGAAAATCGGTACCGGGTTCTTGATGTTGTCCAGAGATCCTGTGAAGCAGCATCTTTCGCTGCACTTCATAGCTCTTGCGGTTTCGTTGAAAAGCATCCGCCTTCTTCAGACCGGCGATCCCGCCGGCAATCGCCACGAAAATGAACACAATCCCAAACAAGGGAAAAAAGCCGGGAGCGCCTATCGAGGCGGCGCTGACCGTCCAGAAGAGGCCAAACCCGGCGGCCAGGACCATGCCCACAACGCTGCCGGTCTGGCTGGGAACGCTGTAATGGCCGTCCTGCCCCTTGACCTTGTAGCGATCCCGGTCCAGCATCCACTGACGGTCCAGAGACTGGAGTTCATTCTGCAACTTGATCGCGTCCAGGTCTTCTGCAATCCGCTCCGTACGTTTCTGGATCTCGTCCAGCGTTTGACTGTACACCGCATTGCCGTCGCGGTGGATGCTCAGCCGGGCCGAACAGTACGCGCAGGTCGCGAACTGGGTCTTTTCGGGGACTTCGAGCGGTGCGCCGCATTGATTGCAGTTGAGGGAAATCAATCGCATGGCGTTTCTCACGTGCGGCTTGCCGGCGCGTGGCGGGTTGACAAAGTCGCTGGTTTTCCGGTGTACTAGGCTAGCCAGGGATCTCCCACGAGAACCCGGCCATATCTTACACGACAACCGGATAATACGTAAAGTCCGCTAACGAAAGGCGTTGCGATGCGGTTATTGCTGGCGTTCCGCGCGTTTTGGGTGGTTTTGTTTCAAGGAGCGGTCGCGGGCCGGGTCAAAGCGGTGCTGGATCAACCGGCGTTGCCGGCTCCGGCCCCCGAGCCGGTCAAGGCGTCGGCCCCCACGGTCCGGATCGAAAAGCCCAAGCCGCCCGTCCGCAGCGATGCGATTACGCTGCTGGCGACCCTGCAGCGGGAGGCGCGCTTTGTGGACTTGGCGCAAGAGTCGCTCGACGCCTACACCGATGCGCAGGTCGGAGCGGCGGCCCGCGACGTGTTGCGGGACTGCCGCAAGGTCCTCGAACGGCTGTTCGCTCTCCAGCCGGCGTTGAGCCAGGACGAGGGCTCCGCCGTCGACGTCCCGGCCGGAT
Organism: uncultured Planctomycetaceae bacterium; assembly: GCA_903927685.1. The sequence goes on from CAIYOB010001438.1 coordinate 4,045, forward strand.
TTGATGCCGCCCGCTTCCGGCTGACCGGAAAGGTCGCCGGCGAAGGCCCGTTCCGCGGCCGCCTGGTCCATCCGGGCTGGGAAGCCGCCAAGTGCGAACTGCCGGCGTGGTCGGGCAGCGAGGCGTCCGCTCGCGTGGTGGCGCCGGCGGAAGTGGAGCTGTAGAGGAACCTGGAACCGAACGGAGGCGCGTGCCTGGCACGTGACACACATGACCGCTCGCTACGTCATCGGCATCGACCTGGGCACGACCAACAGCGTGATCGCCTATACGCCGCTGGACGCCGAGGAAGCAGCCGTCCAGATCTTGCCGATTCCGCAATTGGTGGCGGCCGGCACCGTCGAGTCGTTGGGCTCGCTGGCGTCGTTCTTGTACTTGGCGCGCGAGCACGAGAGCGGCCAGGGCACGCTGAATGTGCCCTGGGCCGACGGCCGCGATTTTGCCGTCGGCGAACTGGCTCGCCGCCAGTCCGCCGAGGTTCCGGAACGTACCGTCGGCGCGGCCAAGTCGTGGCTGTGCCACGGCCGCGTCGACCGCCGTGGCGAGATCCTGCCGTGGAACGCGCCGGCGGGAGTGCCCAAGATTTCGCCGGTCACGGCCACGCGACGCTACCTGGAACATCTGATCGCCACTTGGGAGCAGGCATTTCCGGATGCCCCGGCGGCGGACCAGTTGGTGGTCCTGACCGTCCCGGCCTCGTTCGACGCGGCAGCCCGCGACCTGACGCGCGAAGCAGCGCTGGCCGCCGGCTTGCCCGGCAATCTGCTGTTGCTGGAGGAACCCCAGGCGGCGGTCTACGCTTGGCTGGATTCGCTGGGCAATCACTGGCGGCGGTCGCTCAAGTTGAACGACATGCTGCTGGTCTGCGACGTCGGCGGCGGAACGTCGGACTTTACCCTGGTCCAAGTGGCCGAGGAGCACGGCGAACTGATCCTGCAGCGCGAGGCCGTGGGCAACCACCTGCTGGTCGGCGGCGACAACATGGACTTGGCGCTGGCCTACCAGGCCGCGGAAACGTTCGGCCACAAGGGCGTCAAGCTGGACCCGTGGCAGTCGGTGTCGCTGTGGCACGCCTGCCGCACGGCCAAGGAAACGCTTTTGGCGGCTGACGGGCCCAACGCGCACACGATTTCCGTCCTGGGACGCGGCACCAAGCTGATCGGCGGCACGGTCTCGATCGAGATGAAACGCAAACAAGCCCTGGAGGTCTTGGTCGACGGTTTCTTCCCGCGGTGCGGCATCGGCGACCGGCCGGTGCGGCGGCGGGCATCGGGTTTTCAGGACATCGGCCTGCCGTTCGAGCAAGATACGGCGGTGACTCGCCACCTGGCGGCCTTTCTGTCCGACCACGGGGCAAAGGAAGGGGCCGCGGTTCAGCCCACCCACGTGCTGCTGAACGGCGGCGTGTTCAAGTCCAAGGCCCTAGCGGACCGGCTGATAGATGTCCTGGGCCAATGGGCCGGCGGGCCGAAGCCCCAATTCCTGGAAGGCAAGCCCGACTTGGACAACGCGGTCGCTCGCGGCGCCGCATACTACGGCTGGGCCAAGACGCGCGGCGGCGTGCGGATTCGCGGCGGCACGGCGCGGTCGTACTACGTCGGCATCGAGACCGCCGGGTTGGCGATCCCCGGCGCGCCGCGGCCCCTGCGGGCGTTATGCGTCGCCCCGCTGGGAATGGAAGAAGGCGACCAGGCCGATGTGCCGTCGCAAGAGATCGGTTTGGTCGTCGGTGAACCGGCCCACTTCCGCTTCTTCAGCTCGCCGCTCCGCAAGCAGGACAAGGTGGGCGACGTCCTGTCCTCGTGGAGCGAAGAGGAACTGGCCGAGACCGATTCGCTGGAGGCCACGCTGGACGCCGACGAGGTGATCGAGGAACCGTACGTGCCCGTCAAGTTCCAGTCCCGCGTCACCGAACTGGGCATGTTCGAGCTGTGGTGCGTGTGCACCAAGAGCAAGAAGAAATGGAAGCTGGAATTCAGCGTCCGGGAGGAAGACTGAAGCAGACTTGTTGGGGAGCGAACGGGCATCTGGTTTGATCCCGACCAGATCGACCTCAGTGGGTGGATCCGCCAAGGCGAAGATCTGGTCAAGATTCGGTTGGAGGGGACGTAGCGACGTTCCGTCGGAGATGCACATCATCATCACTTGCTTCCTCGTGAGTTCGCTGGCCTTCACAGCGTTGAATGCCGTGGCAGCGGAAAGGACGCCGGCCACCGTGGACATCTCGCGCGCGGAACTGCTCGATCGGATCCACGGCGGTTGGGTCGGCATGCTGATCGGCGGGCTGGAAGGGCTGCCGCACGAGTTCAAGTACAAGGAACAGCCACGCGACACGCTGCCGGAGTTCACCTTCCTGGAGCAGGGCGCCTGGTCCGACGACGACAACGACTTCGAGTGGCCGCACCTGTTCTTCATGGACCGGGAGGGCACGCTCCAACTGCCGTATCCACGCCTTGTCGCAATCTGGAAGGCGAACATGAATTCGGGCATCTGGGTCGCGAACAAAAAGGCTCGCGAGTTGATGGACCAGGGCGTGCTGCCGCCCGAAACCGGCGCCGTGGCCCGGAATCCGCACGCCTGGTACAACCTGTCCGGCCAGTTCTGCGTCGAGTCTTACGGCTTGATCGCGCCCGGCATGCCGCAGACTGCGGCCGACATCGGCCTCCACTACGCGCGGATTGCCGTGTCGGAGGAACCGCTGCAGGCGACGCAGTTCTGGACCAGTCTGATCAGCCTGAGCGCCGTCCACGAAGGCGCCGTCGACCAGGCGATGCAACGCGCCCTCGCCGCTGTGGACCCCAAGAGTGCGATGGCCGAAGTCGTGGCGGATACCTGCACAGCGTTTCAAACGCATCCGGACGACTGGAAAGCGGCGCGGCAGGAACTGCACCGCAAGTGGCGGCTGGAACGTCAGTGGAACGACAATTCCACGCCGGTCAACGGGGCGGCGGTCTGCCTTGCGTTGCTCTACGGGCGCGACGACTTCTACCGGACGCTGCAATACGCGATGGCCCTCGGCTACGACGCCGACTGCAACGCGGCCACCGCCGGGGCGGTCGTCGGCGTGCGTCTCGGCTTCCGACGCATCGCCGCGCTGCCGCAGTTCAGGATGCCCGACCGGTACGTGAACAAGACCCGCCCTCAATTGCCGGCCGAGTGCACTGTCAGCGAGCAGGCGGAGACGCTCCTGCGCGTCGCCGAGCGCGTCATCCTCGCCAACGGTGGCGAGTCCATCACCATCGCCGGCCAGTCGGGCTATCGCGTGAGGCTGCAGCAGCCGCGCCTCGTCGAACCGCTGCCGGAGAGAGCCCACGGACCGGGAGACAAACCATGAGTCACGGTGGACAGTAAGATCGGGGACTGGACAATGCCATCGCGGCGGCACGCCGCACTTATTCCACAGCGCGGAAGACTACAACCGGTTCTACACCCGCACGGTGGCCGGCTTGTTGCGAGGCGACCCGGAGGCCAGGGTGGGCGGACCCGCCGTGGCTTCCGCGGACAGTTTTCTCGTCGAGCCCCGGCCGACGACCTGATCGCGATTGCCGAAGCCTTGGTCCGTCTGGCTCACGCGGATCCACAGGCGGGCGCCACGCTACCTGACGTCAAGTTTCCTGACGCCATGTCTTCCCTCGGCGGTGCGGGCGGGAAAGAATCATGGTAGCTGAGTCTCCTCAAGCGGATACTTCGGAGGACGTCCCATGACCAGATTTCACAATCGACGAAGGTTTCTGAAACGCGTGGCTGCCGCGGGTGCGGCGGCGGGGTTGGCGGAGTTGTCGTTCGTCGCGGGCTGGCCGCCCGTGTCGGCCGCCGAGCTCGAGCCGCTGCCGGGTGTCGTCCCGCTGGACCCGGACATCGAGCCGCTGGTCCGACTTCTGGAGGAAGCGCCGCGAGACCGCTTGCTGGAAGAGGTGGCCCAGCGGGTGCGCGGGGGCTTGAGTTACCGGGAAGTGCTGACGGCCTTGTTGCTGGCCGGTGTGCGAAACGTCCAGCCTCGGCCGTCGGTGGGCTTCAAATTCCACGCGGTGCTGGTGGTCAACTCGGTCCACTTGGCCGCGGCGGCTTCGCCGGAAAACGAACGCTGGCTGCCCCTGTTTTGGGCCCTGGACTACTTCAAGGAAGCGCAGGCTCAAGACGTGCGCGAAGGGAATTGGACGATGCGGCCCGTCGACAATTCCGCGGTGCCGCCCGCCGACAAGGCCCGCAAGGCGTTCCTCGCTGCGATGGACCGATGGGACGAATCGGCCGCAGACGTGGCGGTCGCGGGACTGGCTCGCACGGCGCCGGCCAAGGACGTGTTCGAGTTGTTCTATCGGTTGGGCGCTCGCGATTTCCGCTCGATCGGCCACAAGGCGATCTTCGTAGCCGGCGCGGAACGACTGCTGCAGTTCATCGGCTGGCAGCACGCCGAGCCCGTGCTGCGGTCGCTGGCCTACGCCCTGCTGATGCACGAAGGCGGCAATCCGGCGGAGCGGGACGACGAAGCCGACCGGCCCTGGCGCCGGCATCCCGAATTGTTGAAGCGACTGGCCGGCGGCCTGGACGGCGGGAAACGCGATGCGGGGGCGACGCGCGAGCTGATGGCCACCCTGCGCCGCGAGTCGCACGAAGCTGCAGCCGCTCAGGTCGTCGAGGTACTGAGCCGCGGCGTAGCTGCGCAATCGGTGTGGGATGCGATCTTCTGCGGGGCGGGTGAGTTACTGTTGCGCCAGCCGGGAATCGTGGCCTTGCACGCCGTCACCACGACCAATGCCCTGCATTATGCTTATCAGGCCAGCGGCGATCCGCAGACTCGCCAGCTGCTAGTCCTGCAAAACGCCGCTTTCCTGCCGATGTTCCGCGAAGCCATGCGGGTCCGCGGCCCCGTTGCCGAGGCGGCCCTCGATAGCCTCGAACCCGCGGAGTCGGCCGCCGCCGGTGCAGAAGGAGCCGCCGACGTGCTGGCGACCGTGAGCCGCGATCGGCGCGCGGCGGCCCGCAAGACCTTGGCGTATTTCGCGGCGGCAGGCGAGGACGCGACGCTGCTGAACGCCGCGCGGCAAGCGATGGTCCTGAAAGGCAACGACGCGCACGATTTCAAGTTCGGCGCGGCAGTCCTGGAAGACGCGGCGGCTGTCAGCCCGGAATGGCGCGGCCGATTCCTGGCGGCTGGGATGCTGCAGTTGAACGGCGCAGGCGAGCCGGACAGTCCGACCCAAATGCGCGTACCCCGATTACTCGGCTTGCCAAAGTAGGCCTGGGGATCGACGGAGATCCGTTGGACCAGTTCCTGACGATTCGTCATGGTGCCACCAAGACTTGCTGATCACGCACGGCGTGCCGAGGAGTTCCTGGAACTGCGGGAGGACGGTGAGGAATCCGGACCGGAGTGTGCTGCGGTCGCGAGTCACGACAGGTCTCCAGGGTGGGTGAGAGGTGATTCTATAGGCTACAGTGCCGAGTAGCCTACAGAATTCAAGGGGTTGGTAGGAAATCCTCGAAGGACTGGAAAAACGACAGAATCTTGGGTCAGCGAACCGTGTGTTTGCGTCCCTGGCGCGTCGCGGGTGCGAGGCTGCCCGCGAAGCCGTGCGGAGCAGCAGAATGGGGCTTCGTCGTAATCGTTGTTCTGATCCCGATCGGACGCGGCGACTTCATTGGTCATAACTGGCCGTAGGATGCCAGCCGGCAGGATCTGCCAAGGCGAGACGATAGCACATGGGTGCCGTAGGTTGCGCCAGCAGTTCGTTCCACGTGGCCGCCTGCCGACGGCGTCGCCTCCTGGGCATTCTCCCGGTCCATCGCAGGGTACCAGGCCCGACCTCGCGGCAGGGGACCTCGGTTCCCCAGCTGGACGGCATTCCTCCTCTGCGGGCCTGATTCTCGGAAAAGCCGCGAGCCGAGGTAAACGTTTCGCCGCGGCGCACGGTTATGGGGATAGGGGGACCTCGGAACTACTTGTGCCACGCAGTTTTCTCTTGTGGGATCGGGGAGGGGGATATGTTTCGTCAACTCGTCGGCGAGGTGTTGAAGACAAGCAAGCGCGCGAAGCGGCTGGGACGGCGACGAGCGTTGGCGGAACGTTCGCGGTCCAACCGGCTGCAGTTCGAGTCGCTCGAACCACGGCTGGTGCTGGATGGGTATGCCGCCCTCGAGCGGCCGACGGAGTTGCAGTACTGGGACGCGACCAAGGCCGACAATGGGTACAACTTCTATGGCGTCGGCGGCACGTCTTATTTGCTCGACATGGAAGGCCGAGTCCTGCACACCTGGCCGATCGGCAACAATCCCCATCTGCTGGCCAACGGCAACGTGCTGGATGCCGCCACGAACGATCCCAGCGGGTTCAGCGGGTTCAAGGAAGTGACCTGGGACGGGGCCACGGTTTGGTCGTATCTCGAAACCCGCTCGACCTACCACCCGCACCATGACTTCACGCGGATCTTCAACCCCGAGTTGAACGCCTACACCACGCTGTACATCGCCAACAAGGACCTGACCTACGACCAGTTGATCGCCGCCGGGGCGGACCCGGCGCGGACGCCGGCCACCGGCGCGCAGATGGACGCGATTGTCGAGGTCGACTCGACCGGGACGATTGTCTGGGAGTGGTCCTTCTTCGACCACGTAATCCAGGACTACGACGCGGCCAAGCCAAACTACGTGGGCGCGGGCAACACCATTGCCGACTACCCTGCCAAGCTGGACCTCAACCTCGACGGCCACAATCTGAAGAACGACTGGCTGCACTGCAATTCGTTGGACTACAACCAGACGCTCGACCAGATCGTGATCAACTCGGTGCAGGGCGAGTTCTACGTCATCGACCACGGCGGCACATTCCTGGCCGGAGAGCCGACCGCCAGCACCGCCTTGGCCGCCACCAGCGCCGGCGATTTTCTGTACCGCTTCGGCGACCCGGCCCGCTACGACCAGGGGACCAAGCCCGAGATCCTCGACGACTGGACGCTCTCCACTACCGGCACCAAACAGATCGGCGGCGCCCACCACATCCAGTGGATCGCCGATGGCTTGGACGGGGCCGGGCACTTCCTGATCTTCAACAACGGCGAGTACCTGTCGGAGCACACGTCGCAGTCCTACGTGATGGAGATCGACCCGTACCTGGACGCCAGCGGGAACGATACGGGCCATTACGTGAACCCGCCGGATGCCGGCTACAGCACGCTCGTCTCGCCGGCGGTGACCGACAAGACGCCGAAGCTGATCTCCAAGCAGGTCGTGTGGAATTACTACAGCGAGAGCAACCTGACGCTGTACAGCCAGATCGGCTGCGGCGCCCAGCGGTTGTCCAACGGGAATACGCTGATCACCGCGGACACCTACGGCTACATCATGGAGGTCACGCCCAGCGGCGAGACCGTCTGGGACTATATCATGCCGGTCACCAACAGCGGCAAGGCGCTGACCCTCGGCGACCGCCTGCCGATGGTGAACTCGATCTTCCGGGCCTTCCGTTACGATGAGAGCTACTCGGCCTTTGCCGGCCGCACGTTGACGCCTGGCGCGACCGTCGCCGGGCGCACGACCGTGGACAATCCCTACGCGGGCACGGACCATTACGATGCGCTGCAGCGGCAGACCGAGACCCAGTACTGGGATGCCGCCAACGCCGCCAACGGCTACACGTTCTTCAGCGCGCAGGGCACGAGCTATCTTATCGACATGCAAGGACGGGTGGCGCACACGTGGGCCACGGGCACGGATGCCCGCTTGCTGGACAGCGGCAACCTGCTGGACTGGGCCACCAACGCCAGTGGTCAGACCGGACTGAAAGAACTGGACTGGAACGGCAATCCGGTCTGGCAGTACTACGAGACCCGTACGGCTTACCATCCCCACGGCGATTTCAGGCGGATCTACGACCCGAAGCTGGGGGCCTACGCCACGCTGTACCTGGCCAACAAGGACGTAACCGCGGCCGAGTGCATCGCCGCCGGTTGCGATCCGGCCGACGCGCCCTATGATGGCGCCCAGGTGGACACGATCGTCGAAGTCGACATGAGCGGGAACATCGTGTGGGAATGGTCGTTCTGGGACCATGCCATTCAGGACGTCGACGCCACGAAGGCGAACTACGTCGGCTCGGGCAAGACGATCGCCGATTATCCGGGCAAGATCGACCTGAACCTGCCGGGCCGGCCGTTGCAGGCCAACTGGCTGGACGGCAACTCGCTGGACTACAACCAGTCGCTGGACCAGATCGTGGTCAACTCGCGGCAGGGCGAGTTTTACGTGATCGACCATGGCAACACGTTCCTCGCGGGCAATCCGGCCGGCAGCATCGCCCTGGCGGCGACCACGGCGGGCGATTTCCTGTATCGCTTCGGCGATCCGGCCCGGTACAGCCAAGGCACCCCGCCGTCAGTCAGCAGCGCCTGGGAGAGCGCCACCAGCGGCAACAAGCAGATCGGCGGCAGCAGCAATGTGCAGTGGATTGCCGCCGGACTGAGCGGCGCCGGCCATCTGTTGGTCTTCAACAACAACCAGTACCTGTATCAGCGCACGCCCCAGTCGTACGTGTTCGAGATCAATCCGTACTTGAACTCCAGCGGCGTCGACGCGGGCGCGTACGTCAACCCGCCCACGGCAGGGTACAACACGTGGAGTTTCGACAAGGACACGATGAAGGCCAATCAGTTGCTGTCCAAACAGGTCGTGTGGAAATACGGCTCGGTCAGCAACCTGACCCTGTTCAGCCACTTCGGCTCGAGCGCCCAACGTCTGACCAACGGCAACACGCTGGTCTGTGCCACCGCAAACGGATACTTGGTCGAGGTGGATACGAGCGGCAACGTGGTCTGGGAGTACATCAACCCCGTCACGGATGCGGGGATCGTCACGGCGTTCGGTGACGACCTGCCGATGACCAACTCTGTGCCGCGGGCCCTGCGCTACGCCGCCGACTTCGCCGGGTTCGCCGGACACGACCTGACGCCGGGCGCCACGATCACCGGCAACGTCATGCCCACGATCACGGGGACGACCCACACGCCGGCGGCGCCGTCGGCCACCGATGCCGTGTGGGTCACCAGTTCGATCTCCGACGACGGCAGCCTCGCCGGCGCCACGCTCACCTACGCGATTGGCAGCGGTACGCCGACCACGAGCACGCCGTTTACCGAGACCATGACGGCCACGGCGGTCAAGCCTTGGACCGGGACGGCGGCGGTGAATGCCTGGACAGTGACGGGCAGCTATTTCGAGACTCGCACCCAAGCGAACTACGGCACCGGCAACGCCTGCGGCCTGGAGTACAAGGGTCTGGTGACCAACAACCCCTTGACTAGCGCCATGATCGAAACGTCCAACGGCATCACGGCCACGGGCGAGTCGGGATACGTCGAGTTCTACATCCAGACGCAGACGCTGGACGGGACCGACGGGTGGACGTTTCAACTCGATTCCGGCAGCGGCTATGTCACGCGATTGAGCGAACTGACGGGCAGCAGCCACACGTGGCAGAAGTACCACTACGATCTGGCCAGCAGTGAACTGGTTGCCGGGCTGAAGATGCGGTTCCAGTTCACCGGCGGCGGCAGCGGGGATCTGGACGACCGGATCGACCTGGATCAGATCGCCGTCACGACCGTTTCCGGCGGCGGGAGCACTTCGACGGTGACGATGTACGATGACGGCCTGCACGGAGACGGGGCCTCAGGCGATCACGTCTACGGCGGGCAGATCCCGGCCCAGCCGCTGGGCACGACGGTCAGTTATTACGTCAACGCGACGGACAATTCGGGGTTCACGACGTCCGACCCAGCCACGGCCCCGACAGACAAATACTCCTACACGGTAGGCGCCGCCAACAGTGCCCCCACCGTAGCGACGGCGGCCAGCGCCGCGCCCAATCCGGTCACCGGCACGACCACCGTGCTCTCGGCCTTGGGCGCAGACGCGGATACGGGCGAAGCGAGTCTGACCTACACCTGGACGGCAACCACCGTGCCGAGCGGCGCCACCGCCCCGACCTTCAGCGTCAACGGCAGCAACGCCGCCAAGAGCACCACGGCCACGTTCGGCCAAGCCGGCAGCTACACGTTCCAGGTCGCGATCGCCGACCCGGGGAGCCTGTCCGTCAACAGCACGGTTGCGGTGACGGTGAATCAGACGCTCACGACGATCGCCGTCAGCCCCGCCTCGGTCACGGTGAACACAGGGGCCACGCAACAATTCACGGCGTCGGCCAAGGATCAGTTCAGCACCACGCTCGCGACGCAGCCCACGTTCACCTGGGCGACGACCGTCGGCACGATCAGCACGGCGGGCCTGTTGACGGCGCCGAGCACCGCCGTCTCCGGGACCGTCACCGCGACGAACGGCGGGGTCAGCGGGACCGCGTCGGTCACGGTCGGCAGCGCCACGCAGACTTACACGATGGCGGCCCTGCCCGATACAGGGCAAGTGGCCAGCTTGTCGACGCTTCCGGGCGAGGATTCGGATTATGCCATCAACCCGCCGACGTACAAGGACAACGGCGACGGCACCGTCACGGACAAAGTCACCGGCTTGATGTGGCAGCAAGTCGACGGCGGCGAGATGACATGGGAGCAGGCGGCCGCCTATGCCGACAGTCTCACGTTGGGCGGCTACAGCGACTGGCGGCTGCCGTTCAGCAAGGAGTTGTTCAGCCTCATGGACGAGGGGACGATCAACCCGGCCCTGAACACCGACTACTTCCCGAAGTCGGCGGCCGAGTATTGGTGGTCCAGCGATGTGGCCGTGGACACTGCGACCAAAGTCTGGGTCACCAATGCCGGCGGCGGCATCGGCCCGCATCCCAAGACGGAAACGATCAGCGCGGGCGGGACCAAACGCTTCCACGTCCGCTGTGTGCGCGACCCGGCGGCTACGGGCGTCACCCAGTTCTCCGGCAACTTGACCGACAACGGCGACGGCACGGTGACCGACAATCATACGGGCCTGGTGTGGCAGCAGGCCGAATCGGCCACGATGACTTGGGAGCAGGCGTTGGCTTACGCCCAAAGCCTCACGCTGGGCGGACAGAGCGACTGGCGACTGCCCAACATCAAGGAACTGCAGTCGGTCAGCGACAACAACTTCCGCGCCCCGTCGCTGGACAAGGCGTACTTCCCCGGCGGCACGGCTACGAAGTACTGGTCGTCCACGACCTTGGTCCAGGACGCGGCGCAAGCCTGGTACTTGGACAGCGACTACGGGCTGACCAGCTACGCCGCCAAGAGCGGCCTGTGGCACGTCCGCTGCGTGCGGGGCGGGGTCCCGGCCAGTCTCAGCGCGCCGGCGCTCTCGGTGATCCCCGCCGGCTCGTTCGTGATGGGCGACCACTTCGACTACACGGACCCGGAACATCCCACCGACGAGAAGCCGCTGCACACGGTCTCCATCGACCCGTTCTACCTGGGTACCTACGACATTACGAACGCCCAGTACCGGGACTACCTCAATTCCGCGCTGGCCCAAGGCCAGGTCGAAGTGCGCAACGGCGTGGTCTACGGCGCGGGCACCAGCACCATCTATTGCGAGACCCGTTCGTCGACGCTGTACAGTGTGATCGACAACGAGATCGTCTGGGACGGCGCGACCTTCTCCGTCGTCTCCGGCCGCGAGAACCATCCCATGGTCGGCGTACGCTGGGAGGGCGCGGCCGCCTATTGCAACTGGCTGAGTGACGTCCACGGATACGAGCCGGTGTACGACGTGGCAACCTGGACCACCGACTACACCGCCAGCGGCTACCGCCTGCCCACCGAGGCCGAATGGGAATATGCGGCCAACGGCGGCGTGGCCTACGCCATGTTCCCCTGGGGCGACGATCCCAATACCGACGGCACCTTGGCCAACTGGCAGAACTCGGGCGATCCGTACGAGACGGGCGACTATCCGTGGACGACACCTGTGGGGTTCTACAACGGCGAACTGCAGTTGAAGAGCGAGTTCGACTGGCCGGGCAGCGCGACCAGCTACCAGACCTCCAACGCCGTCAACGGCTACGGCCTGTACGACATGTCGGGCAACGTCTGGCAGTGGACCAACGACTGGTACGGCCGCGAGTACTATGCGACGAGCCCGTCCAGCAATCCCCCGGGGCCGACGACCGGCGATCCCATGCCCGACGGCCTGCCCTACCACGTGCTCCGCGGGGGCCAGTGGTACAACGGGGCCGAGTACTATGGCCATGGACGGATTGCCAACCGCGACCCGGGCTACTATCGCGGGCCCCAGGATCCCAATCATCCGTACTATCACGTCGGCTTCCGCGTCGCGCTGGCAGCCGAGGCCATCGTCCAGCCACGGGCCACCGACGAAGCCCTGGTCAGCACGCTGCAGTTCGGCGAAGGACCTGCGGCCGACGCCGACGGCAACGTGTACTTCTCGGACGTCTCGGCGAATACGATCTACCAGTGGGCGACGACCGAGCAATTGTCCGTCTTCCGCACCAATTCCGGCGGAGCGAACGGGCTGGCGTTCGACGCCGCGGGGAACCTGATCGCCTGCGAAGGGACCAACGGTCGCGTCGTCTCGATCAGCCCGCAAGGGACCGTCACGGTGCTGGCGTCCCAGTACAACGGCACGCGGTTCAACGAGCCCAACGACCTATGGATCGATCCCGAGGGCGGAATTTACTTCACCGATCCGGTGTTCTTCGGGACCCAGGTCCAGGACAAGCAAGCCGTCTACTACATCAGTCCTGACCGCAGCACGGTCACACGCGTCATCAGCGACATGACCAAGCCCAATGGGCTGGTCGGCACGCCGGATGGCCAGACGCTGTACGTCAGCGACTACGGCGCCGGCGCCACGTACAAGTTCACGCTCAACGGCGATGGGACCCTGACGGGCAAGACGCTGTTTGCCGCGGTCGGCTCCGACGGGATGGAGATCGACAGCGAGGGCAACGTCTATTTGACCACCGATGATGTCGTGGTCTACAACTCGGCGGGGACCAAGATCGACACGATCAACGTGCTGGACCGGCCCACCAATTTGTGCTTCGCGGGGGCCGACGGTCGGACGCTGTTCATCACGACCGAGAAGGGGCTTTACGCTATCCCTCTGCGTGTCACGGGAGCGATGGACGCAGGCGGCGTCACCGATGCGCCGCCGACAATCGCCGGCACCACCCGGACTCCCACGACTCCGTCGGCCGCGGACGCGGTGTGGGTCACCAGCACGGTCACCGACGACAGCGCGGTGGCCGGTGTCCAACTGACGTACGTCACGGGCAGCGGTACAGGCACGCCGACCACGCCGTTCACCGAGACCCTGGGAACCACCGCGGTGAAACCGTGGACCGGGGCCACCGGCTCGACCAACGCCTGGACCGTCACGGGCAACTACTTTGAGCTGCGGACCGGCGCCAACTATGTCACCAGCACGACGGATTGTGGCCTGGAGTACAAAGGGACGACCACGCTGAACGACCTCACGAGCGCCATGGCGGCCACGACCAACGCGATTAATGCCGCGGGCACGTCCGGAACGGTCGAGTTCTGGGTCCAGACGCTCGGCCTGGACGGGACCGACGGCTGGACGTTCCAGGTCTCTCCCGACGGCGGCACGACTTGGAATACGCGGCTGAGTGAACTGACCGGCAGCAGCCACGCCTTCCAGAAGTACAGCTACGCCTTGGCCGGCAGCGAGTTGGTCAGCACGCTCAAGCTGCGGTTCCAGTTCACCGGTGGAGGCGCGGGGGAGGACGATCGCATCGACTTGGACCAGATCACGGTCTCGGTCACCACCGGCAGCGTGCCGGTGACCGTCGCGATGCTCGACGACGGCGCCCACAACGACGGCGCGGCCGGCGACCACGTCTACGGCGGCCAGATCCCGGCCCTCGCCAGCGGCACGACCGTGCGGTATTACGTCACGGCCACCGATGACGCCGGTCAGGCCGCCACCGATCCGGCTACCGCCCCTACCGATCAGTACTCGTACATCGTGGGCCACGCCACACCCGTGCTGCAACTGAACGAAGTCCTCGCCGGCAGTACGACCTTCCTGCCGACCGCGGACTATCCCGAAAAGACGGTCGGCCTGATCGTCGGCGACGACAGTGCCTGGGAGGGCTACACGCTGCTGGTCCCCAAGCACAACACCAATACGTACCTGATCGACAATGCGGGCCGCGTGGTCAACTCCTGGTCCAGTGCGTACGTTCCGGGGCAATCCGCGTACTTGCTGCCCAACGGGCACTTGTTGCGGACGTGCATGACCAAGGGCGCCTTGAGCAGCGGCGGCGGGGAAGGCGGACGCGTCGAGGAGTACGACTGGGACGGGAACTTGCTTTGGGAGTTCGACTACTCCAGCGACGCGTACATGCAGCACCACGACATCAAGCCTCTGCCCAACGGCAACATCATCATGCTGGCCGTGGAGAAGCGGACCTATGCCGAGGTGCTTGCGGCCGGGTTCAATCCGGCCCTGCTCGATTCCCAGATCGCCAGCAAGGGCTACATGCTGCCGGACAGCGTGGTCGAGATTCAGCCCGTGGGGGCTTCCGGCGGCACTGTCGTCTGGAAGTGGAGCGTATGGGATCACCTGATTCAGGACTTCGACGCGACCAAGGCCAACTACGGCGTGCCGGCAGCGCATCCGGAACTGATCGACCCCAACGGGTATGCCGAGACCGGCAAGATCATGCAGTTCTGGAACCACATGAACTCGATCGACTACAACCCCGAGTTCGACCAGATCATGCTCAGCGTCCGCGGGAGCAGCGAACTGTGGATCATCGATCACAGTACGACCACCGCCCAGGCGGCGGGCCACACGGGCGGCCTGCGCGGCAAAGGCGGCGACCTGGTCTATCGCTGGGGCAATCCCGTGACCTATGACGCCGGCACGGCCGCCGATCAGATGCTGTTTGACCAGCACGATGCGCAGTGGATCGAAGCCGGCTCCCCCGGTGCCGGACACATCCTGGTGTTCAACAACGGTCTGGGACGGAACTACTCCAGCGTCGATGAGATCGTGCCGCCGGTGGACGCCTTGGGCAACTACACACTGACGGCCGGCTCGGCCTACGCGCCCGACGCGCTCTACTGGACCTACGTTGCGCCCCAGCCGACCGATTTGTACTCGGAGGCGATCTCCGGCGCCCAGCGGCTGCCCAACGGAAACACCCTGATTTGCGACGGCACCCACGGGGTGTTGCTCGAGGTGCTCCCGGCCGGCGGCGAGCCGGTCTGGGAGTACGTCAATCCGGAAATCAACACGGGGATCCTGTACCAAGGCGACGAAGCGCCCATCGACATCCGCGGCCACGACTATAACGCGGTGTTCAAGGTCGAACGCTACGCGCCGGACTTCGCGGGCTTCGCCGGTCGGGATCTGACGCCCGGCGATCCTGTCGAGTTGTACCGCGACTGGATCGAGATCCGCAACCCCGGTACGTCCGCCGTCGACCTGAGCGGCATGTATCTGACCAACGACGCCGGCGCGCCGACCAAGTTCCAGATCCCCGCGGGCGTATCGATTCCGGCCGGCGGGTACGTCCTCGTCTGGGCCGACAATCAGACCACGTCGGGCAGCCGGCACACGAATTTCACCTTGGACGCAGCGGGCGGAACGGTCAGCCTGTACGACATCGACGGCCTCACCCGCGTCGATACGCTCACGTACGGCGCCCAGACGAACGATGTCTCCTACGGCCGCTACCCGAACGGCACCGGCGACTGGCAGGCGATGACGACACCGACTCCCGGCGCAGCCAACGTGGGCGGCGTCAACGAGGCCCCGACGGACATCACGCTGTCTTCGACTTCGGTCGCCGAAAACTCGCCTGCGGGAACGGCGGTAGGCGCGCTGACCAGCGCCGACCCGAATTCCGGCAACACCTTCACGTATAGCTTGGTGAGTGGCACCGGCAGCGACAACAACGGCTCGTTCACGATCAGCGGCAGCACGCTTCAGACCGCGGTCAGCTTCGATTACGAGACGCAGAACTCCTACAGCGTCCGGATCCGCTCCACCGACCAGGGCGGCCTGTCCGTGGAGAAGGTCTTTTCGCTGAGTGTGACGAACGTCAACGAGCCGCCGGTGATCCTGGGCACCAGTCGCACGCCCGCCGTGCCGGCCGCTGCCGATGCGGTGTGGGTTACCAGCACGGTCACCGACGACGGCACCGTCTCCGGCGTCAAGCTCACCTATTCGACCGGCACCGGCACGCCCGTCACGAGCACGGTATTCACCGAGACGATGACGTCCACGGAACTTAAACCTTGGACCGGTACCGGGGCCGTGAATGCCTGGACCGTGACGGGCACGTACTTGGAGCAGCGCGTGGGATCCAACTACGGCACCGGAAATGTCTGCGGCCTGGAGTACAAGGGCGGTGGAACGCTCAACTCGCTCACCGCTGCAATGCTGACCACCACCGACGCCATCAAGGCCGCCGGTACAGCGGGGTTCGTCGAATTCTGGGTCCAGTCGCTGACGCTGGACGGGACCGACGGCTGGACGTTCCAACTCGATACGGGCAGCGGCTATGTGACACGGCTGAGCGAGCTGACCGGCAACAGTCACGCCTGGCAGCTGTATCATTACGACCTCGCGGCCAACGAATTGGTCAATACGCTCAAGATGCGATTCCAGTTCACGGGCGGCGGTGCGTCGGATGACGACCGGATCGATCTGGATCAGATCAGCGTGACGGTCACGACCGGCCCCGCCGCGACCGACGTCACGATGTATGACGACGGCGCTCACGGCGACGGCTCCGTCGGCGATCACGTCTTCGGCGGCCAGATCCCCGCCATGCCCAGTGGGACCAGTGTCAACTACTACGTCACCGCCACCGACAACGCCGGCCTCGTCAGCACTGACCCCGCCGCGGCACCCACCGACAAGTACTCCTACACGGTCGGCGCAGCTGCGTTAACCGTGAGTGTGGCGGCGGCCTCCGTGGCCGAAAACGCCGGCGCGGCCGCGACAACGGTGACGATCAGCCGCAACACAGGTCCCACCGCGGCCCTGACGGTCAACCTGTCCAGCAGCGATACGACGGAAGGCACCGTCCCAGCCACGGCCACGATTCCGGCCGGCCAAGCGTCGGTGACGGTGAATCTGGCCGCGGTGGACGACACACTGGTGGACGGCGTCCAGACGGTCACGATCACGGCTACGGCGACCGGGTTCACCGACGGCAGCGACACGCTGCAGGTGACGGACAACGACGCCGCGACCTTGACCGTGGACGTGGCCGCCGCGACCGTGGCGGAAAACGCCGGGGCAGCGGCGACCACGGTGACGATCAGCCGCAACACGGATACCACCGCGGCCTTGACCGTCAACCTGTCCAGCAGCGATACCGGCGAAGCCACGGTCCCGGCCACGGCCACAATTCCGGCCGGCCAGGCTTCCGTGACCGTGAATC
>CAIYOB010001439.1 GCA_903927685.1 uncultured Planctomycetaceae bacterium
CAATACCTGGGTCATCTACATGCTGGGCACCGACCGGCATTGGTTCGTGTACCGGTTACCCGCCGTCTGTGCCGGCATCGGGACGGTCGCGATGTGCGGCGTGTTCGCCCGCCGCTGGGGCCGCCTGGGGGTGTTGACCGCAACGCTGATCACGGGAGCCTCGTTTCCGCTGATTCAGTACTCGTCCGAAGCCCGCGGCTACGCCTATGCGCTGCTCGCGGCGGTCGTGGGTTTGGAACTGACGGACCGTTCGTTCCACAAGCCGCGGCTCTGGTCAGACGCCTTGTTTGCCTGCTGCGCCGTCTTCGGGTTTCTGGCCCAGCTGACGTTCGCCTATGCGTATGGAGCCCTCGTCGCCTGGTCGGTTTGGTCACTCTTCCGCCGACATGGCATCTGGTCGCCGCGTCATGCGGCGGTCCTGGTCTGGCAGATCCTGATCCCCGTGGCCATGTTGGTGGGGCTGTACTTCGTCAATCTCCGCCATCTGGCCGTAGGCGGGGGCGACGAGTTTTCGGTGCTGACGGTGGTCGCCCAGGCACTTTCGCTGGTCGTCGGCGGGCCGCAGGCAGAGCCAGGGGCGGCGCTCGTGGCGCTGGCCGTGCTGGTCGTGGCCGGAATTGCCTTGCTCGAATTGCATCGCAGCGGCTCGGACCTGTGGTTTCCCCTGGCGGCGGGCGCGTTCGTATTTCCCGCCCTTGCGCTGCTGCTCGCCCGGCCATCGGTGCTCTATCCGCGGTACTTCCTGGTCAGCCTGCTGTTCCTGCAATTGCTGGTCAGCTGGGGGCTGGTGCGGTTGTTCGAGCGGGCCAAGTACGGCAAGGTCCTGACGCTGCTCTTGCTGGCGGTCATCTTGGCTGGCAACGCGGCGGCCACGGCGCGGCTGCTGGCCGTGGGCCGAGGCGGCTACCAGGCGGCGGTGCAGTTCATGTTAACGCACGCCTCGGACGGCCCGTTAACCGTGGGCAGCGATCACGATTTTCGCAACGGTCTGGTTCTGGAGTACTACTTCCTGCGTTCGGGCAGTCCGCGCCGCTTGGCATACTTCGCGCAGGGGCAGTGGCCCCAGGCCGGCCCGGAATGGGTCCTGCTCCACAGCCAGGAGCCGTCGTTTTCGCCCCCGGAGTCGTTCCGGGACGAGTTGGGCAATGCGTACGGGCTGCAAGCCGTCTTCCCCTATGCCGGTCTGTCCGGCTGCCATTGGGCCGTATACCGAAATGGCAACCGGCCCAGCGGTGCGGCACGCGAGGGCGCGTGATCTCCGGGGGGCCTGGGCCAAGTAGTTCAGGCCAAGTGGTTCAGCAGTCCGAGCGAAGGCCGATCACCTGCCGACGCCGTGGTCCACGCTTCGGCCGGGCGGTTCGCCTACTTCGAAGGCAGCGCGTCCGCCTCGCCCAACGCAGCGTCCTGCCGGCGCAACCGCAGAACCACGTCCGCTCTCGGCCAGGGGGCGGTCAATTCGAGCCACTGGGCGCCAGGGACAGCGTCCCCGATTCGAGCCTGACCGTCTTCCGCCCGGTACCATTCGACCGAGAAGTTCCCCGGCGCGGTGCGGAGATCGAGGCGAAGGCGCGCGGTTCGCGCGGCGTCCGCGCGGGCGGATTGGTCGTCGGACGCGGCGTTGGGATGATAGATCAGGAATTCGTCCCCGCCACGGTGCAGCAGGCGGGGTGACTGGGCGGCCTGGCGGCCAGCGGCGTCCTCGGCCAGAGCATGGTCCGGCTCGAACTGGCCCAAGTCGATTCCGCGCTGCTCGAAGTAGTCCCGGATGTGACGCACGGAGTCGAGGCCCGTGAGGGGCGTGCGAAATGTAACTGCCGGACGCTTGTGATACGTGGCCGTCCGCTTTGCGGTCTCTTCATACGGATGCACGGCCCACCACCGCCCGCCATAGTTGGCCGATCCGCCCGACAGCAGCCAGGCCCAAAACAGCCGTCGCTGCCAATAGCGCATGTGCGTAGGGTCCAGCGTGACCCCGTGGTCTTGCTCGTAGCGGTCCTCGCCGAGAAATACGGGCTTGGCGAAGGCGTGATATTGACCGTACTGCAGCGCCCCCAAGTCGTGCGCGTGTTCGATGTGGATGTAGGTCGCCCAGTCCTCTCCGCCAAATTGGAACGGCAGCCGCCGCGCGTGTCCCGTCGACCGCGGATGTTGCCACGGGTCAGATTGTCGCAAGTACGCCCCCACCTCGCGGACCAGGGCGTTGCTGTTGGGGAACTTGTCGCCATAGTGCGCATCATTGGTGATCAGCCAGAAGACTTGCGGATAGGCGGCGAACCGTGCGACGAGGTGCCGGAGGAGACGCTCCCGTTGAGCCCCGGTCAGGGCCGTCCAAAACCGGTCGTCCCGGGCGTAGGCTTCCAGCGGGAACAGGATCAACTGCACCGCGAGGTCCGGGTAATCGTCGAGCAGCATCCGCATTCGGCGGTCGGCGCATTTCAGGTTCTCCAGTCGGAGGCGGTCGAACGAGTCGTCTGCGAAGTGCCATTCCCGCCACTGCTCGCTCGATTCCGTGAACCCGCCTCGGCGACTCGCCAGAAAGCAACGCAGCGACGTGATGCCCCGCTCCCAGTCGTCGCGGATGTACTGCCGAGCGTCTTCGTCGGAGACCGGGTCGCCGTTGCCGTCCTGAGCGCACAGCAGGAAGTAGGCGGTGTCGCTCAGATTCAGGAACCAGCGACCGTCCTCGGTAATCCACTGGCGAGGATTCTGCGGGTGCACGAGCAGCCGGCCGTGGAGCCGCGACGGTTCGCACGAAAACGCCCCCGACTGACCGTGCAGTCCGGCATCTGTCTCACACGTCGTAGACCACGTCCATTTCCCCGTCTCGCTGCCGTACACGCGCGCTCGCCAGGTGTTCTCGCCGTCGTAGAACGCCCACACCGTTCGAGCCAGCGAAGCGCCCGACGGCGGCGTGAACCGAACCGCGACACGTGTGTCGAACGGGTTGTCAACGGAGCCGTTACCCGTCAGGACGATTTCGTGGACGCCGAATTGGGCGGCCGTTTCTTCTCCCGTCGAGAAGTTCCCGCCCTGCGCGATCGCGCTCCGACACAGAGTCAACCACAACAGCAGAAGTGGCACGATTCCGAAACGCATCCTTGGTGCTCCCCTCTCTGGCTCGACCGCATCGGCTCTTCCCACAGGGTGGTCGGCTGATGCTAGCCGCGAGGATTCCCGCTGTCAATGTTGGACGAGTGGGGACGACAGCGACGGCCGCGGCGCGCATAATTGAGGCCCGGGAATCCAAGCCGGACGCTGGACGCTAGGTTCCGAAGCGGTTGGCCCGGCCCGACGCCCGGGTCTGGCGAGCATACGGGCCGAAGCGTTGTCGCCGATCGCACTTCCCCGCAACCCAAGGGCAGCACGCATGGCCATTCACTGGATCGACCTGACCGTCATCGTCGTCTACCTGCTGGGAATCACCGGCGTGGGGCTCTGGTTTTCGCGACACCAGCGCGAGACAAGCACGGGCTACTTCCTGGCGAGCCGGTCCCTGAGCTGGATCACGGTGGGGATGGCGCTGTTCGCCACGAACATCTCGACCGTTCACTTGACGGGACTGGCGGGTGCGGGCTTTGGCGAGGGGATGGTGTTTGGCAACTTCGAATGGCTGGCGCCGTTTCTGTTGATCCTGCTGGGCTTGGTGTTCGCCCCGTTCTATTTCCGAAGCCAGGTGGCGACGCTGCCGGAGTACCTGGAAGGCCGCTACGGTCCCCATCCGCGCACCGTGCTGGCGGTGATGGCCGTGGTCGGCGCGCTGTTCATCCATATCGGCGTGACCTTGTATGCCGGTGCCGAAGTGCTGAAGAAGATCGTCTCGTTTACCGCGCCGGACTGGTGGCTGCCGCTGGCGCCGTACGTCGAGTTCAACATCGCCGTGTCGATCGGCATCGTCTCGCTGCTGACCATCGCCTATACCGCGCTGGGCGGACTGAAAGCCGTGGTTGTGACCGAGTCGATCCAGACGGTACTGCTGCTGTTGGGGGCGGCGGCTGTGACCGGCTTTGGCTTGGTCGCCTTGGCGGAGCGCGGTGCGCTCTCCCTGACCGGCTTGCATCGGGCTTGTGCCGAACAACAAAGCCGCGACGCCCGGGCGGCGACGGAGCAACTCCGCCGCACAGCCACCGTCTTTCGCCGCGTGGACGGACTCCAGTCGCTCGGCCGGATCGACGAGGCACGCGCCGAACTGCATTCGCTGGCGGACAGCCTGAGCGCGACGGCGACCACGGCAGTTGTGCTGTCCGTGCTTGCGCCGGGCGGCGACGAGTCGGCTGCCAGCCTGGTCTTGCGGCAGTGCCTGGAGTCCCGGCAAGCCGCTCCGTTTGCCAAGGGCGGCCGGATCGACTTCGGCTTCCACGTCCCGGCGTTGACACGGGCGGCTGCAGAATCTGAGGCTCAAGCCGCGGCGTTGCAGGCCAACGCGAGTTCCGCTCGCCCCTACTCGACCAAGCTGAGCATGATTCGCACCAGCGGGGATTACACCTGGTGGATCATGCTGCTGGGATATCCTGTGATCGGAATCTGGTACTGGTGCGCGGACCAGACGATCGTGCAGCGCGTGCTGGGAGCCCGTAGCGAACGAGACGCTCAGATCGGCCCGCTCTTTGCCGGCTTCATCAAGGTCTTGCCGGTGTTTCTGATGGTCTTTCCGGGAGTGATCGCCTACGTCTTGTTCCGCGACAAGATCGGCGAGAACCCCGACTCGACGCTCAGTGTCTTGATCCTCGAACTCTTGCCGCCGGGCATGCAGGGCGTTGTGCTGGCCGGGCTGTTGGCGGCGTTGATGAGCACCGTGGCGGGCGCGTTGAATTCGGCGGCGACGCTGGTCAGTATCGACATCGTCCAGCGGATTCGGCCCCAGACCCGGGACCGGACATTGGTTCGCGTTGGCCAAGCCACCGCGGTCGTGATCATGCTGGCCGCCGTGGCTTGGTCCACCCAAGGCGATCGCTTTGGCGGGATTTTCGCCGGGATCAACCAGATGATTGCCGTGCTGGCTCCGCCGATCAGCACCGTGTTCATCTGGGGCATCTTTTGGCGTCGCGGAACATCGGCTGCCGCCTTGACGACGCTGCTCGTGGGCTTTGCCCTGGGCGCCGTCGTGTTCGTGCTCGACTTTCCCGCGTTCGGCATTCAGTGGCTCACGCGGCACTGGGGCATCCCGTTCATGCTGCAAGCCTGGTGTCTGTTCGCGATCTGCAGCCTGGTGCACGTCACCGTCAGCAAGCTGACGCCGCCGCCCGAACCGCAGCGGGTGGCGAAATACTGCTGGAAGAGTCCCTGGGCGGTGGTCGCCCAGCAGCCGTACGCCGGCCTGTCCGATCCGCGGTTGTTGGCCGCCTTGCTCGCCCTGGTGATGGCGGGCTGCTTCTATCTGTTTGCCTGATCGCATTCCTGGGTCAGCACCTGCCCGATTTCGCGCCGGCCGCTCCGGCCGAGACGGAGGGCGCACCTGCCGCATGGGACGCGGTGGACCGGATTGTCAGCCCCTCTGTCCTGATGCTGCAGAAACTGCGGACGGCGAACTGAACGCCCCGGCTGAGGCTGCTCCGCCCGGCGTTACGCATGCGGATCGCCGCCCCGCGGTCTCACACCACCAGCCTCGCCGCGTGTGGTGTGCGTGGGGACTCGTTCAACCGAGAACGAGCGGTCGTCTCGGCGGAGCACCTGCCAGCGCCGGCCAGTCGACGGCGACGTCAAAATCCTGGGCCTGCCAGGCGAGTTCGGCCACGATCGGCGGCACGCAGCGCCGTTCCAATTCCGACCGGTTGCTGGCGAC
>CAIYOB010001440.1 GCA_903927685.1 uncultured Planctomycetaceae bacterium
CCGATCTCAACCGACTGACCGTGACGCGACAGTTGCACTACAGCGAGCGGGAGCCGGCCAAGTCGCTGGATGTGGTACTGGCCTTGAACGGCATCCCGGTGGCCACGGCCGAACTGAAAAACCCGCTGACCGGGCAGACGGTGGTCCATGCCCGCCACCAGTACATGAACGATCGCGATCCGCGGGAGAAAATCTTCGACTTCAAGCAGCGGGCCTTGGTCCACTTTGCCGTCGATCCGGACGAGGTGTACATGGCCACCAAGCTGGCTGGCCAAAGTACCGTGTTCCTGCCCTTCAACCGGGGCCACAACCACGGCGCCGGCAATCCGCCCAATCCCCACGGCTACAAGACGGCCTACCTGTGGGAAGAAGTCTGGGAACGTGATTCGTGGCTGGACATCCTGGCCCGCTTCATCCACCTGCAAGTCGCAGAAAAGCAGGTCGAGGGCAAAAAGGTCCGGCGCGAGACGATGATCTTCCCTCGCTACCACCAGCTGGATTCCGTGCGCAAGCTGGATGCCCATGCCCGTTCGGCCGGGGCCGGCAACAACTACCTGATCCAGCATTCGGCCGGCAGCGGCAAATCCAACTCGATCGCCTGGCTGGCGCATCGACTGGCCAGCTTGCACGACGCCCGGGACCAAAAGGTGTTCGACAGCGTGGTCGTCATCACCGACCGCGTGGTCCTGGACCGTCAGTTGCAGGACGCCATCTACCAATTCGAGCACAAGCAGGGCGTGGTCCAGAAGATCGACGAGAACTCGACGCAACTGGCCGAGGCCCTGCAAACGGGCGTGCCCATCATCATCACGACCTTGCAGAAGTTCCCGTTCGTCACCGACAAGGTGGAGAGCCTCCCGAATCGCCGGTATGCGGTCATCGTGGACGAGGCCCACAGCTCGCAGTCCGGCGAGGCGGCGATGGAGTTGAAGGGCGTCCTGTCGGCCAACCACATCCGCGACAAGGCCCGGCAGGAGGCCGAAGAACAAGGTTTGGCGGCGGAACACGAAGAAATGCTGCTGCGGGAAATGGCCAAGCGGGGCCGGCAGCCGAACCTGAGCTTCTTTGCGTTCACGGCGACGCCCAAGTACAAGACGCTGGAGGTCTTCGGCGTGCCGGGGGCCAACGGCAAGCCGGAGCCGTTCCACCTGTACAGCATGCGGCAGGCCATCCAGGAGCGATTCATCCTGGACGTGCTAGCGCATTACACCACGTACAAGACCTACTTCCGCCTGATCAAGGCCATCGAGGACGACCCGCGAGTCGAGAAGCGCAAGGCGGCTCGGGCCTTGGCCCGGTTCATGTCCCTGCACCCGCACAATATCGCGCAGAAGGTGGAAGTCATGCTGGAGCACTTCCGCACGCACACCCGGCACAAGATCGGCGGGCGGGCCAAGGCGATGGTGGTCACCGGCTCGCGGTTGCACGCCGTGCGGTACAAGCAGGAGTTCGACAAGCAAATCAAGGAGAAGGGCTACAACGACATCCGGACTCTGGTGGCCTTCTCCGGCGCCGTGGAAGACCCGGACGTGAAGGACCTGTCCTACACCGAGCCGGGGATGAACCTCGACATCCGCACGGGCAAGCCGATCGGCGAGAAGGAATTGCCGGGGCGGTTTGGCGAGGCGGACTACCAGGTCTTGATCGTGGCCGACAAGTACCAGACGGGCTTTGACCAGCCGCTGCTGCACACGATGTACGTCGATAAGCGGCTGGCGGGCGTCCAGGCCGTGCAGACGCTGTCCCGGTTGAACCGCACGTGCGCCGGCAAGGATGACACCTTTGTGCTGGATTTCTACAACGAGGCCCAGGAGATCGAAGACGCGTTCCAGCCGTATTACGAGCGGACGACGGTGGGCGAGCAGGCGGACCCGGGGCAGCTGAACGAGTTGTACGACAAGATCATGGATTGCCAGATCATCTGGCGGGAGGAAGTCGAGAAGCTGTGCGCGGCGTTCTTCCGGGACAAGCCGTCGCGGGGCAAGGACGACCATTCCCGGTTGTACGTTCACACGGACCCGGCGGTGGGCCGGTTCAAGGCGATCCCGGACGAGGCGAGCCGGGAGGAGTTCCGGGGGCACGTGACGGCGTTTCGGAACCTGTACGCGTTCCTGGCGCAGATCATCCCGTTCGGCGATTCGGACTTGGAGAAGTTGTACACGTACCTGCGGTTCTTCATCCGTCGGCTGCCGCGTCCCGATCGCGGCCCCAACTACGACTTTGACGACGAGGTGACGCTGAAGTTCTACAAGCTGCAGAAGACGAGCGAGGGCACGATCGCCCTGGACGGCGGCCTCGACTACGCCTTGGACGGCCCCACCGAGGTCGGCACGGGCCAGCCGCGCGGCCCGGAAATTGAATTGTCAAAGCTGATCGACCTGCTGAACGAGCGATTCGGGACGGAGTTCAAGGCGGCGGACCAGTTGTTCTTCGACCAGATCAACGAAGACGCGGCCGAGAATCCCGAGCTGCGGCAGGCGGCGCTGGCGAACCCAATCGACGCATTCAGGTTCGTGTTCGACAAGGCGTTGGAAGCCTTGTTCATCGACCGCATGGAGCAGAATGCCGAGATCACGGCCAAGTTCCTGAACGACGCCACCTTCCAGCAGGCCGTGACGAGCCACCTGCGGGAGACCGTGTACGAGCGGATACGGGCCGAGGCGGGAGGGGACAATTCGGCGTAGGGACAGGTCGATGATTGCTTGTTCTTGGCCGCGAACCGCCCGCCAGGGCGACGTGTTTCTGTGGCCGGGCAAGCGGCTAGTGCGTTGTCCAGGCTAAATGTTGGGGTG
The DNA here is from genome assembly GCA_903927685.1 of uncultured Planctomycetaceae bacterium. Next base: position 2,793 of record CAIYOB010001440.1, read on the forward strand.
CCTGGGGTCGAGTGCAGCGAGCCCCCAGTGGCAAGAACTGGGGGCTCGCCACTCGTACCTCGTGGCTCGACCCCAGCCACCCAACCCCAATTCTTAGGTTGGACAGCGCACTAGGCGCGGACCAATCCCAAGAAAGCAGAGGCCCCTCGCGGTTACAGTTCGCCCAGCAGCTGCTTGACCGTCGGCTCCATCGCCTCGGCCCAGATTTCGTAGCCGTTCTCGTTGGGATGGAGCAGGTCCGGCATGATGGCCGTCGGCAAGAGGCCGCCGTCTTCGAGGAACTTGGCGCTGACATCCAGGTACAACACGTGCTGGTTGTCCGCCGATCCCGCCAGGATCTGGAGCGAGCTTCGGGCTCGTGCTTCCTAGCATCGCTCACGAATAGATTCCTCGTTTACAGGCGACGGCCTGGGTGGCCGCATCCGGCTGATCCGCCGTCGCCTGCCGGCTCGGCGTTAAACGAACTGAGCCGAAATGGGGAAGTTATTTCGTGAGCGTTGCTACCGGGCACGACGAGACGAATCGCTGGGACCAATGCTGTACCGTGGCCGGCCTGACGCAAGTCAAGGAGCCGCAACTGCGGCCCTGCGGCTTCAGGTTCGGCAAGCGGGCGCGGTCAGCGTCTCGACCGGGCCACGTTCTCGATGGTGGCCAGCAGGGGGTGCATATCCGCCGCTTTCTCCAGCAGTTCCACGGCGCCCAGTGGCCGGAGGGACTCCAAGTCCGCCGAGGCGGCATCACCCGTCAGGATAATCGCCGGGGCGGTGTAGCCTGCGGCGCGGATTGCGGCCAGGACACGGCGTTCGTCCGTGCCTGGGAGATTCCGGTCCACCAGCAGCACGTCGACGGGTTGGCGGGCAAGTACATCGAGCGCTGCCGCCGCGTTATCGACTCCCGCAAACCCGAGGTGGGCTTTGCCGCACGCGTGTCGGACCAGGTCGCGGAAGGTCGACTCGTCATCGATCAACAGGACGCCGACGGGGGCTTCGGCGGGCTTCCGTTCCGATTGCAGTGCTTGGGCCACGCGCTGCGCGATGTCTCGGGTGTTGAACGGCTTTTGGATGAAGGGAGTCCCCGGATCGAATTCTCCCTGCTGGACGACGGCGTTCTCCGCGTAGCCGGACATGTACAACACGCGCAGATGCGGTTGGCACCGCCGCAACCTCTCGACCAGCACGGTACCGTTCATGTTAGGCATGATCACGTCTGTGACGACCAAGTCGGGCCGGAGCGACTTGTTCTCGACCAGCAGCAGCGCCTCGCCGCCGTTGGCGGCGGTGTGGACGCGGTAGCCGAGGTCCGACAGAATCTTGGCGACCAGGGTCCGCAAGGAGCTTTCATCTTCGACCACCAGGATCTGCTGGCCGGCGCCCACTTGCTTCGCCGCGTCCATGCGAGGCGATGCGGCGGGAGTCTCCTCCCGAGTCTGCGGCAAGTAGACATTGAAGGCTGTTCCGCGTCCAGGCTCCGAATAGACCCAGATGTGGCCTCCGGACTGCTTCACGATGCCGTAGACCATGGCCAAGCCCAGGCCGGAACCTTTGCCCCGTTCCTTGGTCGTGAAGAACGGCTCGAAGACATGAACCAGCGTCTCCTGATCCATGCCTACGTCCGTGTCGCTGACCGCCAGCCGCACGTAGCTTCCCGGCTGCATATCGCTGTGAGTCCGAACGAACTGCTCGTCCAGGTCGACATTGGCGGTTTCGATCGTCAGGTGACCGCCTCTTGGCATGGCATCGCGGGCGTTGACCACCAAGTTCAGCAGGACTTGCTGGATCTGGCCCGGGTCCGCTTTGACGCGAGCCAAATCGGGGGCCAACGCCAGTCGTAATTCAACGTCCTCGCGGATCACCCGTTGCAGCATCCGTTCGACGTCGCGGATGATCGCGTTCAGGTCCAAAACGACGGGCTGCAACGTCTGCCGGCGGCTGAAGGCCAGCAGTTGCCTGGTCAAGTCGGCCGAGCGGTGGCCGGCAGCGACGATTTGCTCGGCCGCCTCACGCAGCGGGTCCCTGGGATGGAGTTCATCGAGGAGCTGTTCCCCGTACCCGAGAATCACCCCGAGCATGTTGTTGAAGTCGTGGGCGACGCCGCCCGCCAAGCGGCCGATCGATTCGACTTTCTGAGCCTGACGCAATTGCTCTGCCAGGCGGGCTTTCTCCTCCGCGTCCTTCTTCCACTCCGTGATATCGGCGAAGATGCCACGCAGACCGATGAAACGCCCTCCCTTCAGAATGGGACGGCTGGAGGTGTAACCCCAGCGGAATTGCCCATCCCGGGTCTGATAGCGGAATTCGAAGGGGGCCAATCGGCCGGCGGCAGCGTCCTCGAAGCTCCGCTCCAGTCCGTCCCAATCGTCGGGGTGAATGAAGTCGCGGAACAACTCCCCCACCAGTTCGTTGGGCGGGTATCCCGTGAGTTGCTCGACGAGCGAACTCACGTAGGTGAGGCGTCCCTCGGCGTCGGCGGCGAAGACGACGTCATTCAGGTTTTCGACCAGTTCGCGATACCTTTCCTCACTTTCGCGTAACGCCTCCATCGCCAGCTTGCGATCCGTGATATCCTGCACCACGCCGACCATCCGCAGCGGCTGGCCGCTTACATCGTGTTCGACTTCTGCCTCCTCCCGTACCCAGCGGACCGAGTCATCCGCCAGGACGACGCGATGCTCCAGCGCGTAGGGGGCCTCGCCGCGCCAGGCCCGGACGGCGGCCGCAAGCAGGGCTCCGCGGTCCTGCGGATGCACCAGGCTCAAGAACGTCTCGACCCGCCCGTCAAAGCTACCGGGGGTCAAGCGGAAGATCCGATGGGTCTCGGCGGACCACGTCAAGGTTCCGCGGTCGGGCGATTCCGCGACCCAACTGCCGACGTGGGCGACCGCCTGGGCACGCTCCAAGTCCGCCTGTGCCTGACGGACCGCTTCCGCCGCCTGCTTTTGCACGGTGACATCGGAAAAAACGGTCGAGAACCGGCCTCGCCGGGGGCAGGACGCGGTGATCTGAAGATGCTTCCGCGCAGGCTCGAACCATTCCTCGAACGCGGCCGATTCGCCAGTTTCGGCGACCCTGGCATAGGTCTCCAGGAACGGCACAAACCCATAGACCTCGGACGCCAGCCGGCCCCGTGCCTGCTCGCCCGGAATGCCGAGAATCCGCTCGAAGGCCGGATTCACGTCGAGGATCCGATAGTCCACGGCACGGCCGTCCGCGTACACCACCTCGTCCAGGCAGGAGGCGTCCGCCATGTTCTCAAAGATCGAACGGAATTTGCTCTCGCTGTCCCGCAGGGCGGTTTCGGCACGCTCCCGCAACTGCTCGGACTCCATACGGTCCAGCGCACAGGAGACATCCGAGGCGGCTTCCTCCAACAGGCACACTTCCCGTTCCCGCAGGACACCCGGATCGTCCGCGTAGACGACAAACAGACCGCACACCTGGCCGCCTAGTCGGATGGGGATCGCGGCTGCCGATCGCAGGCGAGCCTGTGCCAGGATCGGCTGCCAGGGCCCTAGCCCCGGATTGGCGAGCAGGTCAGGGATCACGATCGTCTTCTGCTCCCGAACTGCTCGCCCGCAGAAGCAACCCGCGTCGGTATCGAGCCGGGAGTACCGCTCGCGCTGGTAGACGAACTCGTCGGGATTCCCCGCACAGGCGACCGGCAGGATTCGGCCGCTGGACTCGTCATGCCAGTCGATCCAGGCCAGGCGGAACTCGCCGAAGTCGACCGCCACCCGGCAGACGTCGCGAAACAACTCGTCCCGCGTCTTCACGCGGACGATCGCCTGGTTGATCTGGCTCAGGGTCGCATACAGCCGATTCAGGCGGTGAATCTCCTCGTCGGCCTGGTGCTTGTACAAGGCCATCTCGATCGTCGTCTTAAGATCTCGGTCGTCGAACGGCTTGAGGATGTACCCGAACGGCTCGGCCAGCTTGGCTCGCTCCAGCGTCGCGTCCTCGGAGAAGGCCGTCAGGAAGACGACCGGCAGGTGGCAGCGTTGGCGGATGGCATGTGCGGCTTGGATGCCGTCCATCGGACCCTCAAGCCGGATGTCCATCAGCACTAGGTCGGGATGCAATTCGATCGCCAATTGCACCGCACGCTCGCCGTCTGCCGCCCTACCGGCCACCTCATAGCCCAACAAGCCCAGGCGGCCCTTCAAGTCCAACGCGACGATGCCTTCGTCCTCGACAATCAGAATGCGCCGAGAAGTCACGAGAGGTGTCCTCGATTCCTGGGAACGAATCACCATTAGGACCATTATGGTATTGGCAGGGCGAAACGGTCGCAAGCAGCCATCGAGGTCATCTATCGAGGTCATCGAAGGTGAATCTATTTGCAGGATTGCGTGCCGAGAGGGCGCTGCTAAGATCTGGGGAACTTGCGAGAGCGATTGCCAATCGGCCCAGGTTCAACCATGTCCGCTGTGGGGAAACACATCCTGGCGTTGATGCTGTGGACGACTTGCCGGCTGGCCGCCGGTGCGGAATCCGCAGGCGAACCGCCGTCGCCGCTGCGCTCCGGCTGCGAGGATGCCTATCCGCCGTTCTGCGCTGTGGATGCCGCGGGTCAGGCGGAGGGGTTTTCCGTCGAGTTGTTACGGGCGGCCCTGGCGGCGATGGGGCGGGAGGTGATGTTCCGCACGGGGCCTTGGCTGGAAGTCAAGGGCTGGCTGGAGAAGGGCGACGTCGACGCGTTGCCGTTGGTCGGCCGCACGCCGGAGCGGGAGGCCGTGTTCGATTTTACGGTTCCGTACCTGACGATGCACGGCGCCATTTTCGTCCGGCAGCAGACGCAGGGCATCCGCGAACTCGCGGATCTCCGCGGGCGAACCGTGGCCGTGATGCAATCCGATAACGCCGAGGAGTTCCTGCGCCGTACCGACCGCGGAATCGTCTTGCGCACGCTGCGGAGTTTTGAGCAGGCGCTGCGCGAGCTTTCGGAAGGACGTCACGACGCGGTCGTCATCCAAGACTTGGTCGGACTGCGGCTGGTCGCTCACTTGGGCTTGACGAACTTGCGGGTGGCCGGCCCGCCCATTCGTGAATTCGCTCAGGACTTTTGCTTCGCCGTCCGGGAGGGCGAGCGGGACACGTTGGCGTTGTTGAATGAAGGGCTGGCGTTGGTGATTGCCGACGGCACCTACCGGCGGCTGCACGTCAAGTGGTTCTCGGCGCTCGAATTGCCGTCCAACCGCAAATTGGTTATCGGCGGCGACAGTAATTATCCCCCCTACGAGTTCCTGGATGCGGCCGGGCGTCCCAGTGGCTATAACACCGAATTGAGTCAGGCCTTGGCGCGGGAGTTGAACCTGAGCGTCGAGGTCCGCTTGGGCCCCTGGTCGGAAATGGTGCGGGCACTGGAACGTGGCGAGATCGATGCCTTGCAGGGCATCTTCTATTCGCCCCAGCGCGACCAGACGCTTGACTTCACCCAGCCGCATGCCGTCAACCATTGCGTTGCGGTGACGCGGCAGGGAGCGCGGCCGCCGGACACGGTCGAAGCCCTGCGCGGCCGCCGGATCGTCGTCCAGGACGGCGATCTCATGCAGGCCTGGGCGGTCGCGCAGGGACTGCAAAGCCAACTTGCGGTGGTGGGCACCCAGGAGGACGCGTTGCGGGAAGTGGGCGAGGGACGTGGCGACTGTGCGCTGGTCGCGCGCGCGACCGCCCTGTATTGGATCGAGCAGCGGGGCTGGAAGAACCTGGTCGTGGGGCAGACGCCTCTGCTGTCGCCCGAGTACTGCTATGCCGTGGCCGACGGCAATCGGGCCCTGGCTGCAGAACTAGGCGAGGGCCTTAAAATGCTCGACAGCAATGGGGAGTATCGACGGATCTACGGGAAATGGATGCAGGTGTACGATCCGCCGCCAGTCGTCCGGCCCGAAACGCTGAAATACTTGGCTGCCATCGCGGGCGTGTTGCTGTTCCTGGCCGGGCTGATGTTCCTCTGGTCTTGGTCCTTGCGGAAGGAAGTCGCGCGGCGCACGGCGGAGTTACGGCGGAGCGAACAGGAGAAGCGTCTGATCCTGGACACAACGGCCGAGATCTTCACCTTGTTCGACCTGGATCTGCGCGTCCAGTGGGCGAACCAGGCGGCCGGCGCGTCGGTGGGCAGCGAGCCTGAGCAGCTGGTCGGGCGGCGGTGCTACGAGATCTGGCATCAGCAAAGGGAGCCGTGTCCCGAGTGCCCCGTCGTCAAGGCGCGGGACTCGGGCCAGCCGCAGCATGCCGAGCTGCCCACACCGGACGGTCGGCAGTGGTTCATCCGAGGCTACCCGATCAAAGACGAGTCGGGGCGGACCGTGTCGCTGGTCGAATTCGCCCTGGACATCACCAAGCGAAAGCGGGTGCAGGAAGCCCTGCAGTTGCAGGCCGCAGAATTGGCCGCACGGAACGAGGAACTGGAGCGGTTCAATCGCGTGACGGTGGGCCGGGAACTCCGGATGATTGAACTCAAACAGGAAATCAATGCGCTGGCGGCACAGCTCGGACATCCGCCACCTTATCGCAACGCCGGCGACGAGTCCCACGCGTCGGCCATCCTGGAAGCCGCCGATGATCACCGCCACCGCGTTTGAATCGGTGCCCGGCGAGGCCGGCTATCGACGCTATCGCGACGCTCTGCTGCGGGCGATCGCCAGGAATGCCGTGCGATCTTCGCCGCATGGGTCGACGCCTGCCCGGACTTGCGGGCCGTGTACCAGGACCTTGTGCAGCGGTCGCTGTACGAAGTGGGCGAGTTGTGGGAACGAGGCCACGTTTCCGTCGCGACCGAACACTTGGCCACGGCGATCACGGAGAGCCTGTTGACTTGGGAGTTTCAGCCCCCCTTGGGGCAGAAGGTCAGCACGAACTGCGTGCCGCCCGATCGCCGGATCTCCAGGTTGCCGGCCAGTTGCTCGACCAAGGTCTGCACCAGTTGCAGTCCGAGCGTCGGCGCTTGACCTGGATCAAGACCTGCGGGCAATCCCACGCCGTCGTCGGTGACCGTGACCTCGATGCACGAGGCTCCGCCTCGGACCATGACGGGGTCATTGGGCGACGGTGCCGCCTCGCTGCCCGGCTGCCACGCTTCGCGGACGCGAACCGCGATTCGTCCGGAGCGCTCGGCGGGAAAGGCGTATTTCAAGGCGTTGGTGAGCAATTCGTTCAGGATCAGTCCGCACGGCACCGCCTGGTCCAGGCTGAGTGACACGGGCGCGAGATCCAGGTCCAGTCTCACGCGTCCGATGATGTCCGCTCCGAACGTCCGGAACAGTTGGCTGGCCAGGCTCTCGATGTAATGCGGCAGATCGACCTGGGCCAGATTGCCGGCGCGGTACAGGGTCTCGTGCAGCAAGGCCATCGAGCGAATCCGAGCCTGGGTCTCCTGCAGGGCGGGGAACAAAGGCGTCTCCCGGAAATTCATCGCCTGCAGATTCACCAGACTGCTGATGACCTGCAGATTATTCTTCACGCGATGATGGATCTCCTGCAGGAGCGAGTTCTTTTCTGCCAACGAAGCCCGCAGCGCCCCTTCGGCTTCCCGTCGCTGCTGCTCGTCCGTCATCGCATCCAGGGCGTACGACAGATCCTCCGCCACCGCCAGCAGCAACTGGATTTCCTCTTCCTGAAAGAACTCCGCTTCGCCCGCCAACAGCACCAGGACCGCGCACACCTCACCCTCGGCGCGAATCGGGAACGAGGCGATGGAACCGTAACCACGCTGCAATGCGGCACCTTGCCAAGCCGCCATTCGCGGATCGTGGGCAAAGTCGTTGCAGACCTCGTAATGCCCCGACACGTACGCGGTTGCGATCGTTCCGCAGTTCAGCCGAGCGTCGCCCAGGTTGACCGCGATCGGCGCAAAATACTCGTCGTCATCTCCCGCCTGAGCCAACACGAGGGCTTGGCCGCTCGCCGCCTCGAACCCGATCACTGCCGCCAGCTGGAATTCGCCCTGTTCGACCGCGATGCGGCAGACGGACGCAAACAAATCCGGCGAATTCCGAACCCGGACAATTGCTTCGTTGACGCGGCTGAGCATCTGGTACAGGCAGTTTTGTCGGGCGAGTTCCTCTTCGGCCAGTTTCTGCTTGGTGATCTCCACGGCCAGGCCGCCCACGCAAGTCGAACCATCGGCATCAGGAAAAGGAAACTTGCTGCTCTGCCACCACGAAATCGTGCCGTCGGGCTCGACCGCCGATTCAATCACTTCAATAGTGCGGTTCTCGCGGAGCACGGTCAGGTCGTTCTCTCGAAACACACGGGCCACCTCCGACGGCCAAACTTCAAAGTCGGTCTTGCCCCTCCAGTCGTCGAAGCGGACTCCGAACCGCCGTTCGTAATTGTGGCTCAGGAAGACGAAGCGGCCGGCCGCGTCCTTGGCCCACGCGACGGTGGCGCTGTTCTCCAAGAACGCCCGAAACCGCCGCTCGCTCTCCTGCAAGGCCCGGCGGCTGTGTTCGGCCCGCTCGCGCGTGGCGACCGCGTCCTCCAAGAGATTCAGCGTGGCCTGCCGGGCGCGGTCGAGCGATTCGTTGCTTTCCCGCAGTTCGTCCGCCTGCCGCTGGAGCGAACGCTGCAGCCGGAGCATGCGGACGAACGCCTGGACCCGGGCCAGTAGTTCCTGATTGCCGATCGGCCGGGCGATGGTTCCGTCGGCGCCCGCCTCCAGCCCGTCGACCTGCTGCGCGGACTGGGTGTAGACTCCGGAGAGGAGAATCACGAACGTCTCGTTCCCGCCCGGAGCACGCTTGAGTTCCCGGCACAGCTCCAGCCCGTCGAGATCGGGCAGTTGCCGGTCCAGGAGGATCAGATCGGGACGCCGGAACTGCAGGGCCGCCTGTGCCTCGGCGCCGTCGGCGGCCAATTCGACCACGTAACCAGCTTGCGCCAGCACGCGGCCCGTGGCCTCGCGGAGGTCGGGATCGTCGTCAACCACCAGCACACGGACCGGGGTATCCATCAGCCGTGCTCCACTGGAGTCGCCGAGTGGGCGGCCGGTGCGGCTGGGGGACCGGCCAACTGGTCGTCACTGACCTTGACGAACACGGGGATATTCACGATCAGCCACTGGAAGTGCGGTTCCAGGGCGGCAAACGTGGCCGGGCTCAGCCGTTCCCGTGCCAGCTGGACGAAGCCGTCCAGGTGGGCCGGCCAGTAGAGCGTGGTGAAGCCGTGCGAGCGGTAGGCGCGAAACACCCACAGCACTGTTTGCACCAGTACCTCCGGATGATATCCGCGGAACATGGTGCTCATGAATCGGCAGAAGTTCCGGCTGTTGTCCTGCATCATCGCCAGGTTCCCCGGCCCGATCAGCTTGTCCAGGTCAAGGCGTTGGGCCAAGCGGCGATTGTGCTCGTCGGCCAACCCGTCACGGTGAGTCTCGAATTCCTCGGCAGCCGTCGCGGGCGGCTGACCAGTTGCCGGGCGGTCTGGCGGAGATAGTCTTCGTTCATGTCGGGATCCTCGTGCAAGGATGGGGCGACCAATCGGCCATGCGCCCGATGTCAGAATTTCGGCGGGCAACGGCGACGGTTCGCCCGGGCGCACAGGGTTACGGTTCGCCCAGCAGCTGCTTGACGGTCGGCTCCATCGCCTCGGCCCAGATTTCGTAGCCCTGTTCGTTGGGATGAAGCAGATCCGGCATGATGGCGGTCGGCAAGACGCCGCCGTCTTCGAGGAACTTGGCGCTGACGTCCAGGTAGAAGACGTGCTGGTTGTCGGCCAATCCCGCCAAGATCTGGTTGGTGGCGTCGTTCAGTTTTCGCAGGCTGTCGCCGGCGTCCTTGCCGCGCGGGAAGATCGCCAGGACCAGGATCTTCATGTTTGGCAGACGCGCCCGCAGCTCGCCGACGATCGCCTTGACGCCGGCGGCGGTGTCCTCGGCCTTGTCCTGGCGGTGTCCGGCGTTATTGGTGCCGATCATCAGGATCGCCAGTTTGGGCGAGACACCCTCCACCGCGCCGTGCTGCAGACGCCAGAGCACGTTCTCGGTGCGGTCGCCGCTGAAGCCGAGATTGAACGCGTGGCGCGGGGCGTAGTACTTGTCCCAGGCTTTGCGTCCGCCGCTTTCCCAGCCGTGGGTGATCGAATCGCCGATCATCAACAGATCCACTTTCTCCTGCTTCTTGATCGCCTCGAGCTTTTCCGTGTGTCGCGGCATCCACCACGACTGGGCCCAGGCGGCCGTCTGGACTTCGGGCCTGAGGGCCGGAATCAGCTGTTCCGGTTGCTGGGCGGACACAACGGACCCGAGCAAGCCGATGACGGAGATGAGGATCCTGGATGCAAGGCGAACGTTCATTGAGGGACCTTTCCCGGGGTGTGGTTGGATGCAGATTGATCGACAGGCCCTATCTTACGTTGCCCGCCGGCTCTGGGGCAAGGTCGCCAGGCCAGGTCGGCGTCACGCCGGCGGCTGACGTGTCGGCCAGGCAGAACGCCGGCGTGCCGAGGTACGTGGTCATGCTCTTGACCGTGGAATCCCGGGATGGTGAAACCCGGGACGGTGCTTGATTCCCCGCTTGGTACCCGCGATAACAAGCCGAGTTCGTTGTCATGGCGCATTTTCGGGGTGCCTGGGGTCGAGCGCAGCGAGCCCCCAGTGGCAA
>CAIYOB010001441.1 GCA_903927685.1 uncultured Planctomycetaceae bacterium
ATATACACTATAGCCTACACTCTTTCCCTACACGACGCTCTTCCGATCTTGGCGATCCGGGCGGCCACGACGACGTCCGGCCGGCCATCATAGACGCGGATGCAGCGTTCGATTTCGACCCCCTGCCCCCAGGTCTGCCGGATTTCCAAGCCGCTGCCGAGCGCGTCGGTGAACCGTGCCGACTCGGCCCGCGTCTTGTCGGGCAAGACGCTCTGGCCGTTGATCTCGACGGCAAATCGCACCCTTCGCACGGCCGCTTCGACGCTTCCCAGCCACGTTGCGTCCCAGGCTCCGTCGGTCTCGTTCAAGACGACGCTCACACAGTTGTTGACCAGGCACAGGGTCGTACCATTGCGGACCGCGGTCACTTTTTCGCCCTGTGCGGACAGGCCGGCCGCCTGCCGAGCCGCGGCGATGTCCTGGGCGCGTTCGGGCCAAACGGCCGCGGCTGTCGCCAGGCCTTGAAGCATCCGCCTCGCTGTCCCTTCGAGGCGTTCGCTATGCGTTTTCAGTTCCGCGGCCGAGATCGGCGGACCGTAGACTTCGAGTTCATACACATCGGTGTGCGGGGAAGGTCCGCTGGAACGCGTGATCCACAGTCGCACGGCGCTGGTCTTTACCGGCTCGAACGTCGCCAGCCAGCTGCCCGACTTGGCGTCCGCGACTGTGGCCACGGTCTGGAACTCGCCGGCCTTTGCGCCGGCGACCTGAACCAGGGCATCCTGGATGCCGTCGTTGCCGATCCGCTCGCCAAACACAGCCACGGCGCCGACGGCCTGGGTGCGTGAGAGTTCCAGCGTGATCCACTGCGGCGCGGCCGGGCTGGGCGCGATGCTGGCCACCCATTTCGTCCCCCGCTGGCCATCGATCGCCCGGGCCGGCGCGTACTGTTCGCCTTCGGGCGTCAGAGCGGAAGAGGCGGCGGCGTTGACGACGGTAATCCGGCGCATGTCCGGCGTTTGCCAGTTGCCGGCGATCTCGCACACCTGATCCGCGGACGCCACGGAGGCGAGGCAGGCCCAGGCAGCCACGTAGGCAACCACGTTCCACAGGCCATGAAGACCAGCCATACTCGTTCTCCCAGCCTTTTTCGCCCCTCAACTCAACCCTCGCCCCGAAGTACCGGGACGAGGGAGTCATACCGTGAGCGCTGACACGGCGTCGAGCTCACGAGGGTCTACGCTCCGCGTCGCGCAGGACTCGCCACCTGTGCCGAGCTGACGGCCAGTGTATCGCCCGTCCGCCCTGCCAGCAACGCTAGCCCTGGCCATCTCCCCGTAACCGGCCAAAGTTACCCGACCGGCAAAGACGATATAGGGGACACGGCACAACGTCCGGTTTCGTCTCTCTTCTCGGGTGATCGCCATGCACGTTGCTGATTTCCTGCACCTGATCACGTCTGCGTTGCGTAGCTTTGGCCGGCATGGGGCTTGGCGGGTAGCCTTGGCCCTGCTGGTCCTGTCCCCGGTCGGTTGCGGCAGCCGCCAGCCGGCGGTCACGGAGGCCCCTCCCGCGGAGTCTGCCGGAAACTCGGCTCGGTCGCCAGCCGAGCAGTTGCTGCAGCGGATGGTGGCAACGTATCAGCAGGCCAAGTCGTACCGCGATCAAGGCGTGGTGCGGCTGAAATACCGCCAGCAGGGCCAGTGGTTCGAGGACGAGGGCCAGCTAACGATTGCCCTGGTGCGGCCGAACAAGCTGCAGCTGCGGGCGTACCAACTGACCTTGGTCAGCGACGGCAGCCGGGTGCATGCCGTGATTGCGGATCCGGACAGCAAGGACATGGACGGCCAAGTCGTCGTGCGGGCGGCGCCGCCCCGGTTCCGACTGGACACGATTTACGAAGACCGCATCCTGATGGACATCATGTCCGGCGGGATGGGTGGTCCGCCGGTGACGCTCGAGTTGTTGCTGAGCGAGACGCCGTTGAAGGAACTGTTGGCCACCAGCCGAGGCGTCGAACTGGCGGCGGAGGGCAAGGTGGGCGAGCGGGTGTGCGACCGCGTGGCCGTCCGGCTGGACGAAGGCCAATTGGTCTTCTGGATCGACCGCCAGTCCGGCCTCTTGCGGCGGCTGGAGTATCCCGCCGACCGCCTGACCCGCGAGATGGCGGCCGGCAATTGCACTGATATCAGCCTGACCGCTGAATTCGCAGATGCACGGATCGACGAGCCCGTGGCCGACGCGGAGTTCGCCTTTGCCGTGCCGCCGGGAGCCAAGACGGTCAGCCGCTTCGTGCTGCCGCCGCGGCCGTTGCCGTCCGAGTTGTTGGGGCAGTTGCCCGGCGATTTCTACTTTACCGGCCTGCAGGACGAACGCTTGAGCCGCGACATGCTGTTGGGCAAAGTGGCGATTCTGCTGTGGTTCAACGATCATCCCGCGTCGCACACGGCAATCGGCCAGTTGGAGAGTATCCGCCAACGGTTGGCCGGCGACTCGCAGATCGCGTGTTACGCCGTTTGCACTGAGCCGAGCACGGTCAGTCACGCGCAAGTCGAGGCATTGGCCCAGCGGTGGGGCGGCGACGTGCCGCTGGTCCGTGACCTGCAGGCATTCGGCCGTGACCTGTTTCGGATTCCTTTTGCCCCGACGCTGATGGTCCTGGACGCGCGCGGCGTCATCCAGATCGTCGAAGTGGGCGCGAATCCCAACCTGGCGGCTGAATTGCCCGATCGACTCCGCTTGTTGGTTGCCGGCGAGGATTTGGCAGCTCCGCTGTTGACTCAGTACCGGCAACAGCAGATGCTGTACGAGAAGAAACTGGCGGAATTCTCCGGGCTGCCGCCCCAAGATGCTCGCGTGCCGCCCGGGCCTGTGCGGAAGCGATGAGAGCCCAGCCTCCTGACGCGTGACAGCTGACATGACAAACACCACGAGCGAACCGGTGGCGGGGTCGTCCGCCGAGCACCAAGGGTGGATGTACCTGGGCCTGACCAGCTTCGTTGCCACGCTGGGCGGCCTGCTGTTCGGGTACGATACGGCGGTGATCGCCGGCGCGATCGGCTTCCTGCGCGAACGGTTCAGCTTGACGCCGGGCCAGGAAGGCTGGGCGGCCGCCAGCGCTTTGGCGGGCTGTGTGCTGGGAGCGGCCCTGGCAGGCACGATCAGCGATCACTTGGGTCGCCGCCGGATGCTGCTGATCGCGGCGGTGCTGTTCTTTGTGTCCGCCGTCGGCACGGCCTTCCCGCCGACCTTGTTCTGGTTTGACTTGTTCCGGTTGGTCGGCGGGATCGGAGTCGGCGCGGCGTCGATGTGCTCGCCGATGTACATCGCCGAGATTTCGCCGGCTCGGATCCGCGGCCGGATGGTGTCCTTGAACCAGTTCGCCATCGTGTTCGGGATGCTGGCGGTGTACTTTGTCAACTATTACATCGCTTCGCTGGGCGATCAGCCGTGGAACGTCGAGACGGGCTGGCGATGGATGTTCGGCTCCGAGGCGATTCCGGCGCTGGGCCTGCTGTTACTGCTGCTGCTGGTTCCTGAAAGCCCGCGCTGGCTGACGCAACAGGGACGGCGCGACGAAGCGGTGGCCGTGTTGACACGAATCAACGGGCCGACGCAGGCCCGGCGGGAGATTGCGGAGATCGAAGTGGCGATCGCCAGCGAAAGCAGTTCGCTCGGTCAGCTGCTGCAGCCCGGCATGCGGGTCGCACTGGGGAT
>CAIYOB010001442.1 GCA_903927685.1 uncultured Planctomycetaceae bacterium
CGCGACTCCCTGCTCCGCATACGTCGCGTCTTCCAACTGCGGCCGCTCCGACCAACTCTGAATCTTCGCTCCATTGGTGTGCATCCAATCCATGAACCGCAAGCAGGCCACGCCCTGCCAGCGTTCGAGGAACACCGGATGGAACGGCTGCTGCCGGTAGCGATCGGCAAAGCCTGGCATGATCACGCGGATGTTCCGCAGCGGGTCCTGCGAGTCCGTTTCCAGCAGCCGCAGGAAGAAGCCGCCTTTGGCTGCGTCGACGTCGATCTCGACGCGCCCCGGCACGCTCGTGGCAACGGATGCGGCGCCCCAGAAATCGAGCTTGCCACGCCCGTCGTACAGCACGGTGTAGCGGCCGCTGGGATAATGCCCGCCTTCGATCGTGCACAGCGGCGTTTCGGCCCAGCAGTCGGGCGCCAGCCGCTGCACCCAACCGTGCTCGTCAAGCGCCAACTCCGGGCCGCGGCCCCACGGTTCCCCCTGTTTCTGACTGATCCAGGGCCGTGAGAAACGGAACACGTCGACAAACGGCAACTCGCTGTTCCAGTCGGCCGGGCCGTTCAAGTTGATGCCCAACCGCGGCTGCGGCGTTGCCGCGCGTTCCGCCGCCCGCAGGCCGTCTTCCGTCCCCGCCAGGACCGCCATCCCGCACACCACCACGCGCCAAGCTGTCTGCATCATGTGCCTCTCCTCTTTCCCGGCATGGCCCTGCTCGCTGGGGCACGGCTCGGTTGTCGGACGAGTGTGAAGGGCGGAATCACCGGCCTGTTACAGCTCCATCGCTGCCGAATCCACGCGGGATCACGTCGGCAGTCGAGCACCGCCCTCACCGTGCCTGCTCGCGTATCGTATGTCCCCAGCAAAGCGACTGCAAGCCGGCTCAAGTCAGCGCTCAAGTCGCCGCTCAAGTCGCCGCTGAAGACGGGCACCGAGGACGGGCGGCGGGGCTCCGTGGTGTTGGCTGCGTCAATGGTCCTCCCTCCGGGCGGACCGAGCCGGGCCGTCACAGGGCGCGCCACTGTTCGGGCCGGAGCACGGCTCGGCCACGGCGCGTGGCGGCATCCAAGGTCGCCAGCAGTCGCGGCTTGTCCTTGGGCAACGTCCCCGCCAGCGGCAGATAATTCGAGGCGTGATTCGTCCGGAAGATACAGCCGGACAGCCCCTCCAAATGTACGAGAACCTGGCGGAGTTCATCCAACAGGGCCTCCGGTTCCAGCGGCTGAAATGCGCCCTCCCGCCACTGCTGATACAGCGGCGTGCCGGGGACCAGCATCAGCGTCAGCAGCGACAGGTAGCGGGGATCCATCGCGCTCACGACCCGCCCCGTGGCTTCGGCATGCGCGGCGGACAATTCGAGGCCGGCGATCCCTAGCAGGCCGATGACCGAGACGCGGATGCCCTCGGCCTGGGCATGCTGTACGGCCTCAACCATTTCTCCCGCCGTGGTCCCCTTCTCGATGCGGCGCAGCACCTCGTCATGACCGCTTTCCAAGCCCAGGTAGACGATCTTCAGCCCCTTTTCGCGGAGCGTTTGCAGTTCGCTGCGGCTCTTCCGCAGCAAGTCCCGGGCGTTGGCATACGCGCCTACCCGCTGCAGGTTGGGAAACGCGTCCGCCAAGGCGTCAAGGATCGCCACCAGTCGCTCGAAGCCGAGCACCAGAGCGTTCCCGTCCGCCAAGAACACCCGCCGCGTCTCAGGCAGCACGCGCCGGGCCAGTGCGAGGTCCTGCTGCACCTCGTCCACCGGACGAGTCTGAAAGGGTTTGTCCAGGTACGTGCCACAGAACGTGCACTGATTGTGCGAGCAGCCGTAGGTGACCTGCAGGATGTAACTGTCCGCCTCGCTGGGAGGCCGGATTACGGTGCCAAGATAACGCATGCCGGCACCATACACCGGACGGAGCGGCCGGACAAGGCGGGGATCCTCGGCCCTACAACGGATTGAACGGCCGCACGTACTCCTGGGTAAAGCAGTCCTGGCACGTCAAGTGCTCGCAGTGACCGTGCCAGAAGCATTCCAAGACGCTGATGCGATAGAGCTTTCGCTGGCAGATTTCGCAGCGTTCCGGCAGAAAACGGCTGGTGACTACGCCAACGATCAACGTCAAGGAAAATCAAATTCGTCGCCGGGCACTGGTGTTCCGTTATTCTTCGCTCAGGGCCACGGCTCTCGGGGGCCGTCCGTCGGGCGACCGGCCCAGCCAAATCATCGCCGCGACAAGCAATCCGGCGGCGGTGGCCAGCAGCGCCAGCCGTGCCCTGCGGGTCTCGCGCGGGCCCCGGAGGTTGTCGCGTGGGACGGCCGTCCGGGGCGAAGTCGGCTCGGAACCCGTGCAACCGTATTCCAGCCCCGCCTGCTTGACAGCAAGCGTACATCTGTTCGGCAATGCCTTCCGACGATGCTACGACTCGGATTTGGCGATCCAGTAATTAACGAGCGCTGCCTCGATGGCTGGATGGTGGAACTCGCGATGATTGTCCGACAGCCGCAGCAGCAGGAATTGGCACACGACTTCGCGTTGGGCTGTCGAAAGCGTGTCAAAGCGCCCTTGATCCGTATACACCAGATGAAACAGCACGTCGGCAGTCTGCAAGGAATCTCCGAGATCGGCAACCAAATACGCCGGCAGATGGAATCGCATCCCTTCGGCGTCGAAGAAGGAGAGGCTACTGTAGCATCTGTCGAGTTCGGCAACCGGAATTGCCGACCAGTCATTCTTCTCGTCCTGTGCACTCCTCGCAGAGCCTATGCCACTTGCGCGTGCAGTCGCACGCCGAGCGCGCGGGCCACCTTGAGCACGGTGGCGAAGCTCGGATTGCCGTCCTCGCCCAGTGCCTTGTACAGGCTTTCGCGGCTGAGGCCCGCATCGCGTGCAACCTGTGTCATGCCGCGCGCGCGGGCAATGTCACCGAGCGCGCGAGCGATGCCAGCGGCATCGTCGGGAGCCTCTTCGAACCAAGCATCAAGGTACGCCGCCATCTCCTCCGGCGTACGAAGCTGTTCCGCCACATCGTACGGAATGGTCTTGGTCTTTCGGCGTGACTTGGCACCGGTCTTGGCCATTTCATCAAACTCCTAAAGGTCTTTCGCCAGAGCGATGGCGGTCTTGATGTCTTGCGATTGGGTGGACTTGTCGCCTCCAGCAAGCAGCACGATCAATTCGCCGCCACGTTCGGTGTAGTAAACCCGATAGCCGGGCCCGTAGTCGATCTTTAGCTCGCAGACGCCGTCCGTGAGAACCCGGTGTTGTCCGGGATTTCCGTGAACCAACCGATCGACGCGAACCTGGACGCGTGCACGCCCCACACGGTCGCGAAGCGAGTTGATCCAGTCGCGGTATGCCTCGGTCGTCTTGACGAGCGCGCGTGCATTGTAGCCCACGGGATACACCGGTCAAGAGCCCGTGGTAACGCCTTGTCCTCGGGCGGCTGTCGGCGCGGGACAAGGTCGGTACGCGCCGGGCCGTACGGCGATCCGACGGCCGCCGGGGCCAGGGCCAGGGTACAGAGCGGGAAATGCCGACGCGGCCACTCAGGCCGCCTTGGTTGGCGGCGGTTGGGCCAGCGGGGGCGGCGCCGCGGCGTCCGCCGATTCGTTCCTGCCCGGCCGGCGGGGCGGAATCCGGCCGTGAACCACCCGCGGGGCCCCGCACTGCGAGCAGACGGTCGCCGCCTGCTGGCCCAGACGCGTGCAGATGTCCTGCCAACGGATCGGGGCCGGCGGGGCTTCGGGAGGCTGGTCAAATTGCACGCGGGCCACGGCCCGCACGGGCCGTTTGCTGTTGGCGTACAGCCCATACGGCCGCACCGTCTGCAGGCTCGGCGGCGGGACGTGTTCCAACAA
>CAIYOB010001443.1 GCA_903927685.1 uncultured Planctomycetaceae bacterium
GATTCAGCTTCAATGTCGCCGGCGGCCGCTGTGAAGACTGCGAAGGCAACGGCCAGAAGTGCATCGAGATGCACTTCCTGCCCGACGTCTGGGTCGAATGCGAGACCTGCAAGGGCCGGCGGTACAATCCAGAGACCTTGGCCGTCACCTACCACGGCCAATCGATCAGCGACGTCCTGGACTTGACCTGTGGCGAAGCATTGAAGCTGTTCGAGAACATTCCCAAGATCCGCCGGATCCTGCAGACGCTGTGCGACGTGGGACTGGACTATCTGACCCTGGGCCAAGCCGCCCCGACGCTATCGGGCGGCGAAGCGCAACGCGTCAAGCTGGCCGCCGAGCTGGCTCGTCCCGACACGGGCCGCACGCTATACCTGTTGGACGAGCCCACCACCGGCCTGCATTTCGACGATTTGGCCAAATTGCTGGACGTCCTGCACCGCCTGGTCGACTTGGGCAACACGGTGGTCCTGATCGAGCACAACCTGGACGTCATCAAGACCGCCGATTGGGTCATCGACCTGGGCCCCGAAGCCGGCGAGCGAGGCGGGCAGATCGTGGCCGCAGGCACCCCCGAGCACATCGTCGCCCAGGACGCTTCGACTCTTCGACCTAGCGACTTTTCGACCCGCGTTTCCTCCCACACCGTCACCGCCCTGGCCCCCGTGCTGGCCGCCGGTCCGCACGTGGCCCGTGCGATCTACGATCCGGCCGCCGCCGACCGGCAGGAGGAGGGCGACCTGGACATTCGCGACGTCGGCCGCGGCGCCAGCATGCCGTGGGAGACGGACGGCCGCCGCTGGCACACGCAGGACCGCGTCGGCCGTCGCGGCGAACCGTGCAAGTGGGACGGCCGGATCCTGGAGCGGGTCGTCGATCGGATTCATGAACTGGGCGAGTTCAGCGACACGGACTGGAACGCGCGGAGCGTCGTCGAGATCTCGGCCAGGAAGAAAACCGACGGCTGGTTCCTGCACGCGATCACCGGCGAGACGTGGTTGCTGAAGCTGAAGTTCCGCGTCGCCCGCAGCGCGTTCCGTCGCGAGGCGCTCGTCGAGCAACTGAATCTGAAGACGTTGAACCAGATGGAGCATCTGCCGATCTACGGCAACGAGCCGCGGGTGCGCTGCAAGGCGCTGCGGGGTCCCTGGCAGGAAGTCGAGATCCGCGCCCACACGTTGGATGAAGTCGACACGCCGGCCTTCTGGGGTTTCCTGGAGACCGCCGTCCGCAGTTTCCAGCAGTTGACGCGGACCGTGGACCTCGAGGACGCCATGCCCTGGAAGAAACTCGGCCGGCGCTGGCACCTGATGCGGAAGGGATTTGCGTTGGGCAAACGGGTCGAGTGGGACGAGCCCGTGCTGGAGCAGTTGATCCGCTTGCTGGAGGAAGTCGCGCCCGGCGGCCAGTTCAATTGGACCAACCAGGTGCTGGTCCCCTATACCCCCGCGGGCCACCGCGAGCCGTGGGCCTCGGTGTATACCAAGAAGCCCGCGTCGCTGGACTTGTTCCTGATGGGCCCCAAGAACATGATCGGCCTCGGCCGCTTCGCCGAACTCGCCTGGGA
>CAIYOB010001444.1 GCA_903927685.1 uncultured Planctomycetaceae bacterium
CAGAAAACGCCGGCGCGAGAAGCCGGTCGCGGTGTCGTCGTGCGGCTTGGTCATGACAGGGATGCTCCTCAGATAAATAGGATGTCAGGAAACGACAGCTAGGTTCTTGTGCGTCGTCAAGGCGGGGAATTGGGGTAGGGTGCCTGGGGGCGAGGCACGAGTGACGAGCCCCCGGTTTTCGTCTCTGGGGGCTCGCTGCACTCGACCCCAGGCACCCCAGTATTCGGCGTCTCTGGGGGCTCACTGCGCTCGACCCCAGGCACCTCAGTATTCGGCGTCTCTGGGCGCTCGTTGCGCTCGACCCCAGGCACCCCAACGTTCAGCCCGGACGGAACACTCGCCGGGAGGCCGCATTGGGGGCGGACTTGCACCCCGTGAGCCCCGCTCACGCGGTGCGGACTTGGCCCATGCGTTTCAGGGTGTCGTCCACCTCATCCGGCGTCAGCATGCCAACCGTGATGGCGTCCACCAAGCCGTTGGTGAAAACATACTGCAGCGACGCGTCTTTCTCTTCCGGTTTGGTCAGCTTGCCGGCCCCGAAGATCTTCATCCCCACCACGGCTTTGCCGTTGGCGCGGGCCGTCTTGAGCACAGGCGTCAACTCTTCCACCGAAGCGTCGCACGAGTATTCCTTGCCGCCTTTGTGGTTGATGCGGGCAAAGATCACATCCACCCAGGGATGCTCGGCAGCGACTTTCAACGCACCAAAGTCATGGCAGGACACGCCGACCGCCCGGACCACGCCCTGGTCCTTCAGTTCCGACAACTCGTCGCGAATCCGCTTGTACTCGTCGGTCCAGTGGTCGTTCTGCATGCAGTGGATCAGGCACACATCCACGCGATCCGTCGCCAGTTCCTTGCGGTAGCGATCCAGTTCCGCCTTGGCCCCACCGGACGGCGTCACCCAGGATTCCTGACGCGGCCACAGCTTGGACAGCAGGACGAACTTGTCTCGCGGCAGGCCCTTGATCACGTCCTGGACGAACGTGTGCGAGCCGTACAGGTCCGCCATATCCAGGAATGTGACCCCCTGGTCGATGCTATGCCGCAGCAGGCGGTCGAACGACGCCTTGCCTCGCCGGGTATGCTCGGACGTGTGGTTGTAGCCGTTGTAGCCGGTGCCCTGCGCCAGCCGTGAGACCTTGATGCCCGTCTTGCCTAGGGGAACGACATCCGTCCCGGCAAAACCCGTCGGCGCTCCCGCCGGGGCCGCGAACGACCAGCGTGGGATGGCCGGCACCAGACTTAGACCGGCAGCCGCGGCCTGGACGAATTGACGACGCGTAAGGTGACTCATGTAGAAACTCCTGATGATGGTGATGATGTCTTGTCCTAGTGGTGCAGGATCTTGTGCGGCTTGACTTGCAGGTCTTTGATGTGAAACACCCCGATGAAGTGGAACCAGTCGCGGCCACCGGCCTTGGCGGCCGCTTCGTCCGCGGCTGCGATGACGGCCGGTTCGTGGAGCGGTTTTCCGGCCGCATCCAACGGTACCACATCCCAATGCGGCCCGTGGCCACGGGCCACACCCAAGTATTCGCGGCATGCTTCGAGGGTCTCGAAATGCCGCATCTGCCCCGTCACGACATGCGTGACGGCGTACTGGCCGGGCGAGCCAGATGCTTGGCTCGCCATGATGCTGAAGTCGCCGTGTCGTTCAAGCATGGTCATGCCTCCCTCAACGGCGCTGACTTGTCCGAACGGTTCCCAGCCCGCTCGGCCCGTCAGCAGATTTGGTCACCGTCGTTCGCCGCCGGTGTTACGGCTTCCCCTGGATCACGATCGGCAGCGTGGCTTCGAGCTTGCCGTACAGGTCCAGAGTATCGTAGGACAGCGTCGCGATAAACGTTTCTTGGTTGCCGGAGACTTCCAGGTCGGATGGTACTCGCCACGAGTACCCGCAGGTGCCGCCTCAGCCAAAGGGCATCGTGCCCTCGGCGACGGTCTTTCCTGCGGCGTTCTTGATTGCGATCGTCGGATCCAGACGGGCGTACTGAGGCACAACTACCTCCCGGCCCTCGATCTGGTATTTCGTTTCGCGTTCCTTCCGGGTCGTGTCATACAGCCCGGTGATCTGCAGGTTCTGCCAAGGCTCCGTCAACATCGCCCGGACGTCGACTTTGTCGCCGGGCCGAAACGACTTGTCTCGGGGCGGGCCTGCGAAGACGACCTCCGCTTTGCCGGAAAACGCCAACGCAAACCGCTCGCCTTTGCGGATCTGAATCGGAAATGCCGGGCGCTCTGTGGTGGGCGTCCCGGTCGCGATGCGGGCGTTGAACCGCAACCGGCCGTACTGGGCAATCAACGACGGCATGGCGTAGTCGCCGACCGGCAGCGTATAACGCCGCGGCAAAGCCTGACCGTACACGTTGAGCCGTCCTCCCAGCGAAGTCGAGCCCGTGCTGGAGAGCAACGTCCCGGTCAATCCCAGATCCGTGATCGCTCGCCCTCCCGAAACCAGTTCCAGGACGCCCGTGTCGCCCGGATAGGGCTCGATGGTCAACTTGTCACCCAGCGGCGACGTCGAGATGGACGCGAGCTGCTCGCCAAGCCAATGGACCTGCCCCAGCGTTCCCGGCTGCAAGAGCCCCGAGCCGGTGGAACGATCCAGACGGATGACCTCCAGTCGGGTCGTGGGCCGGTCGTAACGGCCGGTGATCATGGTCGCCTGGCTGAGCCAGGCAACGTACTGCTCATCGCCCAGCTTGAATGTGCCGCGCCGGACGGTTTTCGGCAGGAAGCTGATCGTCACGGACAGCGGGCTGGCGGCGGGCGTGGTCGGCACCGGCATATTCGGGAGAATGAGCCCGAGCCGAGCCGTCTGGTAGGCGTACACCGAGACCGCCAGAGGCACCGACCGCTGGCCTAGCTCCGGACCAAAGTCGAAAGCGAGTTCCAGTTCGCCCGACAGTCCCCGCATCTGCCCGGCCGGCATGGCCTCGAACACCGGCTTGGCGGTCAGCCGAAGCACGTCGTCGTTCGTCAGATCCAAGTCGCCATTGCGGTCAAAGTACAGCAGGTCATACGTTTGCTTCACCACCCGCGGTGCCCCGAATGGGTTGGCTGGAGCCGGCTTGGCGGTCAGGCCTTGAGCCAGCTTCCTCAGCAAGTCCGTCTGGCTTGCCGCCGGCCCGCTCGCTGCTGTCTGTCCTTCGGCCGGAGTTGCTTTCTGTCCTTCGGCCGGAGCCGGCTTGGCGCCCGCGTCCCCGTCCGGTCGGGGAGCCGCATCCACGTCGCCGGCTTCGTCCAGGACGAAATGGAACGTGCGGCCGGACGCAGGATCGGCTGGGGCGGCGTCGAACCGCACAGCCCCGTACAGCGGCCGCTTGGAGTTCAGCTTCGGGTACGCTTTGACGGCACTGCTGGCCGTCGGCAGGCACGCGACGGACTGGCCGCGAGGATACCGGTACTGGACTCGCCCACCTGCTTCTTCCTGGCCAAAGGCCGGGACTTCTTCCAACGGGACGACGACCGGGCCGGACAGCACGGAGCCGGACCCGGGATCCGGTTCTGCGGCCGCGCCGCCGGGCGGCCCCAAACCGAGCGCCACCGCCCCCGTCACCATCGCGACGAACCACCTTCGGTTCATGAGGATTCTCCTGTGCGTGGTCATGCGAATTACCCTCTCTAATCCTACCCGAAACGTTTTCGCCATGCCACCACAGCAGACGTCTTCTTGTGCCGAACGCCGTCTTGTCCCAGCGTCGTTTCCCCGCGGAACCGCTTCGTGCCCAGACGCGTTGGGCTGGTGCGGCCTGTCGTTCGCCGCCGAGGTCGAGCTGTCCAGGGGCCCGTTTTCACTCGCCCAGCGTCGTTTTCTTGCGCAGGATATGGTGGTAATGCTGGGCAAAGCGGTGCGCTTCGTCACGGACGTACTGCAGCAACCGCAGGGCGAAGGCATGTCGGCTGAGCCGCAATGGTTCGGCCGCGCCGGGGAGATAGATTTCCTCTTCGCGCTTGGCCAGTGACAACAGCGTCGGCGGTTCGATCTGCTGTTCGCGAAAGGCGGCCACAGCGGCTGACAGCTGGCCCGGGCCGCCATCGATCAGCAAGACGTCCGGAAAGACCTCGTCCTGATCCTGCAGCCGCCGGAACCGGCGGGAGACGACTTCGTGGATGCTGCGAAAATCGTCGATGCCCTCGACCGCACGGATGCGGTAGCGTCGATAACCAGGCTTGAACGGCAAGCCGTCGATGAACTGCACCAGGCTGGCCACCGTCTGGCCGCCGCCCAGATGGGCGATATCGACACCTTCGATCGTCCGTGGTTCTTGGGCCAGGTTCAGCACTTTGCGCAGACCGGCGAGGCCTTTCTTGGGATCCACGAAGAAGACCTCGGGCTGCTCGTGGGTGTCCAGTTCGCCACGGTCGTCCAGTGTTTCCAGCATGCGGATCTCGTCCCGCAGCGCGGCGGCTTGTTCGAACTGCAGCGATTTGGCCGCCTCCTGCATTTCGCTACGCAGTTGCGCCAGCAGACGCTCCTTGTGGCCCTCCAGGAACATCTGCAACCGCTTGATGTCCCGCCGGTAGTCTTCCTTGCTGATCCGCAGGTTGCACGGCGCGGTACACTGCTGGATGCTGGCCAGCAGGCAGGGGCGGAACCACCGCCACCGCTCGTCGTGCTCGTCGATGTCCAAGCTGCACGTGCGGAACTTGAAGATCTTCTGCAGCACCTGCACCGCTCCGCGCAACGCGCCGGCCGACGCGAAGGGGCCGAACAACTTGACGCCGCGGTCCTTGGGTTCGCGGGTCACTTCGACCCGCGGAAAATCCTCGCGGGTGGTGATCATCAGGTACGGGAACGTCTTGTCGTCTTTCAGTTCCTTGTTGTACTTCGGCTGGACGTCCTTGATCAGCCGCGATTCCATCAGCAGCGCGTCGACTTCGCTTTCGCATTCCACATAGTCGATGTCGCAGATCTCATTGATCCAGTACGAGATCCGTGACTCCTCGGCCGCCGTCTTGGAAAAGTAGCTGCCGGCCCGCGAGCGAAGGTTCTTGGCCTTGCCGACATAAATCACTCGGCCCGCCGCATCCTTCATCAGGTAGACGCCCGGCGTTTGGGGAAACTCGCGCACCTTGGCGGCCGCCCGCCGAAAGCCGAAATCGTGCTCGGGCATTTCGTCGGCGGGCAATGGCGGCGGGTCCGTCCGATCGTCAGTCATGGTTCATTGCCGTGATCCTGGATACTTCGTCGCGCAATTCGGCCAGCGGCCCGTCCAGCGGCCCTTGGCAGGCCAGTTCCCGCACCATTCTCCGCAGACCGGCCGGGTCGTCAACATCATACCAAGGCGGCAACACGCCGTAAGGGCAGCCTGCGTCGCGCAGACGCTGGACGGTCTGAGGCCAGACCTGCGGGGTGCTCCACGAAATGCCCGCAAAGATCGGCGGCACGCTGCCGGCGGCACCCACCAGATAATAGCCGCCGTCGTCCGCTGGGCCCAAGACGACAGGAACGCGGGCCAGCAGCCGAAATGCCTCCTGCAAATACTCGACGGGCAGGGTCGGGCTGTCCGAGCCGACTAGCAGGACACGCGTGGCGCCGGCCTGGAACGCGTCAGCAAAATACGCCTGAATCCGTTGGCCGAGATCTCCGCCGGCCTGAGGAGCCGAACTCCAGTGCTCGTTCGCCAGGGCTTCGAATTCCGGCCTCCGCTCGGTGGGCGTATAGACCAGGACGCGGCGCTGGCCGACCGCGGCCAAGCGCCGCACCAGCGCGAACACGAAGTGCCGATACAGGCTGCTAGCAGCCTGGTCGCCGAGCGAGGCAGCCAGCCGCGTCTTGACTCGGCCGGGCTCCCAGTACTTGACAAACATCCCCAACTGGTCCATCCCGGCATGATACCACGGCCGGCGGTCTCCTTCGAGGTCGGCCACAATCAACTTGACTCGATCCCTCGCAGCGACTATCAAAGGGTTCTACCGGGCCGGGAATTTTTTCCGTTTTTGCGCAGAACCTTGAGAAAAACGCTGGGAGGACGGACATGAGTAAGCGGTTGGTCACGCGGCGGATCTTCGTGCGGGACACGGCAGTCATGGCGGCAGGGGTCGCCGCAGGAGTCTCGTTGGCGATGACGCCCCGCAGAATAGTGGCGGCCGGAGCGACGGACGTTCCCGCCGAGGTCAAGGCCACCCGCAATTACAATCCGAACATGGAATACCGCCGCCTGGGCAAGACCGGGCTGTGGGTCTCCGCCGTGTGCCTGGGGGGGCACTGGAAGCGGGTCGACAAGGTGATCCAACTGCAGGGCGCGATGGATCCCTACCGCGGCTCGGACAATTCCGGCGACATGGACGCACTGGCCAAGAACCGCGACGAAGTCGTCAGCCGCTGTATCGACGTCGGGATCAACTGCATCGATTTCGCGGGGGACGCCGAGCCGGAGATGTACTGCAAAGTCCTGGCGGGGCGCCGCGACAAGTTCTACCTGGCGTACTCGCACCCGGCCAGCGAACTCCGCGTGCCGGAGAATTGCACCCCCCAGCGACTGGTCGAACTGTTCGAGGCGGGCCTGAAACGCTGCAATCTCGAGTACGCCGACGTCTGGCGGCTGATGGCCTTGGAGCGGGGCGGCAAGCACAGCCAAGCCGAAACCGACGCCATGATCGAGGCGTTGGACACGGCCAAGAAGAAGGGCCTGTGCCGGTTCACGGGCTTTTCCACGCACGATCGCACGTGGGCCAAGATGCTGATCGAAACCTATCCGGACGTGATGCAGATGCTGTGCACGCCCTACACGGCCAACACCAAGGTGCTGCCGGTCGACAGCCTGTTCGAATCGCTGGTCAAGTACGACGTCGGCCTGCTGGGCATCAAGCCGTTCGCCAGCAACTCAATCTTTCAGGGCGACGGCTCGCCGGTGGGGCCGCATGTCGAGGAGGACGATCGGCGGGCCCGGATGGCCATCCGCTACATCCTGGGCAACCCGGCGATCACCGCTCCGATCCCCGGCATGATCACCGCGCACCAGGTGGACAATGTCGTCAAGGCGATCCAGGAACACCGCGAGTTCGACGGCGAAGAGCGGGCGGAACTGGAGCGGATGGGCAAGGAGATGTGGGCCCGCTTGCCGCACGATTACCAGTGGCTGAAGCAGTGGGAATACGTCTAGAGCCCCGTCACACCCTTTACGGCAAAGAGACCTCATGTTACGTCGATTCGTTGGGAAACACGGTGCGCGGCGGGCGTTCGCCGCCACGTCGGCAGAACCTGCGCCGCGCATCTCCTGTAGGACACTGGCGGTCGGTGGCACGATGGCCAGCGCGTTGGTGCTGGCCTGGCTGACCAGCGCATGGGCCGCTCCGGCCGATGAGCCTGCTCCCGTTGAGGGGACTGCGGCGGCTGCGAAGACACCCGCGCCCGCCAAACCCGCGGACAAGCCGCCCGACCCCGCGGACAACTCGTACTGCTACGTGTGCCACGCGAATTACGAGCAGGAGGAGATGACCAAGGAGCACGTGCCGTTCGGCGTGGGCTGCGAGACGTGCCACGGCGAGTCGGACAAGCACAGCGGCGACGAAGACGGGTTGACGCCGCCGGACATCATGTTTCCGCGCGAGAAGATCAACTCCGCGTGCATGGCCGAGTGCCACAGCCGCGACGATCTGGTCGCCAGCGGCAACCACGATGAACTGTTTGTCGACGCCAAGAAGACCGACAAGACTTGCACCGAGTGCCACGCGGAAAAACACCGCCTGAAGGTCCGCACCCGGATCTGGGACAAGGCCACCCGAAAACTGCTGTCCGACGACGGCGTGCGGATGATGTACAAGGACTCGCCAGCCACGACGGGCGTGGCGTCGCCGGCCAAGCCCGAAGCGAAACCGGAGAAACAATAACCCGTCGCCGGGGCCAAGTCTTGGGGCAGGGTGCCGGAGGTCGAGTGCTGCGTACCCCCCAGTGGCAAAAACTGGGGGCTCGCCACTCGTGGCTCGCCCCCAGCCACCCAACCTCAATTCCTAGCTTGGACAACGCACCAGCCCACGCCCGAAACGCCAGTGAGGAGACGCGGGGCCCGCTCGCTCGCGTTTCGGGCTTGCCAGGGCATGCGGACGCGTTCTCAGAACGCCTGGTTCGCCGCCTGGACGATCTGCAGGCCGACTTCCATGGCGCGGCGACCGTCCTGCGGGGTGATCGACGGGGCCTTGCCTTCCTGGATGCAGCGGACGAAGTACTCATCCATCTGCTGGTGTCCCCACATCCGCGGGCCCGGTTCGCCGAGTTTCCATTCGCTCTTGGCCGGGGCGTCGCCGAATACGGTCAGGGTGTCGTTCCAGGTGGCGTCGATCAGGCAGTTCGAGTCGCCGATGACTTCCAGGCGGGACGTCGACGAAGACCGCGTCACGTTGCCGCTGTACTGTAGGCTGCCGGCCATCCCGTTGGCCAGCCGGACGGTCGCCGCGGCGTCGTAGCCCAGCGTGCCGCCGAACTGGGCCAGCTTGCTGTACGTGACGGCCGAGTGCACTTCGGTGACCTCGGTCTCGAACAGCCAGCGGAGCAGGTCAATCGACCAGACGCACAGCGTGTACAGCGGTCCGCCGCTTTCCCGCAGCTTCCACATCCACGAACTGGGCGGCCACTGATCGGCCAAGTCCTTGGCCGAAATGAACTCGCGGTAGATCGCACAGGACGGTTTGCCGACCACGCCCTGTTCGATCATCGCCTTGGCTTTGACGTAGTTGGGCGTGAAGCGGAAATTCAGGCTGGGCATCAGGATCACGCCCGCCTTCTGGGCGGCTTCGATCAGGCGGTCGGCCTCTTCCAGGTTCGCGGCCAGTGGCATTTCGCACAGCACGTGCTTGCCGGCCTCGATTGCCGCCATGGAAGCCTTGGCGTGCAGCGGCGTGGGCAGCGAGACAACCACAGCCTGGATGTCGGGATCCTTGACCAAGTCGGCATAATCCTGGTAGGCGGACTTCAGCGGGTATTTCTTCTGGACTTTGCCCAGTCGCTTGGCGTCCGCATCCGCCACCGCCACCAATTGGGCACCCTCGATCGAACTGAACGCCGGCACATGCGCGCCGCGACCGACAAATCCGCAACCAACGACTCCCACACCGACGGTACTCATAGAAACTCGCTTTCCACAACAGAAGGTTTAGTGAACGCAGGAAGCTCTTCGGCTTGGAGGGACAGCTTTGGCAGGACCAACGAGCCGGCCGCGGACTCGTCGAAAACGCGGACGAAGAGGCCGGCACGCTGGTCGCGTGCGAGCCGCGGCAGCAGCGGAAGGCCGACTTCACGCGGCTTTCCGCTGGTGTACTTCAAGGCCCAATGCAGGGGTGCCTAGGGTTGAGCGCAGCGAGCCTCCAGAAGCAAGAACCGGGGCGAGCCACTCGCGTCTCGCACACGCCCCTAGTCGCCCCGGCACAGCCCCGGAAACCACGCGGTGTCAGGCCGCCAGGCCCAACAGCTTGCGAGCCACGTCGACGGCGCTGGCCGCGTCCGGCGCATAGCCGTCGGCGCCGACCTGGTCGGCGTAAGCCTGCGTCACCGGCGCCCCGCCGATCACGATCTTGGCGACGCCCACTCCCGCGTTCTTCAGGGCTTCGACCGTCGTCTTGATGGCCGGCATCGTGGTGGTCAACAAGGCCGATAGTCCGACCAGGTCCGCATTATGCTGCTTCGCCGCATCGACGAATTTCTGCGGTGCGACGTTGGTCCCCAAGTCGACGACGTCAAAGTTGGCTCCCTTCCACATCATGGCCACGAGGTTCTTGCCGATGTCGTGCAAGTCCCCGGCCACGGTGCCGATGACCGCCTTGGCGACGGGCTTGATCCCCGCTTCGACCAGCAGCGGCTCCAGGCGAGCCATCGCTTCTTTCATCGCCCGCGCGGCGATGAGCATTTCAGGGACGAAGATCTCGTTGCATTGAAACCGGCGTCCGACGTCGTCCATGGCGACGACCATCGAATCCAGGATTTCCTGGGCCGGGACCTTGGCATTGATCGCCTCCGTCGTCATCGCGACGGCCTCTTCCCGATTGCCGGACTTGATCGCTTCGCTTAGCTTTTGGAGATCAGGCATAGAAACCTACCCTTTCGCAAGAGACCCAACTCATCGTCCTCGTGCCACCGCGGGCGGCAGGCGTCACTCCGGTCGCTGCTCGATGCCGTCGCGCACGGCCAAGGGGTATCAATTCCGAGTCCGCAGTTTACAATACGCCGATTCAGTAATCAACGATACCTGAGACCGATCATGAGAAAGTTATCCAGATGCCCGCGGAATCGTCTGGGACGCCCCCCTACAGCACCCCCGGACGGCATATTTTACCGTGTTCTTGTGGTGCCAGCCCCCTAGTGCTCCCTCATCGCGACGCCAGACCGAAACAACCATGGCCTCTTCCACTCACCTGACTGTCCGTGTTGCCGACAAGATCCAGACCGTAACCGCCGAGGGCCGCCGCACCCAGGTCGTCCTGTCAGCACTGTTACGGCAAGCCGGCGTGGCGCTGAACACGCGGTGCGGTCAGCGCGGGCTGTGCGACGGCTGCCTGATCGATCTGGTGCGCGGCGAATTGATCGACGCGGGGACGGGCACAACGCTGCGGGCTGACGGCCAGCCGCATAGCGTCCGCGCCTGTCAGTTCCACTTGCCCCCCGAGGGCGAAGTCGAAATCCATGTCCCCGGCCGGTCGTTGCTGGCGCACGAGCCGCAAGTCGTCACCACATTTCGAGTCAACGTCTCGCGGGCCCACGATCCGCTGTGGCAACGGCTGGACCTGACTGGCGGCGAATTGGCGGCGGTCGCGTCTGCCGCAGATCCGACGGCCGGCCAGTCGCTGGCCGAAGCCGTTTGCGGAGCGATTGCGGCCGTGCGCGACTTCGATCTGCCCGTGCTGGCCGCCCCGGGATGGGAGCCTGGAAACGGGGCTGGGCCGCCGGCTGCCGTGGTGTTGGAACAGGCGGGCGAAGCGTGGCTGGTCCGGCCGGTCGAGTCCAGCGACGCGGCGACGCCTTTCGGCGTGGCCGTGGACATCGGCACAACCACGGTCGTCTGCGTGCTGGTCGATTTGACCACAGGCGAGATCGTCAACACCGCGTCGGCGCTGAACGCCCAAGTTCGCCTGGGCGACAATGTGTTGACGCGAATCCAGCTGTGCATCACGCACCCCAAGATGATCGCACGGTTGCAGCATGCGGTCGTCGGGAGGACGCTCCGGCCCTTGCTCGAACAGCTGTTGCTGGAAACGGGAGTCAGGCCCGACCAAGTCCGCTCGCTGGTGATTGCGGGCAACACCACCATGCTGCACTTGTTCGCCGGGATTGACCCCAGTTCCCTGGGCACGGCACCGTTCACGGCGCAATTCCTGGAGCACCGCGTGCTCCGGACCAGCGAATTGCCCTTGCGCGTGCGGCCGAAGGCAAGCCGAGCCACTCCGGACGTGGACCCGTCGGATTTGGCGCCGACGGACGCGGACCCAATGGAGGACGCCGAAGAGTCCGCCGGGGCTGTTCCCGCGTCCGAGCCGGCGGCAAGCTCGGGTGACCGCCCCGCCCCCGCCCCGGCCGTCCACTTGTTGCCCGGCGCGGCCGCCTATGTCGGCGCGGACGTCATGGCGGGCGTGTTCGCCAGCGGGATGGTCTACAGCTCGGAAACCAGCCTGCTGGTGGATGTCGGCACCAACGGCGAAATCGTGCTCAAACATGGCGACCGGTTCTGGGGCTGTGCCACGGCCGCCGGCCCGGCCTTCGAGGGATCGGGACTCAGTTGCGGGATGCGGGCCGGACGCGGCGCGATCAGCCACATCCGCCTGGATCATGGCTCGCCGGAACCTCAGATCGAAGTGATCAACAACGGGCCGCCCATCGGCGTTTGCGGCACCGCCTATGTGGACTTCGTCGCCCAAGCGCGCCGGACGGGAATCCTGCGGCACAACGGCCGGTTCGCGCCGGAGGCCGACCGCGATCCGCGGGTCCGGCCGGGCAAGCACGGCCGCGAGTTTGTGATCGCCGCCGGCGCGGACGGCCAGCCGATCTACATCTCCGAGTCGGACGTCGCCCGGCTGCTGCAAGCCAAGGCTGCGATCGCGGCGGGCATCGTGTGCCTGCTGAACTGCGCCGGCTTGACGCCGTCGGACGTGCGGATTCTGTATCTGGCCGGCGGATTCGGTTTCCACATGGACGTCGAAAACGTGATTCGCTGCGGTCTGCTGCCCGGGTTCCGGCCGGATCAGATCAGCCTGGTCGGCAACACCTCGCTGGCCGGCGCCTACCTGGCGCTGCTGGACAGCAGCGTGCTGGACGAAATCAAAAAGGTCAGCGCCCGGGTGGAGACGATCGAGTTGAACCTGGTCCCGGAGTTCGAGTCGGTCTACATCGACCAATTGGCCGTTTCCGGTTAGACCGGATTCGTGATCCGGCGAACGCCCGTTCGCATGCCGACGCTCGTGCCTCCGGTGCGCCCGTGCCCCCGAAAACCGGCCGCCGATTTCTCTTGACCCGGCACGCCGAACGCGTTTATACTCCCGCATCCCGCAACGCTCGGGGACTTCCCGCGCAGGTGGACAACCATTTCCTACCGTCCAGATGGAGAAGGCGATCATGGCTGGCAAGGATGCTAGCGGCCGCACGCCGCGCTCGGGTTTCGCGCACTTCGCGTCCCTCACGTTTCATGCCCCCCTCCTGGTCTCGATCCTGACATTGGCGCTGCTGGGCGCAGGCTTGAGCGACGTCCTGCCCCTGCACGCCCAACAGGCTGGTTCGGCACCCGCTCGCGCCGCAGCTCCCGCGTCCGCACCGGCCACGGCCGCACCCGCCGCAGCCACGGCTTCAGCCGCCCAGCCCGATCCGGCCAAGTCGCCGGTGATGGCGGTGGTCAATGGCGAACAGATTACCCGCCAGACGCTGGCCGGCGAATGCGTTCGCCGCTACGCGGACGACGTTCTGGACAGCATGATCAGCAAGCAGATTCTGCTCCAAGCCTGCCAGTCCCGCGGCGTGACGATCACGCAGAAAGATGTCGAAGACGAAATCAACCAGGTGGCGACGAAGTTCGGCCTGTCGGTCGATCGCTGGCTGTCGCTGCTGGAAAGCGAGCGGAACGTGGACCCGCAGCAGTATCGCAAGGACATTATCTGGCCGACCCTGGCCCTGCGGCGGCTGGCGGCGAACCGGACCACGGTTTCGCAGGACGATTTCCGCCAGGCGTTTGAGGCGGAGTACGGCCCCAAGGTCAAGGCGCGCTTGATCGCCGTCACCAGCCGGCAGAAGGCCGACTGGGTGCTGAAGGCGGCCCAGGCCAATCCCGAGAGCTTTGCCCAGCTGGCCAAAGAGCATTCAGAGGATCGGGCGACGGCCAGCGCGTACGGCGTCATTCCCCCCATCCGCAAGCATGTCGGCGATCCCAACCTCGAACAAATCGCCTTCGGCTTGAAGGAAGGCGAACTCTCGCCCGTGATCCAGGTCGGCAA
>CAIYOB010001445.1 GCA_903927685.1 uncultured Planctomycetaceae bacterium
AGCTTGTCGGCCCGCCGGTAGTCGGTCGGCGTCTGCGGCGCCCGGGCCGTGCGGGTTTCCAATGCGCGGCGGCAGGCGGCCAGCCACCGCGACACGGCCGTGTCGCCGCCGGGCAGTTTGGCCAGCCGGGATTCCAGCGCGAAGATCGCGGCCAGGTGCGCGGCGGTCAAGTCGTACTTGTCGCACGCCAGGGCGTGGTCGAGCAGTTTCGCCAGCGACGGTTCGGCGCCGACGGCCGTCATGGCCGTGACGAGCGAACCCAGCAAGGCCGCCCGATCAATTCCGTGCCACTCCCAATCACGGTTGCGTGGCAGTTCGTCCCACGCCGCCAACGCCTGGACCGCGCGTTCGGACAACCGCCGACAGAGCTGGATTCGGTCCGCGTTCTTGTCGCGTGAGACACACAACGCCTGCAGGAGTTCCGCGTTGCGAATGACGGTCGCGGTCGTCATGGTTTTGAGCACCGCTGCGAGTTCCGCCTCGAAGCTCGCCCAGCCCTGCTGTTGGCAGAATGTGACGAACGATTTGCCAATTTGAACGGTGCCGTCGGCTGGCAGCACGTTCACCAGGAACCGCTGGACGAGTTCCACGTCGCCCAACTGGCAGAGCAAGTCCGGAAACACGTTGCGATCGACGCGGTCCGTCTTGTCCCACGGGTAGCCGCGATGGCCGGGCTTCCACGAATCCAGGATGGCCGACGCAAAGGCGAGGCATTCGCGACGCAATTCCTCGCGTTGGGCCTTGCGCGCCCGCGGCAGCCGTCGGACCAGCGGTTCCAGGCCGCCGATGGAGGCGTCGGTGCCGGCGCTGCAGAGGACGTGGAAGTGCTTCGACCGCGGCCAAATCACCACGGCCGCCCGGTGGTACCAGCGTTCGAGGGTCATCCCGGCGTTGCCCGTGTAGCCTTCGAAGTCTTCGCGGTTGGGCTCCGCCTGGTCCAACGCCTCGTCCGCCACGATTTCGCTCTCGTCCAACCGGATCTCGCCCAGCAGCACCATGTGGCCTTGCCGGTCGGACCAGTGATCCGCGGACAGACGCCAGTCGTAGATTTCGCCCATCTCATGGTTGCTGCGAGTCTCGTCGCAGTCGTGCTCGTCGTCGTCGGACCTGCGATAGCCGCGCCGGCGGCCGAACGAGTACTCGTCGTAGCCGCCTTCCGCCGAGCCGCTTTGCCACAGCGTGACCAGCGCCAGATGCGCCACGCAGTCCGCCTGCTCGGCGGCCTCGAACAGCACCTCGGCCCGCGCCCGGTCGATTCCTTTCAGCGTGTCCAGCGACAGCCCGTCCTGGGTGTACCGGTGATCGAGCGTGACGGCCAGTTTCTGCGCCGCGGGATCGTCCCGCCATTCGGCCAGCAGTTCGCGGATCGCGGCCGCGGCCGCACCGTACGAGGGAGCGGCGATGCCCTGCTTGCCGCGCGTCTCGGCCAGCGTGACGTTGTAGGTCAGGCACAGCCGGAACCCGCTGCGCACCGGCCGGACTTCGTGCTGACAGTCGGCGTAGAACGCGGCATAGCTCAACTCGTGTCCGGACGCCGCCCCCGTGAAGACGATCTCGTGTTGCCGGCCGTCGTGCGCCACGATCAACTCGCCGCCTTCGTACTCCGCCGGCAAGGCGATCACCAGCGTGGCGACCATTCGGTCCAGCTTCTCGCCGTCGCGATGCGCCAGGAAGAAGCCGCCCTTCTCGTACAGCAGCAGCTTGTAGAGGTGGGCCGCCAGCTTGCGGTCTTCGAGCCCCAACGCCCGCTGCACGTCTTGGAGGATGGCGGCGACGAGTTCGTCCCACTTCGGGTTGGTCAACTGGAACTGGCCGGGGTCGAGTTCCCAAACTCGCCGCACGTTGGTATCGACCACCGTTTCCGTCCCCTTGCCATACGGCGCCTGGCGGCCGAGCTTGATCAGCTTGCGGGCCTGCGTCGTCCCCAGCGGCAGCCTCACGGCACCCAGGCCGGTGACTTCCAATCCCGGCATCGTCAGCGGTCGATCACCCCAGGTACAGACTTCGCCCGGCCGATCGACTTGACTCACCGCCGCGAGCAGCCTGCTGTGAACGCCCGACGTTCCGTTGGTCCTTGCCATGTCGACTCCGATGGGAAAGCGGTGGTTGCGATTCGTCCCGGAAATAGAGCGTCCGGCTCGCCACATCGGCGCAGCGAGCGGTGCCGCCGTTCCCATTATTCCGCTCCGCGGGCGAATGGGAAGTCGGCAAGCAGGTGACGGACTCGAACCTCGTGCCGCCCGCCCCCGCGCCGGCGGAACCGGAGTCGGGGATCGAGGCCCGGTCAGCCGGGCTGGTGGGAAGCGGCGATCAGCTGCTCGGCGCCTTACCCCAGCAAGTCGGCGGCCGCTTCCCCCAATCACGACTTGACTGTCGCCGCGAGTCTCCCCTGGACTTGATGCCTTCTCACCGCTGAGACTCTGGCCTCCCACGATTGCTCCCTCGTGCCGCAAGCCCTACGCCGCCCCCAAAAGCATTAAAACGGTTCCTGACACCTTTTCTGCTCCAACCCACGGAGGTCCAGGACGAGAATCGGAACAAGTTGCGTAGCAACGACTGAAGGCAAGCCTTGATACCCTCGGCAGATCAGCCGTCGCTACGCGACTCCGCCATTCTTACGGAACGCCCACCGTGGGTTGAAACCCACGGCTAGGTCCATGCGGTCGCAACGCGACCAGGTCTCCGTCGTTGCCGGTTGCGACAGGAACAAAACGGGAAGTTATTTCGGTCTGCGTTGCTCCGCGAGGGCAACTGAACGAGGCAACGGCGCGTGCGCTGAGCGTTTTCGAATTCAAAATGAAGCGTTCGATTGCAGCGATGCTGTCCCCACCTCGGAGATCGTCTGCCTTCCAGGTGATTGACTGGCTTTCGGAAATCGGTATCTTCTGAGGGTACGAAGCGGGCGTGACATGCGTCGTCCCCCGAGCACCACGGCGGCGCGAACCGCGTGACGGGGGCGGGCGGCACGTCGGCAGCGCGATCGTCCAGAAGGAAGCGGAC
This sequence comes from uncultured Planctomycetaceae bacterium, assembly GCA_903927685.1. The sequence continues at coordinate 3,001 of CAIYOB010001445.1, forward strand.
ATCGGCCTCGCCGGCCAATTCGGCTGCGTGCGATTGGATGCCGCCGGAAAGCCTCAACGCGTGGTATTGGGCCTGGGCATGTGAGGCTCGAGTGTCTCGATCAAGCAGGCGGACATCGAGCTTGAGGTAGGTCGCTATGAGAAGGTTTTGGACATCAACACGTGGATCGCGTTCCGCCTTGATACCCACCCGAGTAGCACGTTGAACCGCCGATCGTTCCGCCTGGTGCCCCGCTTTCGTCTGCAGACGCTGTTGGTGCTCGTCACCGCGTTTGGCGTTGTCCTCGGACTCATCGCCCGAGAGCTGCATCGTGAGCACCGGAAGAAGCTGGCTGCAGCAGAAGTAATCCAGCTCGGCGGGCGCGTTCGATACGATCGTACGCCCCCGGATGAACGTAAAGCGACGGGAGTGGTCAACGGCTGGCTCCGACTGTTCTTGGGGGACGAGTACTTCGCACCGATACCCCAAGTCGTCCTGAGGCCGCGATCGCCGGATGATCTCGACTTGCTCCGTGCATTCCCGGAACTGGCGTCGCTGGACCTTCGCGGCGCAGCGGTGACCGACGCTGCGCTCGGGAGCCTCCGCGGTCTCTCTCAACTTGAAAACTTGGCTTTGCGTGACGCGATCATTAGCGAACGGGGGCTTGAATCGTTGACGGAGATCCCGAACCTCGGCTCTCTGCACCTTGCGAACTGTTCCTTGTTCGATGAATGCCTGCGTGCGCTGGCGGAGCTTCCCAGCCTGCGCTCTTTGGGTTTCGCCACGTGCTCGCCGTCTGACGAAAGTCTGAAATCGCTGAGGGAGTTGCCCCACCTGCGATGGCTAGGGTTCTCTGACTGCTTGTTGTCCGACTCCGATCTCGATCTTCTACATGGCGCGCGATCGTCGCTCGAATTGCAGCTCTTCAGGACCAATGTTACCGAGGCCGGGATGCTGGCTGTTCGGGAGGCAAATCCCGCTTGGTCCGTCAGGTTTAGGGATCAGGCGTTTGTGGAAGCCGGCGCCATGGTCTACGAGAACCTCCTTCCCAGCATTCAGCAATTGCCACAGGTCAAAGAGCTGGCCTTTCAGGGGACGCTCACATCCGATGCGACCTTGGCAGCTCTGAAGGACGCTCGCAGCCTAACCGGGCTTCGACTTGAGCGGTGTCGCGTGACCGACGACAGCCTGCAGTACTTGCGGCCGCTGA
>CAIYOB010001446.1 GCA_903927685.1 uncultured Planctomycetaceae bacterium
CCCCCAGGCACCTCAACACTTAGCCTTGACACGCACGCACAAGAATATTGCGCAACAGTCCGGTCAAGACCGGGCGGAACAAGACTGAGGTCGGATCCACTCCACTGCCGGTGCATGTCGTCGCCGCTTGGGTCCTGTGGTAGTATGATGGGCCACAGCTGAGATGACCGGGGCGCAGGGAGCAACCGCAATGCCAAGTCCGTTTCCGGGAATGGATCCATTCATTGAAGGCCAGCGGTGGCAGGATTTTCACACGACGTTGATCACGATCGTGCGTGAAATGCTGATGCCGCAGGTGCGGCCCCGGTACGTGGTCGAGGTCGAGGAGTACGTTTATCTGGCTCGGCAGGACGAGGAACCGGAACGTCTGATCGAGCCGGACCTGGCCATTGCCGATTTGGGAGAGTCGTGGCGTGGGGGACTGGCCGCTCCCGGTGGGCCAGCCTTGGCCGTGCAACCCGTGGTCCACACGGTGCCCGTCCCCAGGCGATACCGTCAAGCCTTCCTGACGATCCGCAACCGCGAGTCTCAGAATGTGGTCACCGTCATCGAACTGTTGTCGCCATGGAACACGATGCCGGGCGAGGGACGAACGGAGTACTTGACCAAGCGGATGAATGTCTTCCTGACTCCCGCGCACCTCGTGGAATTGGATCTGCTCCAGGGCGGCCAACGCCTGCCGACACGCGAACCTTTGACTCCGGCCGACTACTACGCCTTTGTCTGTCGCAAGGAGCGGCTGCCCAAGGTGGAGACGTACGCCTGGACGCTGCAGCAGCCGCTGCCGACGATTCCCATCCCGCTCGCCGCCGAAGATCCCGACGTCGTGCTTGCCCTGCAAACCGCCTTCGGCACGACGTACGACCGCGCGGGCTATGACTATGCGCTCAACTACCAACGTGCCGTCGAACCTCCACTGCCCCCGGCGGTTGCCGAGTGGGTGCGGAACGTGCTCAGGCAATAATCCTGCGCCGCAAGTCGCTGTTCACCCGAGGACTTGAGTGATGATATCCCATCCAGCTGTTGTATGCGGGTTGGTATCCCGGGCTCGCGTGTTTGGCCGCGTCCTTTCTCCGCTGACGGCACCGATTGTCATCGGCCTGTTGTCCACGGTCTGCGTCGAGGCCGGCGAGCCCGCCGGGGTACTTGACGCACCGCCCCAAGCAACGCAGAAACCTTACTCGCCCGCCGACGGCCAGCTGGTCGAGGTCACACCGCCGCCGTTCATTTGGGTGCCGGGCAAGCCTGGCAGCACGTACACGCTGCAGGTCTCGACGTCCGCGGCGTTCGACGCGCCGGACACGCTCGCGTTCGCCGACCTGCGGCGGTCGGTCTTCGTTCCCTCCCAGCCCTTGCCGGCGGGAAAGTGGTTCTGGCGTTACGGCATCGGAACGGACAAGGGGACGGTCTGGGGCCGGCCACGCCCGTTTACGATTCCGGACAGTGCCCGGCCCTTTCCGTTTCCGAACTGGGATGAAGCTATTCAGCGGGTGCCGCGGCAGCGCCCGCGACTGTTCTTTCCCGGCGAGCGGCTCGCACAGATCCGCCGCTGGGCGGGCGGCGAACTGAAGCCAGCCATCGACTCGTTGGTGGCTGCGTGCGAACGGGAGGTCGACAAGGAATTGGTCGCGGAGCCGGGCTATCGGCCGAAAGGGCCGGACGCCGGGCCTTGGGCGGTGAACGTGATGCGCACCACCCGGCCCCCCATGGACGTCATGGAACGTTGCGCCCTGGCCTACCTGATCACGGGCAATCAACGCCTCGGCGGCGAAGCCAAACGCCGCTTGCAGCATTTCTTCTCGTGGGATCCCGAGGGCCCGACCAGCTTCTTTGCGTACGACGAACCACCGATGTGGATGATGATGCGCGGGACGCGAGCCTACGACTGGACCTACGATCTGTTCACGCCTGACGAGCGGGCCAAGATCGAGGCCAACATGCGGGTCCGTGCGGCTCAATTCCTCAAACACCTGCAGCGACTGCCGTTCGAGAGCAATCCTTACGACAGCCACGCGGGCCGACTGCCGGGGTTCCTGGGCGAGTGCGCGTTGTCATTTATCCACGAGTGGCCCGAAGCGCGGGAGTGGCTCGAATACGCCACGCTGCTCTATTCCACATCCTACCCCGCCTGGGGCGGCGACGACGGCGGCTGGCAGGAAGGTCCCGGCTATTGGGGCGCGTACATGCAGTTTGCCCTGCACTATGTCGTGGCGCTGCGCGAAGCGACCGGGATCGATCTGATGCAGAAGCCGTTCTTTCGCAACACGCCTTATTATGGCCTGTACACAGCGACGCCGTATCACCAGCACAGTCCATTCGGCGACGGCCAGACCGGCAGCCCGCGCGGGCTGGGCAATGTGATGTACGTCTTTGCGACCGCGACTCAGAATCCGTACGCCCGCTGGTACGCGCAGGAATCCGGCGTGACGATCGGCGCCGACGTCCTGAGTCTGGCCGCGTATGACCCGAACCTGCAGGCTCGTTCGCCGCTGGAACTGCCGGGCGCCCGCAGTTTCCCCGCCGTCGGGCTGGCGTCCTTTCACACGGCGCTGGGCGACAAGGACAATGACATCAGTTTCCTGTTCCGCAGCAGTCCGTATGGCGGGGTCAGCCACGGGCATGCCGATCAGAATGCATTCGTGATCGAGGCTTTCGGCCGCGGACTGGCCATCGCCACCGGCTACTATCCGTGGTACGGTTCGCCGCATCACGACCAGTGGACGCGGGCCACCAAGGCCGTCAACAGCGTGCTGGTGGACGGGCAAGGCCAGGTTCAGCGACGGTGGGACGCTGGCGGGCAACTGCTGGCGTTTCAGGATGCCGCCCAGACCGTCGCACGCACCGCCGCCGG
>CAIYOB010001447.1 GCA_903927685.1 uncultured Planctomycetaceae bacterium
AGCGAACGGATGGTGAGATCGAGGATGTTGGCGCCCGAGCTGTTCGTGTAATCCGCGGGCGAATTGAGGACCACGCCGTTGCGGGTGACCGAAGTCACGGTGACGTTCGTGAACAAGGCGGCGTCCAACGCGTCGTGAACGCGGACCTCAAAGGCGTCCGCGTTGCCTGTGTTGCGGAATTCGACCTCGTAGGTGACCGCGTCATACGCGTCGACCGGGGCCGTGCCGACACGCCGCTTGACGACCGAAGCGATCGACGGCTCGACGATCTGGACGCTGACCGTATCCGCTGCGGCGTAGCTGAAGCCGGCGACCGTAACCGCCGCGCTGTTCGTCTTGAGCTGCCCGGCGTTCGTGTTGGCGTTGTTGCCCACCAGCACGTTGTACTCGATGCTTACACGTTCGATGTTGCCGTCCTGGTCGTTGTTGGTCAAGTCGCCCAGGTCAAACGTGATTTGCTGCTGGCCGCCCGGCAGGATGTTGCGGAGGATGCGGCCGGCGGGCAGCGGGTCCGTAACGCCGGGGTTCAGCCCGGCTTCGACCCCCATCGGGATGGTCGAACTCAACGTCAGCGTCACTTCGCCGTCATCCACCAGTGTCAAGCCCAGCGGCAGCGTGTCAACCAGCCGCAGGTCGGGATGCGTGCCTTCGTCCAAGTCCACTTGGATCCGATAGCGGACGATTTCGCCGATGGCCACCTGCGGCGGCGAGGTCAGGTCGCTGGTGTGCGTCTCGGACGTCGCCACCAGGGACTTGTCCAGGTTCCGCGGTTCTACGTCCGCCGTGATCACGCCCGCCGGATCGCTGCCGCTGTACGATCGCTGCACGCCCGACGCGGGGATTCCTGGCAGGGTGTCGTACGCCAGATTGGCCGTGTTGGTGAACGTGTCGCCGTCAGTCACGCTGGCGTCGACCCTGGCCTGGAAGCTGAACCGGTAGGGGCGGCCGGCCGCAGGCGCCTGAGGCAGCGAGGCCCAAGTGAACGTCAGCAGTTGGCCGGACTGCACGACCCCGGGCAACGGGCCGTTCAGAGCCGTCAGGCCGCCGGCATAGGTCAGCCCCACGGGCAGCGTATCGGAGATCACGACGTCGAAGGCGTCAGCCCGGGAAGCCGCCGTATGATCGACGGCGATGGTGAATACGATCGTGTCGCCGCCGTTCACCGTCGCCGGCGCGACGACACTGGCGTCTTTGGCGATCGACAACACCGGCTCGACCAGGTCCACGTTCGCCGAGCTGCTCAGCGTGCGGGTGACGCCCTGGCCGTCCCGGTACGACGCCTGTGCGGCGTTGGTCAACGTGTCGCCGCTCACGTTGGCCGCGACGTCGGGGACGACCGCCACGACCCGGACGACGATCTGGTTGTCTGCCGCCAGCGTGCCACCTGTATCCGGGCGGTTGTAGAAGCTGGCCGGGAACGTGAAGGTGGCCTGATTCGAGGCCGTGGTGACAATGATGGCCCCTGGTGCCAGCGGCGTGGTATGCCCGACGTCGGCGAACAGGTCGCTGCCGATCGAGAACACGCTGGCGGACACCAGCTGCAACTGACCGGACGCAGTGGAGGGCAAGTTGTCCACGACGACCAGCGAGTCAACCCAGCCATCGGGCAGAGTGACCGACAGGTTGAACGTCACCGTCTCGCCGATCGCCAGGTCCGTATCCGGCGTATACTGCGAGTCCCCGGTGCTCGATTCCGACGTCAGCGCCGCCGGAGCTGTCTTGACAAACGTCGGCTGCTTCGTCGTGATATCGACGCTGTCGCTGTCGGCATAATCGTTCTGGCCGGGCGAGCCCGATCCATCGCGTTCGCCGTCCGGGGCGCCGGAACCGCCATCCGTATCTGAGCCGGTCGTGTTCGCGGTAGGAACACCGGGCGTCGACATACGCGTCCCGATACCCGGCAGACTGGTATACGTTACGAAGACCGTGTTGGGAACCGTCTGGTTGGGCCGGACGTTCGAGGTCAGCGTGGCCCTGAACTCGACGACGACGTTGTCGTTCAGGCTGTCGTCGTCCAGTAGAGGCAACACCACGTTCAGGATATTGCCGCCCGTACCGCTGGCGTCGTAGCTCGCGGCCGCTCCCTCGATCGTGACGGACGTCACGGTCACGTTGGCAAAGTAGGTCGCGTCCAGCACGTCTCGCACCACCACCTCGAACGCGTCGGCGTTTCCCGAATTTGAGAACGTCACGCGATAGGTGACTACGTCGCCGGCATCCAATGCCTCCGAGCCCACCCGCGACTTGTCGACATCGATGATCGCCGGCTCGCGGATCGTGGCCGCGACGGTGTTCGAAGAATAGGTGAAGGTCGGCCCGACGGCGAGTGTCGCGGTATTGTCTTTCCTGTAACTGCCCGAAGTCGTGGAGAACGCGTCGTTGTTCGTCGCGTTCAGCACCAGGGCGTTGAACTCGATCACCACGAACTCCTCGTCATCATCCGTATCGCGGTTCACCAATTCGCCGAGGCGGAAGACCGGGTCGATCCCGCTGGTGAAGACCGAGCCCGTGGCAGGGCTGATGGCGCCGGCGGGAAGGACGTACGAGGGCCGGATCGAACCGACGGTGTCCTGATTGCCGCTCACGCCGGCGCCGGGCGCCGACGAGGTATTGATGCCCCCGGTGGACGTGAAGTTGGCTTCGTTGGAGACAAGTGCCAGTTTCGTCGTCCCGTCGTTCAGAAACTGCAGCCCGCTGGGCAAGGCGTCCGTGATCCGAAAGTCGGGCATGGTGGCTTCGGGAACCCGCACCCGCAGCCGATAACGCACGATCTCGCCGATGGCTACATCCGTACCGCTGGTGTGTGCTTCCGAGGTCTCGACAATCGTTTTGACAAACGCGGGACTCTGGACGGTAAACGAGGCGTCGTCCGAGTCCAGGTAGTCGTTCTCATCGGCGGGATCCGGCGTACCGCTGCGCTCGCCGGTGGACGCACCCGAACCGCCGGGTGTGTTCGATCCCGTGGGATTTCCCTGCGTCCCGGTGCCGGGCAGGCTGGTGTAGGTGACGTTCGCGACATTCGGAATCATCTCCCCCGGATTAATGCCGGACAGTCTCAGCGTGGCCGTGTACTCGACGGTCACGGTCACCCCGGCAGGCAACTGGCCGATCCGGACGTCTACCATGTCGTTCACGGAGTGGTTGACGGCCGTGGGGAAGGGCGCCAAGCCGCTGAAGGACACGGTGACGCCGGCTTCGTTCAGGTCCAGATCGGCTGCCGGCAGTTGATCCTCCAATCGCACGTCAAACGCCGTGGCCGTGCCGGTGTTCGTGTACGTGACCCGATAACGGACCGTGTCGTCGGCGTCGGCCGGCAGCGTCACCACCGACTTGTCCACATTCGTAATCGACGGTTCCACGATCCGGCTGGTCACCGTGTTCGAGGTGACGGGCGTGTTCGTGCCGACCTGCACCTGGTAGGAATTGCCTTTGAACTCCCCGTCGCGGGCCGTCGCCGCGTTCAACACCAGGGCGTTGAACTCGATGATGACGTATTCCAAGTCTGCATCGGAATCGAGATTCGTCAACTTGCCCAGCGAGAACACGGGATCCGTTCCGTCAGTGAAGGAACTCGGGGCAATCGCACCCTCCGGAATCGCGTACGCGGGAGAAATCTCACCGATGAGGGTTCCATCACTATCCACCCACGCCGCAACCGCGTTGATGCCATAGGGGCCGTCGGCGGTGATGGAAGCATCCGAACTCGAAACGAACGCCAGGGTGGCCGTCCCGTCCAGGAATTGCAGGCCGCTGGGCAGTAAATCGGTCACGGTGAACGACGGCGACGTGCCTTCGGGCAGCGTCGTCTGCAGTCGATAGCGGATGATCTCGCCGATCGCCAGCTGGCCATCCGGCGTGTGCCCCTCCGAGGTCGCCTTGACGGACTTGACGACGTTGATATTGCGGACGGCGAACGAAGCCGAGTCCTCGGCGGTGTAGTCGTTCAACGCCGGGCTCTCGGTCCCGGTCCGCTCCTCAGGCACGGAGCCGTCCAGGGACGTCCACTGAATCGTGCCCGTGTTGTTGACGGTCTGCAGGGGAACGACGTCGCTCCGCAGCGTCCCGACGACGGTGATCGTCACCGTCTCGCCGACCGCCAAGTCGAACGCCTGGCCGGCGCGGGTGCGGAGTTGGCCGCCCACCAGCTCGAACGCCGCCTTGATGCTTCCCAAGGTCGAGTGCTCGACCGTGACGCCGGTGGCGAAGACGACGTTCACCGCGGAGATCGGCAGCGGATCGAGGAACGTGACGTCAAAGGCGTCCGTGTCGCTCTCGGCCGTGTGCTCGACGACGATCGTATAGGTCACCGTGTCGCCCGCGTCGCCGATCGTGCCGCCCGCTCCCACCACCACCGACTTGTCGATCTGCAGTTCCGGTTCGATGACCGTCACCAGTTCCGCGCTGACGGGCGGCAGGGCCTGGACGTCGTTCGTCGTGCCGACGTTACCGTCGACGTCCCAGTTCACGACCGCCGAGTTGTTCAACTCCGTCGGTCCCGCCCCCTGATTCCCCGCGATATTCAGCACCTGCACGGTGTAGCGGACGGTCAGCGTCTCGTCCGTCGCGTTGTTCGTGTTCGCGTTGCGGAGCGTGCCAAAGTTGAAGGTCAACGTCTGGGCTTGCGTCGCTCCATTGCCCGTGGTGGACGGCGCAAACGTGGCGAGATCGCTGAAGTTGCCGGCGCCCCGCGTCGTGGTCACGTCGCCGCCGGACGGCGTGATGCTGTCCAGGCTGACGAACCGCAGCCCCAGATCCAGGGTATCGACCACGTTCGACAAGTGCATCTGGCCTTCGATCAGCGTCAATACGACCTCGTACTGGACCGTCTCGCCGATCACCGCTTCGTCGTTTTCGTTCGGGCCGCTGACCACCGACGTGCCGACCAGCGACTTGTCCGCCTCGGGGGCGATGATGGTCACCCGGGCGTCGTCGCTCAACTCCGCCAGCCGGCTGGCCGGCAGATCCGCCTGGACGTGGTTCTCCCCGCCCTCCGTGCCGGCATAGCCGTTGATCGACGCCGTGTTGGTGAGTACCTCTCGGGGCGAGACGGTTTCCAGGGCGATCAGATCGTACGTAATGACCACCAGATTGCGACCGTTGTTCGCATCGTACCGATCGATGGCCCCGCCGTCCGAACCGTAGGCCGTCGGATCGGTCGGCCCTGGATCGTTCAACTCGATTCCGGCCCCGAACAGGTCGTCGCCGCCTCCGTTGCCCAACTCCGTGTACTCGATCTCCGCGCCCGTGCCGTCGGTGACCTGGAGATTAAGGCCCCGCCCGCTGGTGGGAATGGCGAAGCCCGCGGGCAGCGAGTCGCTGATCTGCACGTCAAAGGCGCCGCGATGGCTGGAGCCCGTGTTCTCCACGATGACGGCAAACGTGACGAGGTCTCCCGCGTCGACTTGGCTCAAATCGCTGTCGATCGGAATCTCGCTGAGATTCGCCGAGTTGATTGTGTCCTCGAAGCGGAAGCCGCCCGAACCGGGAGCCGAGACGTTCTCCGGCGCGACATCGTCCGGCGTGAACGCCCGGTCTGGACCGGTCGAGGCGATAACCCCTTTCTTCAGATTGAGCACCGGTTGGCCGAGGCGGATCTGGATGATCTGGTCCGCGACTTGGGTCTGGACGAACGAGTTCTGTTCCGTGGCCCGCACGATGTTCGTCAGAAACAGCCCGTCCGCAAAGGGATCGTCCGTCACGGTCACCGTGAACAGCAGCCGGATTGCGGTCGCCGTGCTCTGCGGACTGTCGTAGTTGCCGTAATTTAGCGAGATGCTGTTGGCGACGCCGTCCATGCCGATGGCAGGCACGATATTGGAGGCCGGCGAATTGGAGTGGTAGAACGTGTCCGTGGCG
>CAIYOB010001448.1 GCA_903927685.1 uncultured Planctomycetaceae bacterium
ACGGCGGCGGTGATTTGCCGGGCCAACTCGGCGAATGCCGCGGCGCTCATGCTCTTCGGGAAGCCGCGGTCCGCGATCCCTCTGCCGCGCGCATCGCGAACCTGCACCTGCCGCTTCGGCTCCTGCACGACGACGCTCCACGGGGTTGGCGAGAGCCCCGCCGAGGGGTCGCGGAGCTTCAGACATTCCCCGCCCGCGGCGTCGGCCGCTTGGGCCAGCAGGGTCAGATCGTTCAATGTTCGGGCCAGCAGGTCGCCGCCATCGCCCGCCCGCATGGTCTTCGCCTTGAGCATGTCGACGCCCAGCACCTTGACGCCGTGCTCGTCAAGGATGGACAAGGTCATATCGCCGGTGATTCTGGCTTCCCATCGCATGGGCGGTTCTCCCGTGTCCTCACCGTTGCCGTGCCGCCGGTCTACTCCGGCAGCTCGGCCGACCGAATCAACAGCCAAGCCCGCGGCCCGCCGCGGGCGAACCGGACCAGCCGGTAACGGCCCCGGTACCGCTGGCCGTGCAGCGTGAATTGAATGTCGCCCTCTCGCCAGTCGTCGATTTCGTACACGCCATGATCCCAGATCTCGATCTCCCCGGCCCCGTATTCGCCCTCTGGAATCGTCCCTTCAAAGTCGCCGAACTCGAGCGCGTGGTCCTCGACCTGAATCGCCAGCCGCTTGTCGCCGGCCCGCTCGGGTATCCCCTTGGGCACCGCCCAACTCTTGAACACCCCGTCCCGTTCCAAGCGGAGATCGTAATGCAGCGTCCGCGCCGCGTGCTTCTGCACGACAAACCGCCACGGAACGGCCGCGGGCTGCCCCGTGGTCATCGTCCTTCCTTTGCCGCCAGGGCGACCAAGTCCCCGATCCCCCGCACCTTGTTCGGCGTGGCCAGGTAACTGATGCCGCGGTGCAGGTGCAAGCGGAATTGGCGATTCAGAACGTCCGGATCGATCCCCAGCCGGTCGCGAACGCAGCGTTCCTTGAGCAGCGCCATGTACAGTTCATGGCACTCGCCGCCAAAGACGTGCCACGTCATCTCGACGTTGCTATCGGCCGGGATCTCGATCGGCGTGGGCGGCGTCGGCTCGGCCAGCGACAGGCAGAACGCCCAGCGGCACAGGATATTCCACTGGGGAATCCCGGTACGGCTTTTCAGCCGAATCAGCTGCTCCTTGGCCTGCGACGATAACCGGATCTGGCGGATGGACATGGCTCAAGTTCTCGCTTTCCAGAAATACCCTTCCTCCGCCACCGTCCGCTTCTGGTCGTCGTCGTAATTCAGATGGTACGCCCGGGCGATGTGGGGTTGCAGGTCTTGGAAGTAGCGGAGTTCGATTTCGGTGTCGGTCGACAAGATGAGCACTTGATGGCTGGCATGCGGGAAATAGCGTTCGACCAGCTTGTCCCGATGCTTGCCGTCCAGGCGGGCCATCGGCGTGTCGATGATCGCCGGCAGCGGCCGTGCGGCCGCGCGGGACAGTCCCCAGAGCACGGACACGGCGAAGATCTGCTTTTCGCCCTCCGACAGCCGCTGCTTGGGAATCGCCCGCCCGGTGTCGTCGTACAGCGTGATCGCAAACGAGTCCGGATCGATCAGCACCCGCTGAACCAGCGTCTGCTTGCGCAGCAGGTACCGAAACGATTCGGTGACCAATTGCGACAGCCGATCGATCTTCCGCAGGGTCGCCACCCGCAGATAGTCCCGCATCGTAGCCTGGGTGCGGACCAGCAACCGGGCCAGGCGGCCGTCTTCTTCCG
>CAIYOB010001449.1 GCA_903927685.1 uncultured Planctomycetaceae bacterium
CGACGGCCCGGCCCCCGTCGGCTCGTACCAGGCCCCCAGCCAGTTCGGCGTCTACGATGTGGCGGGCAACGTCAAGGAATGGTGCCTGAATCCGACGACCCGAGGCCACCGCGTCGTCTGCGGTGGGGCCTGGGAAGATCCCATCTACATGTTTGACGGCAAGGAGTTCGTTGATCCCGTCTCCCGCTCGCCGCAACTTGGTCTTCGCTGTGTCCAGCAGTCAGGTTCGACTGCCAAGCGAGCCGAGGTTGTCAACGAGGGCGCGGGGACCATCGAAGTGCCACCAGCCCTGACATCGGAACAACTGGAGCGGTGCAGATCCGCCTACCGCTACGACAAACAGGCGGCCTTTAGGCAGACCGTCGTCACGGACACCGCAGGCCAGGGGAATTGCGTCCATCAGATTGTGCAAATTGATGCGGCCTACGCGGACGAGCGATTCACGCTGCACATCCTGCTGCCGAAGGAACGCAGCGGTCCCCATCAAGCGGTGCTCTATTTTCCTGGAACCGGCACATGGAAGCTCGACCGTTTCTCGCTGGACAATTCCGACGGCGCGTATGCCTTGGCCATCGCGGCGACCGGACGGGCTGTATGCTATCCTGTGTACAAAGGCACTTTTGAACGCCGGGTCAACCGCGCGGCCTTAGGACCAGAACAGCATGGTGACTTGCGGATCGCGCAGGTGAAGGATGTCTGCCGCGCTTTGGACTATATCGGGACGCGTCCCGAAGTGTTTGACACGGCAAATCCCGTCTACGTTGGGTTCAGTTGGGGCGCCGAGATAGCACCACTCGTGATGGGAGTCGAGGACCGGTTTAGCGCCTGCATCTTGGTCGCTGGTGGTCTCTCCCGGAACACGTGGTATCCGGAACTCGAGCCCAAGAACTACGTCCGTTTGTTGCGAAAGCCCGTTCTGATGATCAACGGCGCGTTGGATTGGACGACATTCCCACTGAAGGAATCGCAACTCCCCCTCTTTGAGGCGATCAGTAGCGACGACAAACGTCACCATGTTTTTCCGGACTCCCAGCACGTTCCGCCTCTCGATGAAACGATGGCAGTGATCGACGCTTGGTTGAATAAGCACTTCGGGCCCGTCGGACCACCGCTCCCGCCGGAACAACGCGCGGACCAACTCGTAGACAGGGCCAAGGCACTGCTGGAGTCCAAACGCTTTCCGCAGGCGGAGCAGTTGCTCAAGGAGGCAATCAAAGCCTACGAAACGGAACGTGGCAGGGATCACCCGAAGACACTTCGAGCGAGTACGCGGCTGGCTGAAGCGATCGTTAACCAGAGTCGCGCTTCCGAGGCTCGACCACTGCTGGAAGAGACGCTCAAGAAGCAGTGGGCGGCGTTTGGGAAGACGCACGAAGATACGCTGGAGACCCGGAAGGTCCTTGCCAGCACCTATGCCAGCCTGTCCCTCACCATGGCTGTGAAGCGTGACAATACGTCGGACGCATATCAAGAGGCCGTGCGATTGGCGCAACGGAGCCTGGAATTGTCGGACCTCAGGAACAATCAGCGGCATGCGTTGGCCCTCGCACAATACCGCCGCGGGGACTTCAGCGACTCCGCAGCTACGTTGAGGGAAGTCGTTTGCATCGAGTCGGTGGGGGTCTACGGCTGGCTACTGAAAGCGATGGTACACAAACGCTTGGGCGCGGATGAAAATGGCGGCCGAGCCAATACTTTTCCACTCGGAGCGCATCGTTTGACTA
>CAIYOB010001450.1 GCA_903927685.1 uncultured Planctomycetaceae bacterium
TCATCCGCGGCCTCGGCCTGCCCGGACAGATTCTGGTCCGAGCCTTTGCACCGCTGGACGTCGCGCGCGCGGCCCTGGCGGCCAATCCGCGGGTGGCGTCCTTTGAGTTGGATGCGACCGTGGCGGCCCAAAAGCTCCCCAACGATCCCGACTTCTCATCGATGACCGGGTTGGACAACGTCGGCCAATTCGACGCCACGCCGGATGCGGACATCGACGCGCCGGAACAGGATCAGACGGCAGGCGGCACGTCGGAGGAACAGGAATCGAGTGTCGTGTCCCGGTTGCGGCTGGAGGATCACACCGAGGTTCTCGACGCTTGGCAGGCATACATCGAAGACGAGTGGATTCCGTGGAGCGAGGACTATCGCCGCTGGCAGCGTGTCCAGGCAGCCTATGCTCGGTTGTTTGCCATCTACCAGGCACAGCGGCGTCGCGGGGAACAGTTTGAACTTGTCCTGGGCACCGGAACGCTCGTGTGGACGAGCAGCAGCGGTCATCGCGTCTGCCGCCCGGTCCTCGTCGGGAGCGCGACCATCGTGTTGGATCCGACTTGCGGGACGATCGTGGTTTCAGCCGCTGCCGAGGGCGCCGGTTTCCGACTGGAACAGGACATGCTGGAGGTGGAAGAGCGTCCGCCCGTGGACGATCAACGGACCAGCGATCAGGAAGTGTCGGAACTCGAATCGCCTTGGGATCGCTCGACGGCGTTCGACGTGCTGCGCGGATGGGTTCATTCACTTCCGCACGCCGATGCGACGTTTTCGGAGTCCCTGTCTTGCCCGGAGACCGCCGAGCGTCGTCCCCAAGTCGCCTTTGCGCCGGTCCTGATGCTTCGGAAGCGATCAGGGCAGTCAATTCGCGTTGCCCTGCAGAAGACAATCGAGCAATTGGAGAACGGCGACCCGATCCCCGAAGGAATCCGACAAGCGTGTGGAGACTACGCCGGTCTGCGCGACCGGCCGGGCGGAGAGCGCCCGGTGACGTGCGCGATCCCTGACGAGGTGCTGTTTCCGCTGCCGACCAATGATGAGCAGAAGAGCATTCTGAATCGCCTCGATGGGCGGGCGGCGATCGTCGTCCAAGGACCTCCGGGGACCGGCAAGAGCCACACGATCGCGAATCTGGTGAGCCACTTCCTGGCCCACGGCAAGCGGGTGCTTGTGACCAGCCAGACGCCCCGTGCGCTGCGGGTGCTGGCTCGCAAGATCCCCGAGCGAATCCGCCCCCTGTGCCTGAGCGTGCTGGGCAACGACACCGACTCGTTGCGGAACTTGGAAGCGTCGGTTCAAGGAATCCTGCGCGAGATCGACGGCTGGAACCCGGAGGAACGCGAGCGGGAGATTGAAGAGATCCAGAGGGAGCGTCAGGCGTGTCTGAGCCAGCTCGCCCAACTGCGGCAACAAGAGCGGGCCATCCGCCAAGGCGAAACGATCCAGCAGCGCGTCCCGAACACGAGCTACGTCGGCACTGCGCAGGCGATCGCTCAGCGGCTGGAACGTGAGGCGGAGGGATTGGCATGGCTACGTGATGATCCGCAGTGGCAAGCCGAAGCCCCGCTGACGGCAGAGGAACTGGGCGAACTGGCTACGCTATGGACAGATTGCGACGTGGACCTGCTGGCCCATCTGCGATCGAACAAGGGGCTCGGATTCCTTTGGTTTCGGCCAGTGGTCGCGAA
>CAIYOB010001451.1 GCA_903927685.1 uncultured Planctomycetaceae bacterium
AGAATTGCGCGTGATCTGTTCATCGTTTGGACACCGCGAACCTTCGCGGCCCGCTAGCAACGCTCACGAAATGACTTCCCCATTTCGGCTCAGTTCGTTTAACGCAGAGCCGGCAGGCGACGGCGGATCAGTCGGATGCGGCCACCGCAGCCGTCGCCTGCCGGCTTGGCGTTAAACGAGGACTCTATTTCGTGAACGATGCTACCGCGCCGGCGGCGTTTTCATCTTGGCCTTCCCCGCTTGCCCGCCAACGGGTACTCGGGGCTGTCGGTATGGGCCAGCGGTCATTTCCGCCGCGGCCGGCGGCCGGGCTTGGTTTTGGCCGGATCGAGGGCGGGGTTGAATTTGGCGGCCACGCGCTGCCACAGCGGCGTGGTGGGTTCCTCCGGCTTGTTCAGCTGCGAACCGATGGGCGGCAGCAGTTTCCGCTCGGCGATGCTCCACAGGCTGGAAGCGATGAAGTACACGCACAGGCCGCTGGGCACGCGGAAGAACAGCAGGCCCATGAAGACCATCATGTACTTCATCATCGACTGTTGCATCCGCGTCTGCTCGTCGGTCGCCGGCGGCATGAACATCTTCTGCTGCCACAGGAACAGCACGATTGTCACGAGGGGCAGGACGTTGAAATAGGGCCCCAGCCAGCCATTTTCCCCCGCCAAGAACGCCGGCAGGTGTTCTTTCCAGTACCACAACATGTCGGGCCCGGCCAGGTTCGAGCACCAGGACAGGCCGGGGATCAGGGGGGCCTGCCGCAATTCCACGTCCACGGACAGCGCGCGGTACAGGCCGATGAAGATCGGCAACTGGATGAACATCAGCAGGCAGCCGCCCAAGGGCCGGTAGTTGTGCTTCTTGAACAACTCAGACTGCGCGGCGGCCCGCTTCTGCATGTCGTCCTTGTACTTCTCGGCGATCTTCTTCATCTCCGGCGCCAGTTCCTGCATCATCTGCGCGTTGCGGGCGGCCTTGCGGCTGAGCGGAATCATGCCGCTGCGGACCAGCACGGTCAGCAGGATGATCGCCAGCCCGTAGTTCACCCCGGGCAGGCTCTCGAACACGTGCAGGATCCAAGCCAGGAATCTCGCGATGCCGCGGAACCAGCCGTATTCGATGCAACGTTCCAACTGGTACGCCGTCAGCAAGGCCGGCTGCTTCGGACCGGCGAAGATCGTGTACCGATTCACCCAGGCCTCGCCCGCCGGAATCTCGTGCGTTTGGCTGATCAGCCGGCAGGACACATTGAGCGTCTTGCTCAGCTTCTTGTCCACGTCGTGGATGTCTCCGACGGGAACCGCCAGGGCCTGCTTGAACAGCGGCGGTGCCGCCTCGTCCCCCAACGGCTTTAGGACCACGGAAAAGTACTGCGTGTCGACGCCTACGTAGTCCAACGGCTGCGGCTGGGGGTCGGCGAACAAGGGAATGTTCACCGGCTGGTTCTTCTCCTCCGCCGTTGTGGCTTCCGAGTAGATTTGGGTCGCACCGATCAGCCCATGACCGGTTGTGGGCGTGTTCCACAACACGTCCCGCGTGCCGGCGGCGGCGAACATCTTGGGGTGGATCTTCGTCAAGTACCACCAGCCTTCCAGCGGCAAGCCGTTGGGTCCATCCAGACGATAAGCCACCTGCTGGGGCGCCGCGCCCCGATTGCGGATTTCCACCTCCAACTGCAGGTCATAGGAAGGGAACGCGGCGTTGGCTAGTTCGTTCGCGGGCGTCTTGGCCAAACGATAACGTTTGACCAGTTCCAGGGCGCCTTCCGCGCCGATGGCTTTCAGGTGGGCCGCGCTCAACGTGAAGCTGAATTCCACCGCGGGGCCCCGCGGGTCAGCAGTCAGCTGCCGGACCTCCCAGCTGCTGCTCCGCGGGCTGGGCAACTTGTTCGGGTCGATCTCCTCCGCGCCGCGCGGGATGGATACCTCGCCGATGCTCTCCAAAGTCAACAGGAAGGAACCCGTGGCGGCCCCACCCGGAGCAGCCGATTCGTTCTGGCTGTCCTGGCGGACAATACTCAAGGGCGCGACCGTCAACGTTGCGGTCAGGAGTTCCTCCTTGGGCCGGCCGCCTTCGCTGGAACGAAGAACCGCGAGCTGGACGGCTTGGCCCGGTTTCGTTCCGCTGAGGTAGTGCTCCAAGTCGATCGCGTCCCGGACGGTCGTGCTGTCGATACGGCGGACGACGTCGCCGGGGCGGAGCCCCGGGCCGGCGGCGGGATTCTGAGGCTTGGCGGCGGCGGCCGGAGTGCCCGGGCCGACGACGTTCACGCGGCAGCCTTTGCCGCCGTCGATATCCTCCAGGGCGAGGTAGCCCAAGTAACCAGAGCTGTGTTCCAGATCTTGGAACCGGAGCTGTCCCCGGTCGGTCCGCTGGACCATCTCGATCCGCTCGACGGCCGCGCCCTGGTTGGAGAGCGTGACCATCAGCCGATACGGGCTGTCGGGGGCCATCGATCCCAAGGTGACCCACTGTTTCGGGACCGCGACCGGCGTCGCTGCGGCTGCGGTCGCGGCCGATTCCTTCGCGGCTTCTGCCTGTGGAGCGGCGGCAGGCGGCTGCGTCTCGGCCTTGGAACTGGCTTCGGCTTTCGCCGCCGGCTTGTCCAGCTTGGCGGTCGCGCCGTCGGGGCTCTTCTTCGCCGGAGCTGACTTGGATTTGGCCGGATCGGCGCCGCCTTGGGCCACGCCGGCGGGCGGCTGTGCGGCCGGTTTGGGCGGGTGCAGGTAATTCAGCAACTGCAGCCACGACAGGAAGACGAGCGCGGAGAGGACCAGAAAGAGGGCGAAGCGTTTTTCCACGATTCAAGACCTTTGGCAGGAAACAGCGATCATCGCCCATCTCGCAAGCGATCACCGAGGAAGTTGTCCAATTCCGGGATAGCGTAAATCTTCCGCGCGGTTTCTTCAAAGGGGTATTCCACGCGGCGGAAGCGCACCGACCCCTCCTCCAGAATCGCATAGCACGAGCGGCGGTCGCCGTCCCGCGGCTGGCCCACGCTGCCGACGTTGATCATCGCCCGCTGGCTGCCCAGCGGATAGACTTCGCCAATTTGATCCGGGCGGAGGAAGCGGCCGTCTTCGGTCAACACGCCCGGAACATGCGTATGCCCCTGAAAGCAGACGCGCTCGATCACGCTGAACAGCTTCTCGAGCTTTCGCGGGTTGTGGACGTCTTCGGGAAAGACGTATTCGTTCAAAGGGCTGCGGGGCGAGCCGTGGACGAACAGCAAGCCGTCTTCGCGAATCGTCCGCGGCAATTCGAGCAGGAAATTCCAGCGGCGGAGGTTCCGCTCGGGGGAATCCGGGGGAGCCTCGAGCTGGGAGCGTGTCCAGAAAACGGCCCGTTCCGCGTTGGCGCTGAACCCCTCCGGGTCGAACAGGGCCCCCTGGTCATGATTGCCCAGGACGCAGGCATCGAACTTCAGGACGAGATCGATACAGTCGCAGGGGTTAGGCCCGTAACCAACGACGTCGCCCAGGCAATAGAACTCCGTCACCCCTTGCGAGGCCGCGTCCGCCAGCACCGCCGTCAAGGCTTCGAGGTTGGCATGAATGTCGCTGACAATGGCCCGTTTCAAGCTGGTTTCCCCTTCCCGTCGGCGGCTCGAAGTCAACGGCCAGCCAGCAGCCGATCGCCGAGCATATTATCCAGGTTCGGCACGGCGTAGATTTTCTTGGCGACCACTTCGACGGGGTAGTCCACGCGACGGAACACGATGCGGTCGCCATCCACGATGACGTAACAGGCCCGCGGGTCGCTGTCCCGCGGCTGGCCGACGGAGCCCACGTTGATCATCGCCTTGTCACCGGTCAGCCGGTACTCGTAGTTGCAGTCCTCCGGCGTCAGGAACTCCAGGTGACTGGTAAACACGCCGGGAATATGGGTGTGCCCTTGGAAGCAGTACCGGGGCACCAAGCCGAACAGGGCTTCCATCTTGCGATGGTTGTAGACGTCTTCCGGGAACACGTACTCGTTGGTCGGCTCGCGCGGCGAGCCGTGGACGTACATCGTCTCGTCCTGGGTGACCGAACGGGGCAGTTCCCCCAGAAAATCCCAGCGGGCGTTGACGCGGGCCGCTCCACCGGGGCCGTTGTCCAACTGGTCGCGGGTCCAATAGACGGCCCGCAGCGCCACGGGATTGAAACCTTCCGGATCGAACTGGGCCGCCTGATCGTGATTCCCCATGACGCAGACTTTGCAGCGTCGGCTGATCTCGTCCAGGCATTCGCAGGGGTTGGGACCGTAGCCGATCACATCGCCCAGGCAGTAAATTTCGGTGACACCTTGTTGCCGGATGTCGTCCAGCACGGCCCGCAGTGCTTCCAGGTTCGCGTGGATATCACTGATCAATGCGCGTTTCAATCGACAGACCTCTTGTGCTAAGACAAATTGAAGGCGAAGCCAAAGTCATCCCGTGCGAACGAGGAATCGGGGTTCGGTCAAGCAAGGTATTGTATCGTTCTGCCAAGGACTTACGCAAGCTGTGTCCCAACCGTAACTTACGAAACGCAGGCCGCCGCGGAAACTGCGCCGACGCTCCGTATGCAGTCCTTGTCACGGCGGGCATGATTCGCTGCAAGTGCTTGCCTTGTATTGATTTATGGTCGCGGCGCCGAAGTGTTGCGATGTGTTGCGGACCCGAGCTCAGGGCCCGACCAGGCGGAGGGCGGGGTGCAGCGAGCCCCAGGGATAAGAACTGGGGGCTCGCCGCTCGTACCTCGCGGCTCGACCCCAGCCACCCAACCCCAGAATCCTTGCCCTGGCCAGAGTTCTAGCCGCCGCTGGCCTGGAAATACGCGGGATTGATATTCCGCAATTCCTCGGCGGTGGCCGCCACGGCTTGCCGGATCTGGTCCTCGGAGTGGCAGCACGAGATGAAGAATCGCAGCCGCGACGCCTGCTCCTCGACCGCCGGATAGAGGATCGGCTGGACGTTGATTCCGCGCTCGAACAGCTGCCGGGACAGCCGCAGGGCGTGCAGCGAATTACCGATGATCACCGGGACGACGGGGGTGTTGTTGCTGAGCCCCGTGTTCAAGCCTTGCTCCCGGGCCAGCTGCAGGAACAGCCGGGCGCGGGCCTGGAGCTGCGTGACGCGCTGCGGCTCTTGCTCCAGCAGCCGCAACGACGCCAGCGCGGCAGCCGCGTTGGAGGGCGGAATGCCGACACTGTACACGAAGCCGGGCGAGGTGTATTTCAGGTACTCGACCAGCTCCCGGCGTCCGGCGATGTACCCGCCGCAGCTGCCAAAGGACTTGCTCAGCGTGCCCATCCAGAGATCGACACTGGCGGGAGCGACCCCGAAGTGCTCGCCGATTCCCCGGCCGTGATTTCCCATGGTTCC
>CAIYOB010001452.1 GCA_903927685.1 uncultured Planctomycetaceae bacterium
ACAGCGGCCCGTCGGCGATCCGCGTCACCTGCGACTGGGGATCGTCTGCCAGGCGAAACGCGCCGAGGTCCTTGTGATACGTCCGATCTTGCCAGCGGATCGACTCCAGCGTCTTGCCGGTCGCGCGGAACACCAGCCGGGACGGAAGTCCGCCTTGTTTCGCAGCGTCGTGCTGGATCTCGAACCCGGCGGTTTCGATCCGCCCCGACTGCGAGGCCGGGTGCGCCTCGCCTGGGCCGAATTGGATGGCGAGCCGGTTCGAGCCGCCGCGGGGGAGTTTGGCCACCAGGAGTCCGCGGACTCGCTCCAGGGAATCAAAGTCCGCGTCCGGAATGAACTGCAGCGTCCCGGCAGCAGGATCCGCCGCGCGGATGCCCGTCGGCGTCACTGCCTCGACGCCGCACCAGCGGGCCGCCGCCGTCAGGTCGACGGGGGCGACCACGAGGCCGTCGTCCGGGACCGTGTCGAACCGCAATACAGCGTCGTCCGCGTTGACCAGCGAAACGGTCGAGAGAGCCAAGGCCCAAACGGTGAGCCGTGCGAAGCAAGTTCTCATGATGTCAGACTCCCGGGGAGAGTGTGGTGGGATGGTCAGGCAGGTTCATTCGCAAACGACGCGGAACCCGACGTCGTATACCGGCTGGTCCGCGTGGTAGGCCTGCCGAAACGCCGCCCGGCACCGCTCGGGGCAATCGTACCACGAGCCGCCGCGGGCGACGCGTTTTCCGCCCGGGCCTGCGTTCCGGTCGTCGTCGCGGTAGGGATAGGGGCGATATTCCGAGCGCGTCCATTCGGCGACGTTGCCGTGCATGTCGCCCAGGCCCCACGGATTCGGCAGGTAGCTGCCGACCGGCGCCGAGACGCGGCTGTGGTCGTCAAACCGCGTGTCGGCCGGGCGCCACGGCGGGATCATCTCCGGCAGGTTCGGATCGCCGAACGTGGCGGTCGTCTGGTGGCTGAGGTCGGAGACGTTGGCCGCGGCCGAGAAGTCCGCGGCGAGATCGCCGTACCACAGCGGCGTCGCGGTGCCGGCTCGGCACGCGTATTCCCACTGGGCCTCGGTCGGCAGCGTGAACGACCGGCCGGTCTGTTGGGACAGCCAGCGGCAGAAAGCCATCGCCTGGGTCCAGGACACGCGGACCACCGGCTGCTGAGGACGGGCCAAGGTCCAGCCCAGTTCGCCCAGGCCGAACTTGATGAAGTCGCCGTTCTCCCAGCGGCTGTCGTGGGTCGGATCGAACAAGGCGTACTGCTCGTTGCTGACCTCCAAGCGGCCCAGCCAGAACGGCTTTTCCATTGTCACGACGGTCGCCGGCCCCTCGTCCGACCGCCCGTTCTCCTGCCCCATCACGAACTGGCCGGCGGGAATCCGCACCAACTCGAGGCGCAGGCCCCGGGGCAGAGGAATCGAGAGCGCCGCAGACTCCGGTTCCGCGGACGTTGAATCGCCGGACCAGGACGCGAAGGTTGTCCCTGCGTTCGGCGCAGGTCTCCCTACCTCGCCGAAACGGCCGACCGCAGGTCTCCCGGATTC
>CAIYOB010001453.1 GCA_903927685.1 uncultured Planctomycetaceae bacterium
GTGAACGAGTGGGATGGCGAGGTGAACGTGACGGTCCCGACGCTGGACCCGGACGAAGCGGTCCAGGTGGCCTTCGACGCGGCGACCGGCGCGGCGATGCGGGCTTCGGGAACGGTGGACGTGTCCGTTAACGACTTCGCCTATCTGACCGCGGACGTGGCGGTCGAGAAGGCCGGGACGGTGCTGACGATCGGGGCCACGGACGTGACGGCGTTCGTGGGCACGGGGTACCAGACGGTCGGCGAATTGGGCGTCAAGGTCACGGGAGCCTCGTTTGGGTTGGCGATCGACTTGGCGGCGGCGAAGGGGCCGAAGTACGCGTTGCAGGTCACCGAGGGGACGGCGGGGATCGTGGGAGTGCCGGGCCTCGATCTGGTCGGCCCGCTGGCGGTGGCGGTCAACGAGTGGGATGGCGAGGTGAATGTCACGGTCCCGACGCTGGACCCGGACGAAGCGGTCCAGGTGGCTTTCGACGCGGCGGCCGGCGCGGCGATGCGGGCTTCGGGGACGGTGGACGTATCGGTCAGCGACTTCGCCTACCTGACCGCCGAGGTGGCGGTCGAGAAGGCCGGCACGGTGTTGACGATCGGGGGCACAGACGTGACGGCGTTCGTGGGCACGGGGTACAAGACGGCGGGCGAATTGGGCGTGAAAGTCAGCGGAGCGTCGTTCGGGTTGGCGATCGACTTGGCGGCCGCGGGGACGAAGTACGCCTTGCAGGTCACCGAGGGCACGGCGGGGCTCGTGGGCGTGCCGGGCCTCGACCTGGTCGGACCGCTGGCGGTGGCGGTCAACGAATGGGACGGCGAGATCAACGTCACGGTCCCGACGCTGGACCCGGATGAAGCGGTCCAGGTGGCCTTCGACGCGGCGGCCGGCGCGGTGATGCAGGCCTCGGGGACGGTGGATGTGAACGCCGAGGGCTTCTTCTCCGTGCATGGGGCGGTCGCGATTGAAAAGTCGGTCAGGGAACTGATTCTAGCGGATGCGAGTGTCGTGGACGTGGCGCTGCTGACGATTTGCGGGAGCGATCTAGGCGGGTTCGTCGGGTTGAACGGGCCTGCGGCCAATCCGGAGGCGATGGGGTTGTCGTTGACCGGAGCGAACGTTGCGATCGCCGCGGCTTGGCCGCGAAGCAACCCAGGCGGCACGGACTTGCGGACGTGGACGGCGGTCAGGGCGACGGCGGAATCGGCGGGGCTCGTGGGCGTGCCGCTGGCGCTGGCGACGGCCAGCGGGATTGCGGTCTCGCTGAACCAGGCGGGTGGGACGCTCGACGGCTTGGCGGCCGAGACGGTCGCGGACTTTTCGGCGGCGTCGCTGACGGTGGATGCGGGCGGCGGTCAGACGCTGACGCTCGACTTCCAGGACGCATTACTGCAGGCGACGGCCAACCTGCAGTTGGGGGTGTCAGAGTTCTTCCACGTCAGCGGCAATGTAGCGTTGGCGAAAGCCAGCGTACTGGTGCCGTTGTCGGACGGGACGACGGTTCAGGCGGACCTGCTGACGATTGGTGGCAGCGGCCTGACGGCATTCGCGGGACTCAACGGCGGGACGGAGGACGCGACGGGCCTGACGCTGGACGAGGCACGCTTTGCCTTGGCCCTGGCGAGCGACGAATTGGATGGGACGCGAAAATGGGTGACGTTGGCGGCGACGGCTGGAAGTGCCAGTCTGGCGGGCGTGCCGGGCGTTGGCTTGACAGGCACGGGCCTGTCGGTGCTGGTCAACCAGCCCGACGCGAACGGCGTGGTGGCGAACTGGGCATCGTCGCCGCTGGACGTGGACGTGGGCGGCGGTCAGTCGGTAACGCTGAATGTACCCGGTTCGGCGGGCGAACTGTTGCAGGCCTCAGGCAACGTTGTGTTGGAGGTGCAGGGTTTCTTCCGAGTGCAGGGCGGGTTTGCCATTGACAAGTCGACCGCGCACGTGCGCTTGGCCGATAGCAGCGAAGTGGACGCGGCCATGCTGACCTTGGGCGGAGCCGGCGTGTCGGCGTTTGTCGGCCTGAACGGCGACACGGCTGACGCGATGGGATTGACGCTCAGCGATACCGACTTCGCGTTGTCCTTGCTGACGGACGCGGCGGACGGCACGCGAAAGTGGACGGCCTTGACAGCGACGGCGGGCGGGGCGTCGTGCCGTGGCCTGCCGGGCGTGGCGGTGGAAGCGGGCGCGGTGACGGTCGAGGTCAACCGGGCGGCCGCAGATGACTCGGTGGTGGACTTTGCCGGCCAGCCGCTGACGGTGGCCACGGGTCCGGCGTCGAGCCTGACGCTGGAGATGGACGGGCAGCTGGGCCAGTTGCTGCGGGCCTCGGGCGAGCTGACGATGGAGGTCGAGGACTTCTTCCGGGTGACGGGCGGGTTCGCCATCCAACGCAGCGCCGGCTCGGTGACGCTGGCGGACGCAGCGGGAACGCAGTTGTCCGTGGATCTGCTGACGATCGGAGCCGCCGGCGCGGCGGCCTTCGCAGGCCTGCACGGCGGGACAGCCGAGCAGGTCGGCTTGACGTTGACGGACGTGGAATTCGGGCTGGTCCTGGCAGCCTCGCAGGCGGACGGCAGCCGCAACTGGACGGCGCTGACGGCCCGCGCCGGCGGAGCGACGTTTGCGGGCCTGCCCGAGGTGACGATCGCGGCGGAGGACGTGTCGGTCGCGATCAACCGGCCCGATGCCGGTGGCGTGGTCGTGGACTTTGCCGCCCAACCGCTGGCCGTGCCGACCGGGCCGGGGGCGAGCAGGGAGCTGGACTTTTCGGGGGCCGACGGGGCGCTGCTGGAAGCGGCAGGCGAGCTGAGCCTGACCGTCGGGGGCTTCTTTCAGGCGTCCGGCGAGTTCGCGATCCGTAGGGCGACCGACCAGTTGACGGTGGCGGGCGGCACGGCGGTGAACGTCGACCTGTTGACGATCGGAGCCGCGAATGTGACGGCGTTCGCCGGGCTGAACGGAGGAACGCAGGACGCGATCGGCCTGCAGTTGGGCGACGTGGGTTTGGCGTTGGCGGTGGCCGCTTCGCAAGCCGACCCGAGCCAGACCTGGACCGCGTTGTCGGCCGAGGCGGGCAGCGTGGGCTTCGTGGGCCTGCCTGGCGTGACGCTGGCCGCGGACACGGTGTCGGTGGCGATCAATCGGCCCAACGGGGCGGGCCAGGTACTCGATTTCCAGGCCGATCCGCTGGCGATTCCGACCGGTCCGGCCAGCAGCACGATGTTGGAGTTTGCCGCCGCGGACGGGGCGTTGCTGGAGGCGCGCGGCAATCTGGCGGTGGATTTGTTCGGCTTCTTCCAGGTCGCGGGCGGTTTTGCGATTCGCAAGTCGGAGGCGAACGTAACTCTAGCCGGGGGCGGCGTGGTGGCTGCCGAGCTGCTGACGCTCGGCGGGGCGGGCGTGTCGGCCTTTGCCGGTGTCAACGGCGGCACTCCGGATCAGCGCGGCTTGACGCTGGGGGACGTCGATTTCGCGTTGGCCTGGGCCACGGACACGGCAGATCCAACGCGTCAGTGGACCGCCTTGGACGCCACGGCTGGCGAGGCGGCGCTGGCGGGACTGCCGGGGGTGACGCTGGCGGCGAAGGCATTGAGCGTGTCGATCAATCGTCCGGGCGGAGACGGCAGCCTGGTGGATTTCGCCGCCGCGCCGTTGAGTGTCAAGACGGGACCGACGAGCAGTCGGTCGCTGGACTTAAGCGGCGCCGACGGCGAGTTGCTGGAAGCGGCCGGCACGTTGACGCTGGACGTGTTGGGCTTCTTTCGCAGTACGGGCAGCTACGCGATTCGCCGGTCTGAGGGGCAGGTGACGTTGTCGGACGGCGGCCAACGGGAGGTGGATCTGCTGACGATCGGTGCGGCGGATGCGACGGCGTTTGCAGGTCAGGGCGGCGGGACCGCCGACGCCGTGGGCTTGACACTGGCCGGCGTAAATTTTGCTTTGGCCCTGGCCACCGACCAGGCGCAGCCGAGCACGGTGTATACCACGTTGCAGGCGACGGCCGATACGGTGAGCTTTGACGGGCTGCCGGATGTCCGCGTATCGGCGGACAGGATCAGCGTCACAATCAACCGGCCCGATGCGGCGGGCCTGGTGGTGGATTACGCAGGCCAGCCGTTGACGGTCCGGACCGGCCCGGCGAGCACGCATGAATTGAATGTCGCGGGGACGCTCGGCTCGCTGCTGGAAGCCGCGGGTACGCTGGACGTGCGGGTCGCCGATTTCTTCCAGGTCAGCGGCAGCTTGGCCTTGCGCCAGTCGCTGGGCTCGGTGGTGTTGTCCGATGCTGCGGCGGTAGACGCCGAGCTACTGACGTTGGGCGGGGCGAACTTAGCGGCCTTTGCGGGCTTGAACGGAGGCACGGCCGACCGAGTGGGCCTGTCGCTAGGCAGCGTGGATTTCGCCTTGGCCCTGATCACCGATCGGGCGGATCCGAGTCGGCATTGGACCAGCCTGCAGGCGACGGCGGGGCTGGCGGCGCTCGTCGGAACCGATTCGCTGACCGTGGCGGGCACCGATCTGGCGGTGGCGATCAATGTGGGGATCCAGGCGAACCATCCGGGCGTCCCGGCGGCTTCGGTCCATACCGCTTACCGGCTGCTGGTATCGCCCAACACCTTCGGGACTGTCACGTTGGGGTACCAAGGCCAGGCCGCCGTGGCGGCGGCGGCGGCCAGCGACAGCGATGCGGCGGTGGCGGCCAAGGTGCAGGCGGCTTTGGCCGGCCTGCCGGGGATCGGTGCGGGCAACGTAATCGTGTCGGGCACCCGTTCCGGCGGGTACGAGATCACGTTCGTGGGCGCGCTGGCGGGGGCGAACGTGGCGGGCCTGACGGTCGAGACGGCGGCGACGCAGGCGGGCGTGGTGACCGTGACGCGGTTGTCCGCGGCCCGGGCCGGGGTGAATGAAGTCCAGACGGTCACGCTGGACATGCCGCGGCAGGATCCGCCCGCGGTGCCCACGGCGGTGACGGAACTGGTGCCCGGGGCGACGGGATTGGGCCAGGTCCAGGCGATCCGGATCGCGACGGCCAGCGTGGGGGCCAGCGGTTATTATCGAGTGAGCTACGGGGGCCAGTCCCAGACGATTCGTTTTGCGCAAAACGACATCAGCAACAACGCTCGGCGGCTGCAGGAGGCTTTGGCCAGCTTGACCGGCGACGCGAACGTGACGGTCAAGTTTGACCCAAAGTCGCAGATTCTGGCGCAGCGCTACGTGATTCGTTTTAGCGGCACGCCGGGCGTGATCGCAGCCGAGCCGACGACGCTGCCAGGCGCGACGCTGACGGTGGAACTGGTCCGCGCGGGCAGCGGCGGGGCGAACGAGAGGCAGCACGTCGCGCTGACCGCCGGTACGGCGTCGGGCACGTTCTCGCTGAGTTTGCCCTACGACGGGCGGCTGTACACAACGGCGGCGCTGGCCTTCGACGCCTCGGCGGAGACGATTGCGGCGGCCTTGAACGCCGCCTTGTCGCCGATCGGGGGCACGGTCGCGGTGGGCCGTTCGCTGGACAGCGGCGTGACGAACCTGGAGGTGACGTTCGGCGGTTCGCTGGCGGGGAAGAACCTCGATCTGCTGCAGATCCAAACCCAGCCAATTGCGCCGGCGGCCGGCGGCACGTTCACGTTGACGTACGCGGGCTCGACCACGGCGCCGATTGCCCTGGCGACGACGACGGCGGCGCAGGCTGCGGCGATTCAGGCGACATTGGAGGCGTTGGACGGGATTGGTGCCGGCAACGTATCGGTCGCGTACGACTCGTCTTCGACAGCCCAGACGGCTCGCTACTTGGTGACCTTCCAGGGCACGCTGGCGGCTCAAGACGCAGTTGCCCTTGGTGCGGACGGGGGCAACCTGCTGTACGCCACGGTGGCCGTGCGAACGTCGACGCCGGGAGCGTCGGCGACCGGCGAGTCGCAGCGGGTCGTGATCGCCGCAGACGGGGATTCGGGGACCTTGACGCTGTCATGGAACTACGACGGCCATACGTATCGCTCGACCGCGATTCCGTTCAGCGCGACCGCGGCGGAAGTGCAGACGGCGTTCAACTCGGCCCTGTCGAGCCTGACCGGCGCAACGGCCACGGTGACCTACTGGAACGGTTCGGAACTGCACATCGCGTTTGGCGGCGTGCTGGCCGGGGTCCAACTGCCCCTGCTCACCGGGACGGCTCAAGCCGCAATCACTCCGGCGGGGCTGACGCAGACGGCCGAGGGCTATTCGCGGGCCGCGGTTCCCGCGACGACCGAAACGCTGGTGGTGGACTTCGCGGCCCAGCCGCTCGAAGTGCCGACCGGCGCCGATTCGACCAAGATGCTGACCATGAACGGCCAGTTAGGCGAGCTGGTGGAGGCGTCCGGAACGTTGACGGTCTCGGCGGCGTCGTTTGCCGAGATCAGCGGCAGTTGGGCGTTGACTCGCACCGACAAGGACGGCCAGTCCCGCTTGACTGCGGGCGTCACGAATGCGACGGCGTTCGTCGGCACCGACCACGGCGGCGCGAATGAAATGGGCGTGGAGTTGACGGGCGGAACGCTGGGACTGGTTGTGGACGAGAGAGCCTCCGGACAGCCAGCCAAGTACGCCCTGGCGGGCAGCGGGGCAGCGGCGCTGGTGGGCATCGACGGCCTGACCCTCAGCGGCACGTTGGCCGTGCAGATCAACCAACTGGGGGCCGCGGTCGATGAAACGGTGACCACCCCCGGCGGCGATGTAGCGATCAGCTTCGCGGACGGGACGGACGTGACGCAAGTGGCGGGGACCGCCGTGCTGGCCATCGCCGGCTTCGTGGATGTGTCGGGCAGTTTTGCGGTGACCAAAGCCGTCAACGACGGCGGGACGCCGGCCGAACCGGCGGACGACGTGACGTACCTGTCGGTGACGGCGAGCGATGTCGCGGCGTTCCTGGGCACCGGCGAGGACGCGGATCGACTGGGCGTCGAGTTGACTGGCGGCCAGTTGGACATGGTGATGCAAACGGTAGGCGAGGACCCGCAGTATGCGCTGGCGGCCAGGGGGGGCGTAGCGCTGCTGGGGCTGAGCGAACTGAGCCTCTCGGGCGACTTCTTCGCGCAGACGAGCAGCTTTACGGTCGACAAGACGCTGGACTTTGGCGAGGCGGACCAGGCCGACGACATCACGGTCGCGGCGGGCGTAACGCGGTTCGGCGGGGACGGCGTGACGCTGAGCATCGGGGACCTGCTGGAGGTGTCGGGGGACGCCAGCGTGACTCAAACCACGGCCGGCGGCAGCACCAAGACGCTGTTTGGCCTCTCTGGACTGAGTGCTTTCCTGGGCGTCGATGGAACGGGCCTGGAGTTGATCGACGGCCAGTTGGGGGTGGTCCTGCAGCCGACAGCCGTTGGGACGGGATATGCCGTGCAAGGGGGCGGCACGGTCCGGACCTCCGGACTGGACGCCGTCACGCTCAGCGGCACCGTTTCCATACGCGTCAACAAGACGGGCGCGGCGGTCGACGAGCACATCCAGGCGGGCGCCGAGCAAGTCGCGGTGTTCTTCGCGGATGGGGCCGAAGTCAGCGAGATCGTCCCGGGCGACCTTGATGTGGGCCTGGAAGGCTTCCTGGGTGAACTGCTGGACGATCTGGGCGGCACGTTGGTCGATCTCCAGGCGGAGATCGGCGTCGAAGTGGACGAGGACGGCAATCGGATCGTCAACAGCGTCGTCGGTGAACTGCTGCCGGGCATCAACTCGTCGCTGGACGAACTCCTGGGGATCACCCGCCTGCTGGACGTCGGCACGTACACGCAGCACTACTTGCACCCGGCGCTGCATCCCGGGGAGACACTGCCCCCGGAGGACGCGATCCCGGCAGGCGTGTACGGCCCGGCCGGTCCGACCGTGCGCGGTTTGCTGGCGTACCTGGACGAGAATTGGCGTCCGACACTGTTGGGCAGCGTGCCCACGGGGTTGGTCATGGCGTTGACGGACACCGGCTTTGAACTGGAGTTTCGCAAGACGCTGGCGTACGGGATGCAGTTCGAGCTGGACTTCGGCGAGTCCTTTGACGATCTGGGCCTGAAGTTCGACACGGCAGCCACGCTGGACGTCGGCATTCAGGCGGATGTTGATTTCGATCTGGTCGTCGACTGGACGGGCAGCGGGGCATCGAGCTTCAACTTGAACAAGTTGGGATTGCAGGCCACCGCGGCGACGCACGACCTGCTGGTCGGCGGCGCGATCGGTCCGCTGGCGGTCAGCCTGGGGCATCCGGCCAAGGAGTTGGGGCAGGGCTCGCTGGCTTTGGGCGGCACGCTCTCCTACGTCAACAGCGAGTTTGGCTTCACGCCGGCCGGCAACGGCTTGAGCTTGGAGTTGCCCGTCTATGCATCGTTGGCGGGCGTCGATCTGGCCGCGGGAGCTACGCCGAAAGTCAGCGTTCAGGGCGCGCTGTTCGGCAGTGATTCCGGCTTCAGCGTCACCACGACGGATTTTGACAAGCTGCTGGATTTCAAGGGCTTGACTGCGGCCCAGGTGATCCAGATGTTCCCGGACTTCCGAGACTATCTGAAGAACGAGATCGAGGATTCCGCGTCCCTGCTCGGTCAGATTCCGTTTGTCGAAACGGCCCTGAACCAAGTGTTGGCGTTCGCCGACGTCTTTGACGAACAGGTCTACAGCAAGATCGACTTTGAGCGGGCTCGGGTGGACTTGCTCAGCGGCGTGGATGGGACGATTGCGGCGGGCCAGAAGACGTTTACGTCCGCCGGGGCCAGCTTTGCCGCAGACCTGGCGGGGCAGTACGTGTCCTTGCTGGACGGCGATGCGATCGTCAGCACCTACAAGATCGCCGCCGTGACCGATGCCCACACGTTGCAGCTGCTGACGGCGGCCAGTCAGGCCGTGACCAATCAGGCCTTTGTCGTGCACCGGAAGATCGAGAAGATCCAGACCTTGCAGGAACTGACCGCGGCCATTAACGCCGCCGGCGTGTTGCCGGCGGGGCTTTCTGTGACCTTCGATCCGGTCACGCAGATCTTCGCGTTTCCGCTGGCGTTTTCCGCGGCGTTGCCCTCGCTGACGACGGATCTGGACCTGGGGTTTGACTTTGGCGGCGTGGAGTTGAGCACGGCGGCCCAGGCGGCGCTGGCGGCCTCGATCAGCGGCGGGGTCAGTTTCTTTGTGGATCTGGACGGCCAGGTGAGTCAGGGGAGCGAGGGCGTTTTGACCGAGGGCTCGGCTCAATTCACGTCGTCGACCTTTGTCTTTGCCGAGGGCCTGGTCGGATACGACCTGGTCGTCGCCGGCGACAATTA
>CAIYOB010001454.1 GCA_903927685.1 uncultured Planctomycetaceae bacterium
GAGAATCACTTGCGGATCCGGGACGAGGTCGAGAACTTTTCCGGCAGTCCCGCCGAAGCTCAGCTGCTGTACCACATTAATTTCGGTCAGCCGCTGTTGGACCCGGGTGCGCGGTTCGCGGCGCCGCTCAAGACCGTCATGCCGCGCGACGCCCGGGCCGCCGCGGGGCTCGCGACCTGGAATGTCTACGCCGACCCGCTGGCGGGCTATGCGGAAGAGGTGTACTTCCTGGAACTGCTGGCGGACGCCAACGGCTGGGCGCCTACGCTGCTGCGGAACGCGGCCGGCACGCGCGGGGTCAGCGTCCACGTGAATACGCGGCAACTGCCCTGTTACACCTTGTGGAAGAACACGACGTCGGCCGCGGACGGCTACGTGACCGGCTTGGAACCTGCCACCAATTTCCCCAATCCGCGGACGTTTGAGGGCCGGCAGGGACGTGTCGTCAAGCTGGCACCGGGCGGCCGGGCCAGCTTCCAACTGGGCCTGGAGATTCACCACGGAGCCGACGAGGTCAAGCAGGCGGAGCAGGCGATTGCCGCGTTGCAGGCGGCCGCCTCGCCCCGGCTGTGCACCCAGCCTCAGACGCCCTGGTGCGTGGTCTGAAACCTGACGCGACCGGACGGCAGATATGAATCCCTGGGACATCCGCGCGGACGATTTTCCTGCGCACGGCAGCCTCCGTGACCAGCTGTTGTTCCTGCTGCGCTACGCGATCCTGGCGTCGTCCAGCAATAACAGCCAGTCGTGGCAATTCGCGGTCGAGGGCGACTGTGTCCGCGTGCTGATGGACGAACGTTTCTGGCTGCCGGTCTGCGATCCGGAACGTCGGGAATGGCATCTGAACGCGGGCTGTGCGCTGGAGAACCTGCTGGTCGCCGCCGAGCATTTCGGCTTTGGCCACCGCGTCGCCTATCTGCCCGACCCGGGCAATCCGGCCTTGGCGGCGGTCGTCCAGTTCACCCCCGGCGGCGTGCCTTCGCCCCAGCGCCCGCCGTTGCTGTTCGACATGCTGACCAAACGACAGACCAGTCATCGGCCGCATCAGAGCCGGCCGGTGGACGAGTCGGTGCTGGCCACGCTGCACAGCTACTGCGTGGAAGAGGGCGTCGTGCTGCGTTTCTATACCGACCGGCCGATGCGGCGGGCGTTCAGCAGTATGGTCGTCCGCGGAGACCGGCTGCAGTTTGCGGACCCCGCTTTCCGCCGCGAATTGTCTGCCTGGATTGGGCTCGGCGTGTTCGGGACGCCGTGGCTGATTTCCAAGCTGCTGCGATTGCTGGTCCATCGTGTCAACATCGGCCGCACGCAAGCCCTGCGGGACTCGCAACTGGTCCTCAGCTCGCCGGTCATGGGAGTGCTGGCCACGACCCGGGACGACCGGACGGCCCAAGTCCAAGTCGGCCAGGTGTACGAGCGATTGAATCTGGCGGGCACGGCGTGGGGGATTGGCATGCAGCCGATGAGTCAACCGGTCGAGATTCCCGAGCTGAAGGACGAGTTGACACGTTTGCTGTCGCCGCCGGTCCTGTTTCCCCAGCATCCGTTTCGGTTGGGCTACGCAGTTCCCGAACGCCGCCGCACGCTCCGCCGGCCGCTGTCGGAGGTGCTGGCGCCTTCCTGATGCCGCCGGCACGGGGCCGAATGGCACGAGGTTAGCCTGGACAACGCTCTGGCCGCTGTTGCCGATCGGCAACGTGGCGGACCGTTGGAATGTTGTGTCTGGGCAACCTGAATTTCGCAGCCCCGGGTCGTGGCCTCGACCTGGCACTGGCCATTCCACAAGATCCACACGCCCGGCGCAGGGTTTGCATCCAGCAGCCGGTCGTGTCGGCGGTCGGAGCATCAAGCCCGGAATGAAATGGCATGCGAGCCTACGAACTGGTCGAGTTGAGCGCACTGATCGCCGTCAACGGCCGGGCGTTCGTGCACGGCGGCGGCCGCCTGCCGGACAGCTACATTGCCCAGTATTGGTCCGTGTCGCGCAGTCGTCTGGACCGCTGGGCGGGCGCCTTGAAACGCAATCTGAAACGGCTGCAAAGCGGCGACGAAGACCTGGCCGCGATCTGGGTCCAGGCGCGGCCCGTGCTGGAGGAGATCCTGACGGGCGAGTTGCTGACTCGGGTCTGGACGGCCATCGCATGCGCGCATGACCGACAGGCGGGAGTCAGCTACGTGTCGCCGGTGGTCCGGAGTGTGTTTCTGGGGCACCTGGAAGCCCACAACCGGGCGCTCCACTTCCTGTTCCAGGCCCACGACTACGATCCGGCGGAGGTCCGGGAGATCAACCAGATCCGCCGCTGGTCAGAGCGTTGGACCGACCTGCTGCTGGCGTACCTGGTCCCCGTCTGCGAGGTCGCGCAAGTCGCCTGTGATCCGAAACGGGTCGCCGATTTCGCCGAGGATGCGGGCGACCAGCTGCGTCTGGCTCATCGGGAACAGGTCTGGCACCTGCTGCGTCTGGCCTTGCGGAGCACCTTCGCTTACCGCCTGGCCAAACGGTCACCCAGCGCCGATCTCAACTCGCAAATCGGCTCGAGTATTCTGGCGTGCCTGCGCGGGGACCGTTTTGACGCCTGCGGCACCCTCGATTCGCTCTGGATGCAGCGTCTGGAAGCCACCGCCGCCGACGCCGAGGCGCTGATCGACGAACTGCTGGCAGACGATTGCCCGCCTAACCTTCACCCCAAGCTACCAATCTGATCGACCAGCTTAGTCACTTTCCTCCCCTCCTCCTTCATCCTTCCCGCAGTCGCGATTCCTTCCTCCGTCCGTCTTTTTCCCGCGTCTGAGCGTCTGCCGGATGCCCTCCAAGCGCCGCGCCAGTTCCGCTTCGAAGCCGCGGTCGACGGGCTGGTAGTAGACGCGGTCGACGCCCAAGTAGTCCTGCGCCGCCACGCCCCCCTCGACGTCGTGCGAATACTGATAATCCCGGCCGTGCCCCAGTCGCTCGGCGCCGGCGTAGTGTCCGTCCCGCAGGCGGACCGGGACCGGCAGCACGCGGCCCGAACGCACGTCGTTTCGCGCCGCGCCAATCGCCGTCGTCGCGGCGTTCGATTTGGGCGCACAAGCCAGGTACGTGACGGCCTGGCTGAGCGTCAGCTGGCACTCGGGCAGACCGATGAATTCGCAGGCGTGCATGGCCGCCACCGCCAAGGGCAGGGCCTGCGGATCGGCATTGCCGACGTCCTCGCTGGCCAGGATGATCAGCCGCCGGCAGAGGAAGCGGATATCCTCGCCGGCTTCGAGCATCAGCGCCAACCAGTACAAGGCCGCGTCCGGATCGCTGCCGCGGATGCTCTTGATCAGCGCGCTGATCGTGTCGTAGTGGGCATCCCCCGTGGCGTCGTACGAGACGGCTTTCCGCTGGACGGACTCTTCGGCCAGTTGCCGCGTGAACTCCAGCGGCCGCCGGTCGCTGGATAGCACGCCGATCTCCAGCGCCGTCAGCGCGCGGCGGGCGTCCCCGTCACAGACCTCGGCCAGGAAGTCCAGGGCGTCGTCGTGCATGTGGACGTCGTGCCGGCCCAGTCCGCGCGACTTGTCCGTCAAGGCGCGCCGCAGCAGTCCCCGGATGTCGGCGGGCGCCAGCGGCTGGAACTGGAAGATCTGGCTGCGGCTGACCAGCGCGCTGTTCACCGCGAAAAATGGATTGGACGTCGTCGCGCCGACCAGGGTCACGATCCCTTCCTCGACGTCCGGCAGCAGCGCATCCTGCTGGGCCTTGTTAAAGCGGTGGATCTCGTCGATGAACAGCAGCGTTCGCAGTCCGCCCGTGGACAACTCGTCGCGGGCGTCCACCAGCACTTCGCGCACCTCCTTGACACCGCTGGTCACGGCGCTCAGCTGCCGGAATCGGCGGCGGCTCTCGGTGGCCAGCAGCCGGGCCAGCGTCGTCTTGCCGGTCCCCGGCGGGCCGTAGAACAGCACCGAGCCCAGCCGATCCGCTTTCAGCAACCGCCGCAGCAATTTGCCTTCGCCCAGGAAATGCTGCTGGCCGGCGAATTCGTCCAAGGTCGTGGGCCGCATCCGGGCGGCCAGGGGCTGGGCCCGCTGCAAGTTGTCGGCTTCGGCGCGTTCAAACAGCGGCTGTGTCGGCATCTACTCCTCCTCGACGTCGCGGACCACGATCCGGCTGCCCTGAATCTCGACGATCCGCACCTGCCGGCCGCGTTCCACGAAATCGCCGTCGGTCAACACGTCCAGGTAGCGGTCCCCGAACCGGGCTTTGCCAGCCGGCCGCAGCGGCGACAGGGCCAGCCCCCAATCGCCGACGTCGACGCCGTAGGGATTGTCCGGGGCCAGCACCGGCAGCGGCTTGTCGGGATCCGCCAGGCCCGCGGACCGCGAGACGGTCTCGGACGGCGCCGGCTGCAGAACCAGGCGATTGAAAATGGGCAGGGAACCGAAATGCCGGCTGAGCAGCGCGGCGGCGGCCACAAACGCGACCGCCGAACAGCTGAGCACCAGAATCGAAGTCCCGAACACCTCCCACTCGCGTTTCGTCTCGGGGATCAGGAACGTCTGGCTCGCCATCAGGATGCCCGCCAGCATCAACAGCAGGCCGGTGATCCCGGCGAAGCCGAACCCCGGCAACACGAAGATCTCGACGGCCAGAAACGCAGCTCCGGTCAGGAACAGCACGACCTCCAGCACTTCGGCCGTGCCGCCCAGGAAGCGGCTCCAGAAGAACAAGGCAAAGCACAGCAGCGAGACCAGGCCGCCCAGTCCCAGGCCCGGGGTGCTCACTTCGACGTACAGCGCGACCAGCCCGATCACAAACAGCAGGCCCGTGATCCAGGGCCAGTTCAGCACGTATACGGCCGTG
The DNA here is from genome assembly GCA_903927685.1 of uncultured Planctomycetaceae bacterium. Next base: position 4,829 of record CAIYOB010001454.1, read on the forward strand.
TCCACGCCCGACGGCTC
>CAIYOB010001455.1 GCA_903927685.1 uncultured Planctomycetaceae bacterium
CGGAGCCTTGACTGCCAACTGATAGGTCCGTCGGCCGGCTTCCTGCGGCGTGAGTTCAAACTTGACGGTCACGATGTCGCCTTCGCCGCCCAGTTCGACGCGATCTTCCTGCTCGACCGTCTCCCGCCGGTCACGGTCGGGGACGCCGGTCGGCGCGGATGTCAGGCGGACGTCGACGGAACGGCCGGGCAGGCCGCTGGCCTGGAGATAGCCGGTCAAGCTGAAACGATCCCCGGGATAGACTCGCTCCGGCGCTTCCAGATCGACGACGCGGACGTTCGTCGGCCGCCGCTGGCTGCCCAGGCCCACGGGGTAGATGGCGATTTCCGCCAGGCGGGCCAGGGCGGCGGCCGCGGTGTGCTCGATTCCCTCGTTACGACGCCCGTCGGTGAAGACGACCAGCCCGGCAATCGGTCCGCCGCGTTCCTTGTTCGCCAGATAACGAACGGCGTCGCCCAGGCGGGTCTGCAAACCGCGGGCGGCCAGTTCCGTTTCCCAGTCGACGTCGGCCGGCTCGCGAACCCGATCACCGGCCGGCCGCGTGTTCCGGTCCGCTTCAGCGGCCCGCTTGCCCGCCACCGGGTCGGCCCAGCCGATCGCTTCGAGAAACCTGACGTCAGGATTGCGCAGATTGGCGACGGCCAACACGACCAGGCCAAGGATCAGGGCAAACACGCCTGCAGGCAGCAGCCACAAGCCACGTTCCGGGACGCGGGAGCGGCGAAACACCAGCACGTAACTGAGCACAAAGAACACCCCCGCAAACAGCGCGCTGGCCGCGAAAAACGCCGCCAGACGCGTTTCCCGCAGCGAACAGCCCGCCGCGTCGGCCGCCGCCGCGTCGGCGTCTACGTCGGCCGACATACGCTTGGCAAACGAAGCGATTTCCGTCGGACGAGAGGTTTGGTCGAAGCGATACACAACCACGTCGTGCTTCTGCCGGAGTTGCTCGAGCCAGCCGCCGCCTGCCAGGGTCTCGACCACCTGCCAGATCCGCGTCTTGCCTGCCGAATCGCCGGCCGTCGCCTTGTCGCCCGACGCCGGCTTGTCCGGCAATCCCATGCTCTGGCTGGTATCCACCAGCAGCAGTACGCGGCTGTTCTTGACCAGCTGCCGCTCGGTGCGTTTTTCCAGCTGGAAGAAGTAGAACAGGATGCCGGCCAAGGCCAGCAGCCGCAGGGAGATCAATGCCCAGCGCAGGCTGCGGGACAGTTCCACCGTGTCCTTGCGGTACATCCCGACGACCCACGTCAGGACCGCCGCGCAGACCGTCAGCAGCACCAGCCAGTGCCACCACTGGGACATGGCTTGCAGACGCGCAAACTGAAAAAAGGTGCTGGCCGAGTCTTCCGCCAGCAACGGCCACAGGGCGGTCAATTCACGGGTCCTTTCCCTGCTGTGGACGGTCGGGGCGGATGGTAACTGGCCCAGTAGCCCAGCAACTGTTCGGCGAACAGCAGCCCGATCAGGATGACCATTAGTAGCAGGCTGCGGTTATTGCCGCCCAGGCGAGCGGTCTCGTACTCGTACTCCTCGGCGAACTTGTAGTCGGCCTTGACCGGATCCAGCTTGTCCAACAGCGACTTGCCTGCCAGGAGCGTCAAGTCGCCTTCGCTGGGATCGACGTTCAGCGACTGACGCCGGATATCGGCTTCCCCGCCGCTCGTCACCGACCAAGCTTCGTAGACCCCGCTGCGATCCGTCTCGCCGCTGCCGTCGGATGAACGGGCCGAGCCGCCGTTGCCGATCGTGGCGACCAGCACGGACGAATCGGGGGCGGTCCGCGCCGCGACGCGTTCGATGACATTCCGCGTCTCGGCCGTCTCGCTCGGCGTGACGAACGTGACGTCCTGGCGGTACTTGCCGGCGTCCAAGGCGACCGAGACCGGACTGCCCACGGGATGCGGTTCGACGGCGCGGCGGTTGGCGGCCAGGTACGATTGCAGCTTGAGAACCAGCACCACAAAGCTCGGATCGTTGGCCCAATTGTTCCAGGTCGGCGCGGCCGTCGTCAGGAAGGCCACGACGCGGCCGTCGCCGAACTTCTTGTCCACCACCAGCGGTTCGCGGTTGCGGAGCACGGCGGCGGTTTGAACGGACGAGTCCGGCGCCGGCTGCCACTCGGGCGGCGGCCGCAGGAATCGCGCGACGGTGATCTTGCGGATGAACGAGTTCCGTTCGCCCAGAAAGACACGGAACAGCGGGTGCTCGGCCGGTTCGATGTCCGGCACATCCTGGTCGTCCTCCGGCAGCAGTTCATCTTCGCGGCTCAGGGGCAACGGCAGCAACCCGGCGCCTTCGCGGTACAGCTGCTGGTTGTAGAACGCGAGGTTCACTTCCGGTCCCACGAACACGCCCAAACCGCCTCCAGCACGGACATACGCTTCCAGATTCGCGACGGCCCGATCGTCCAACCGGGGGACGTCCAGCAAGTAAATCGCCCGGTATTTCTGCAGGATCTCAGGCAACGTGTCGCGTAAGTAGGCCGGTGGATTGGTCTCCGGCCGCACGCCCGTATTGGCACGTCCGCCCGGTTCAAAGACCGCTTGCAGGAAAAACGCGTGGGACTGTTGCTGCGAGCCGTCCACGAGCAGAACCGGTTCGCCTTCCGGAAAGTCCAGCACGCACCAGCGGTGGTTGTCGACCGCCACCGAGTCGTCCTGCAGCGTGGCTTCGACCACGTGCTGGCCGGGCTTGGGAAAGAACACTTGGACGCTGCGCGTGACGCTCTGGCCGGCCTCGATGGCATCGATCAGCACGGTCGGCAGTTCGTCCGGCTTGGGCCGCAACTGCTCGGGGGTGGCGGTCGCGACGGCCTGCGGGTCGTAGAAATCGGTCCGGACTCGCAATTGGACGTTGCGAGCCGCGTCGGGACCGAAGTTCTTGACCGTCGCGTTGACGAACAACGGCACGCCCGCCGCCCGCGTCTCGTTGGCGGGCGTCACGTCGACCACGGCCAGGTTCTGACGCAGTTCGCGAACGCAACCAACCAGGTGAATCTCGGCGGGCGAGCGCTGGATTTCCTGCAATAGGCTCCGCGCCTCAGCCGGGTTCTCCCATTGGCTGGTGCGGAAATCGGAGACCAGATACACGTGCCGGCTCTCGTTGCTGGCCAGGCCGATCAGTTCTTTCGCCAGCAGCAGGGCCGGGCCGGGCCCGGACGCCAGCTCCGTGACTTGAAACGAGTTGCGTTTGGCCTCCAACGCCACGTCGAATTCCGGATCGACGATTTGAGCGTTCAGGTCCAACACCTGGTCGTAGTCAAGGTCCGCCGCTGCCGCCGACGCTCGCGCGGCGCGGGAAAAGCGGATCAGCGTGAACTTCTGCGTGCCGCTCTGCGCCGCCGCGGCGGTCCGCGCCCCGATCTTCTGGATCGCCGCCATGCCGCTCTCGAACGCGCTGCCGCCGCCCAGGCGATCGGACATGGAAAAACTGTCGTCCAGCAGCACGTAATGGTGCGTCGGCTTGCCGCCCAGCAGGTCCAGCCACTGGCCGCGTGAAACCCACTGGGCCAGCATCGCGACGGCCAGGGCGACGGCCGCCATGCGCATCAGGAGCAGGATCAGTTGCTTGAGCCAGATCCACTTGCGATGCTTCTTGTAGCTTTGCAGCAAGAACTCCATCGCCGCCCATTTCACCCGACGGTGCCGCATCATGTTGATCAGGTGGATCAACAGCGGCACGAGCACCAGGAAGAACCCCCAGGTCAGGGGCTGATGGACGAATTGCATTTGTGTCAGTTGTCAGTGGTCAGGAGCGGCTCTTGGTGCGACGCATCGTCGTCTAACAGTTCGAACCGCGTCAGCAAACGCGACTTGTCGAATTCGATGCGGAAACAATCAAAAAAACCTTCGCGGCCCAGCAGTAGGGACGAGTCGCCATCGGCGAAACAGACGGGCACCAAAATCCCGATGGCCAGATCAGGGATCAAGAACTCTAATTCAAACAAGCGAGCCTCCACATCGCACTCCGGCCTGGAGGAAATCCCCGCGAGCCGCAACTCCGCGCCGGAGGACCAGTCGAACCCGAGCAGTTCACACAACCGCCGCGGCGCCAGACTCACGTCAGCTCCGGAATCCACCAGGAACGTGCGCCGCAGCGCGCGCCGATTGGGACCTGTTGAGATCACGTCGATCGCCGGCACTTTCGGGTTGACTGGCGACGTGGGCGGCAAGACGGCTCGCCATCGCTTGACAAACGAGTTCACCGGACCGCAACTCCCTTCTCGAAACGCTCCATGATGATGGTCGAATCCGCCGGGTCATCGAGCCGGTCGCACAACTCGGCCATCGTTGGGGCTGACGCGAGGATCCTGCAATCTTGGGCCGCGACCCATTGTCCCGCATACCGAGCCCGTAGCGTGTCCGGCAAGTCCCAGAGCCACTGCATCGTTGCCTCCGTCGCTCGCAGGATCGCCTGTTGCTCGGGTGTTGGCAACCACGTCCGAGTCTTCACACGCGATGTGATCATCTCCATATCTCCCTATCAGATCCTCATTCCACTTGCCTCAGGCCCAATGGTCAGTTCCGGTGGTGCATCCCCAAGCGATTGCTCAGGTACGTGGCCAGCGCGGCGTCCAGCGGCTGACTGGTGCGGATCAGCGAATAGTCGACGGTATGCCCGGCACAGCCGCGGCGGAGCTGGATCAGAAATTCGCCGAGGGCTTCCAGGTAGCCTTCCCGCAAGGCCCGCGGGTTGCAGTTCAGGTGGTCGGCGGACTCGAGACCCTCGAAGCGGGTCGGTCCGGCAAAGGGAAACTCGAGTTCGTCGTCATCCAGGATGTGAAACACGAGGACCTCGTGGCCGCGCTGCCGGAGCAGCTTCAGGCCCTTGAGCGTCCCCTCGACGTCGGCCAGCAGATCGGAGACCAGGACCATCATGCCGCGCCGCGGCAGGCTCTCGGCCGCCGACCGCAGGATCGAGTACAGGTCGGTCTTGTCGCGCGGCTCGGAAACCGACAGCGACTCGACAATGGACAGGATGTGATTCTGCTTGCTGCGGCTGGGTACGCGGATGCGGACGCGGTCGTCGAAGGCCAGGCAGCCCACAGCGTCGTGCTGACGCAGGATCAGGTAGGCCAGGCTGCTGGCGACCGTGCACGCGTATTCGTACTTGGTCAGCGGGCCGCGGCCGTAAGCCATGCTGTTGGAGACGTCGACCAGCATCGTGCAACGCAGATTGGTCTCCTCTTCATACTGCTTGACATACAAGCGATCCTGCCGCGCCCAGACTTTCCAATCGACATGGCGCAGATCGTCCCCCGCCGCATACTCGCGGTGCTGCAGGAACTCGACCGACTGGCCAAAGTAGGGACTGCGGTGCATGCCCGTGAGGAAGCCCTCGACGATATGCCGCGCCCGCAGTTCCAGTCGCGAGATCCGCTTGATCGCCTCAGGATGCAAAAATCTTTTGGAATCGGGCATCTTTCGTCAGTTCGTCTTCCTTGGTTGGAGTCAGGGCCACAAGCCGGTCGATCAGCTCGTCCGGCGTCCGGCCTTCGCTCTCGGCGGCAAAGTTCAGCACGACGCGATGCCGCAGCACGGGCTTGGCCAACGCTTGGATGTCCTCCGTCGCCACGTGGGTCCGCCCCTGCAGCAAGGCTCGCGCTTTGCCTCCCAGGATCAGGAACTGGACCGCGCGCGGACCAGCCCCCCAGGCCATCGTGTCGTCCACAAAGTCCGGCGTGCCCGGATAGCCGACTCGCGTCTGGCGGACCAGCGACAGCGTATAGCGGATTACGTGATCGGTGATCGGCACCTCGCGGACCATCCGCTGCAAGTTCAGGATTTCCTCGGCGCTCAGCACCGGTTGGATATCATCCGTCTGGACCGTCGTGGTGCGGCGGGCCACTTCAAACTCTTCGTCGAACGTCGGGTACTTGACGAAGACCTTGAACATAAAGCGATCCTGCTGGGCCTCCGGCAGCGGATACGTGCCCTCCTGCTCGATCGGGTTCTGCGTCGCCAGGACGAAGAACGGATCGGTCAACTTGTGGCGGACGCGGCCGACCGTGACCTGCCGTTCCTGCATCGCCTCGAGCAGCGCGGCCTGCGTCTTGGGCGGCGTGCGGTTGATTTCGTCCGCCAGGATGATATGCGAGAAGACCGGACCTTCCAGGAAACGCCGCTCGCGGGCCCCGGTCGAGCGATTCTCTTCAATGATCTCCGTGCCCGTGATGTCGGCCGGCATCAAGTCGGGCGTGAACTGAATCCGGCTGAAGGTCAAGTTCAGCGTTCGAGCCAGCGTGCTGATCATCAGCGTCTTGGCCAAGCCTGGAACGCCTTCCAGCAGGCAGTGGCCACGGCAGAACAGCGAGATCAACAGCTCTTCGATCACCTGACTCTGGCCGACGATTACCTGAGACAGCTGCTCCTGGATCTGCCTGCGTGCCTCCTGCAGCCGATGAAAAGCCGCCGACTGGGCCGGTGAATAGGCCGACGCCTCGTCGCCTGGATCTGCCATACTAGTACTGCCTTTTGTTGGGAAGATCAGATATTCCTGGACGAAAATGGGGGCCAGCGGTCCGCTTTTCAGGCACCACAGGCCGGCTGGAGAGCCATTCCAACTTCGAACGCATGCTGTAAAACTGGGGAATTATACCCGCTCGGGTACAGTCCGGCTCCGGCCCATCCCCGGTTTTTCTGCTAAACATACTCCAAACCGCCCAAAGTTCCAGGTAGGGCACGCTCAGCCCGACCGTCACCAAGGCTCAACTGGGCGTCCGGGGTTCGATGGTTTTCCAGGTACACCGGTTCCCGATACCTGCCAACGCCGTCTTGGCCTACAATCGCAGCCATGAAAGTCATCTCGCTCCAATCCGGCAGTAACGGGAACTGCATCTACGTCGAGGCCGGCCATGTGCGGTTGTTGTTTGACGCGGGCATCAGCGGACGCCAGGCCGAATTGCGGCTCGGCGTCCACAACCGCGATCTCGGCTCCGTGCACGCCGTGCTGATTTCTCACGATCACCGCGATCACATCCGCTGTGCCGGGGTGCTTCAACGGAAGTACAGCCTGCCGGTCTATGCCACCGAGCGGACGTTGGCGGCAGCCAACGCCTACCAAGACCTCGGGCCGATGACCGACGTCCATTACTTTGTAGCCGGCGGAGGATTGCTGTTTGATCACGTCTGTATCGAGACCATTCCGACGCCGCACGACGGGGTGGATGGCGTAGCCTTTGTGGTGGATGACGGTCGCCATCGCCTGGGGATCATGACCGACTTGGGCCACCCGTTCGACGGTTTGGCGGACATCGTTCGGTCGCTGGACGCGGTCGTACTGGAGAGCAACTACGATCCCGAGCTGCTCGAACAGGGGACGTATCCGGAGTTTCTGAAAGCCCGAATCCGTGGGCCGCGTGGCCATCTGTCCAACGAGGAATCCGCCGACTTGCTGAGCGGTGCCGTGGGCCGGCGGCTCCGGTGGGCCTGTCTGGCGCATCTTTCCGAGGAGAACAACCGGCCCGAACTGGCCCTGCAGGCGCATCGCCGCGTATTGGGGCGTCACTTGGCGCTCTGCGTCGCCAGCCGCTACGAAGTTGGTCCGGTGCTGGAGATCTGAGCGGACCGTGACGGTTGTGCGGGCGAGGCCCGCGCGGCCGTCAAGCCCCCCGGAATCGGATTTCCAGGTGATTAGCAATTCTGATAAACCAACGTTGACGTGTCTTGTTTAATGCCCCGGTTGCACGTTAAGCTAATGGGCAGGCGGGCGCTGATGGAGACGAACTTGAACGGACTTGCCTGCCACCCCAGTATTTGACCTGCCATTAACGTCCTGCCACCGACAGCGTCGCCCCGATCGGCCGTGCAATACGCCTCTCCGCTGGCCAGTCACGGTCCATGGGCGATCGAAGACCAACGTAAGGGAAATCCAAATGGCCACCCACACGATCGGCAAGGTATCCCATCGGGGCATCGGCTTCTCGGTCGTCGAATTGAACGACGTTCGCCACGTATTTGCGGCGGCAGCTCCGCGTTGCGGCGGCACGCTGCGTGAACAGGCCGACGACGCCCTGCGGACCATCGAAACGGTGATCGACGAGGAGGGCACCCACGGGTCGATTGTGCATCAAGCTGTCTTCATTCCCGACGTGGCGCTGGTCGACGAGTGCCGGCAGATTATGCGCGAGTTCTATGGCGACCAAATGCCTGCGACCAGCTACATTCCGCAACCGCCGTGCGACGGCAAATTGCTGGCGATCGAGGCGCTGGGGGTCGGCCAGGGCATCGGCGAAGTACAGATCGAACGGATCAGCGAACAACTGGTGATCACGCGGCATAACGACGTCGCCTGGGTCCATTGCGCCCAGGTCGTCCCCGGCGGCGACCAGGAAGCGGTGTACGACGGCACGCTGGAAGGCCTCGAGCGGATCCGCTCGCTGTTGGGCAGCGTCCACATTCGCTTTGACCAGGTGATTCGCACCTGGCTGTACCTGGGCGGGATCGTCGACGGCGACGGACCCACCCAGCGTTACAAGGAACTGAATCGAGCGCGAAGCGACTTCTATCGCGACATCCCTTTCTTGAAAAGCCTGCTGCCGGCGGGAAGACATGGCCGCATCTTTCCGGCCAGTACGGGCATCGGCACGGAGGGCCGCGGGATCATGATGAGCGCGATCGCGCTGGCCACCACGCGTTCGGACATTGTGGCCCTGCCACTGGAGAATCCGCGGCAGACACCCGCGTTTGACTACGGCGATTGCTACAGCCCCAAGAGCCCCAAGTTTTCCCGCGCGATGGCACTGTCCTGCGGCAACTATGCGACGATCTTTATCTCGGGGACGGCCAGCATCACCGATTCGGAAACACGGCACCTGGACGACGTCGTCGGCCAGACCCACGAGACGTTGACCAATATCGAAGCCTTGATTTCGGAGGACAACCTGGCCCGCCACGGATTGCCCGGACTCGGCACGACGCTGGACGGTCTGGGCTTGGTACGGGTCTACATCAAGCGGGCGGCCGATTACGCGGCGACGCGCGCCGCCTGCGAACAGCGGCTGGGCGAGCTGCCGACGATCTACGCGGTGGGTGACGTCTGCCGCCCGGACCTGCTGGTTGAAATCGAAGGGATTGCCTTCTCCCGCAAGACGACCAGTCCGCTGCCGAACACGGAGCAACTGGACATCGACCACTTGAAGTGGAAGTCCACGGTCGCCTGAGTCGGGCACACCGCCGTCTTTGAAGTCGCTCGTTCGGGCAGTCGCCTTGGCAGATAGCCGCGACGTTCTGGTGTACAATGGGCCGGGGCCCCAGGTGTCTGGGGCTCCCGATGCGGCCCGCGGGCCCCAGCAGAACTCCAGCGGGATCTAACCATGACTTGGCTCACAGAAAACCCGTTTCCGGTGTTGTTGATCGGCTCGCTGACGACGATCATCCTGGCTAGTGGCTGGCTGCGCACGGGCTCGCGGTGGCTGCTGGCTGCGGTGCTCGTCGCGCTCGGCCTGACCATCGGCCTGGTCCTTACCGAACGCCTGATCGTCACCGATCGCGAACAGGTGACACAGACGCTGCACGAAATCGCGGCGCTGGTCGAACGCAACGAAATTGACGCCGCCCTCGAGTACGCCTATTCCAAGTCGCCGGAGGTGCGCAGCCAGGCGGCCAGCGAACTGCCGCTGTACCGGTTTGCCGAGGTGAATATCAAGAGCAACCTGCAGGTCGAAGTGTTCCCCAAGCTGGCACCGCCTATGGCCAAAGCGGAATTCAATGTGGTCGTCGTCCTGAGCACCCGCGACGGGCTGATCGCCAACCGGCGGATCCCGCGGTACGCCGAGGTGACTTTCTACAAGGAAGATGACGGCCAGTGGCGTGTGGGCGGATACAACCACTTCGATCCGCGACGGGGATTCACCGTCGATCCCGAAGATCGCGAGCCGGACCAGGGGCCGTGATCGCGGTCTCACGCCAGGTCTTTCCCGCCACACCTTGTCGGAGAATCACACCATGACGACGTCCTTCCTGCGCTGCCTCGCCGTTGCCGCACTCTGGATTGGGACCGCTCTGGGCGGTGAACCGGCGCCGGCTCCGGACCAGCCCCGTAGCCTGGAGAACATGCTGGTTCTGAACGAGGACGACAGCCATTTCTTCGGGACGCGGCGGCCTGAATCCATGACTTTGGCCGGCTTGCACGCGTTTGTCGACCAGTATGCGGGCTCGGCGGTCACGCACCTGTTCCTCTGCCCCAATGCGATGCGAGCCAGCTTCCGCAGTCGGACGCGGGACGCGATTTGGGATCCGGTCGCTGGAAAGGAGCCGGAGGGGTTGTGGCCGGAGAACGCCAAGCGGTTGTTCGCCGCCGGCCTGGACCCGTACGAAGTCTGGATTGCCCGCTGCCGCGAGAAAGCGATTTCGCCGTGGCTGTCCATGCGGATGAATGACGTTCACAATGCGGACGACCCGGACAGTTTCCTGCATTCTTCGTTTTGGCGAGCCCATCCCGAGTTTTGGCGAGTTCCCAACGGCTCGGCCAGTCCGTGGACGAACCGGGCCCTGAATTATGCGCAGGCGGCAGTCCGCGAACACCAATTGGCGTTCGTTCGCGAGTTGCTCGAGCGTTATGACCCGGACGGTCTGGAACTGGATTGGATGCGATTCGGCTACCATCTGACACCCGGCCGCGAGCGTGACGAAGCGGCAATCCTGACCGCGTTCGTGCGTGACGCACGGGCACTGGCGGACGAATGGTCGCAGAAACGGGGGCATGCGATCCGGCTGGGAGTTCGCGTTCCCGCGCACCCGGACGCAGCGGCCGGGTTGGGGATGGATGCCATCCAATGGGCGCGGGACGGCTTCGTCGACTTGATCGTGCCGTGCCCGTTTTGGACTTCGTCGGATTTCGACATCCCCGTCGAACTGTGGCGCGAACGGTTAGCCGGAGTCGCCCAACGCGTGAACGTCTCACCGGGGGTCGAATACAACTCGCGGCCGTGGCCGGGCGGCCAGGCGGTGGCGAACGATCTGGCGTCCCTGCGCGGGTTCGCCGCCTCGGCCTATCACCGCGGCGCGGACAGCCTGTACCTGTTCAACTGGATGGACAGCGAGACCCGGCCGGTCACCGAAGACGACTACGCGCGGCTCTTGCGCGAGGGCCTGTCACGCCAAGCGGTGGCCGCGGCGCCGCGGCGGCATCTGGTGTGCTACCGGGACACCGTTCCGGCCGGTTTTCCGAACGGCGCCCAACTGCCCGTCGAAGCCCTTGCCGGCGGCAGTTACCGCGTCCACATCGGGACCAAGCCCGCCTCTGGGAGGACTTGGGCTGTGGTGGGACTGGCTCGTCGCGACGGTGTCGGCCAAGCGACTTTCGAGGCGAAGCTGAACGGCTGCGAGCTGGCTGTCGCGGAGGATCTGCCGAGCTGCGAGCGGCTCGGCCCGGATACCGTCCGCGGGATCCGCTTCCTTTGCCCCAGCAACGCCGTGCAGGATGGCTTGAATGAACTGGTGGTGCGCCAAGTCGGCGGCGCGGTTGGCCAGCAGATCGTGTGGGTCGAACTGGATGTTCAAGGAGAGCCGTGAGGGGGCTGGGAGCGATCACGTAACAACTGCCCCATTTTCCATTTCGCCCCTCACCCCAACCGCTGGGGTGATGCAAAGTTGGACTTGGCGTGTGCAACCCGTGGGGTAGGTTTTGCTGACGAAGATCTTCCGCTGGAGACGGTGGATGGTCGTGGTTCTCTTGCCCCGAAGGGCAACGCCGTGAAGGATTTTTTTCTTGAGGAATTGGGGTTTCCGGGATTAGGAGGATAAGGGAAAGAAGGGCCAGTTCCTCTCGGTTGTCCAACTGATGACACCTCAGTCAGAAAGGAATCTGGCCCATGTCTCGCAGTAAGGAGTCAGGACGGCGTGCGCAGCGTAAACGAACAAAGCAGGCGAAGAAGCGAAAGGCCCAACGTAACAAGGAACATTTGGCCGGCGCATTCCATTGGCTGCTGTCTGAGGAGTCCAGCTTCGCGAAAATCAAGTTGCATGGCAGGGTCTTTTACCTGGAGGGGTGTCGGAACCCGGAGCCATGCCAAAACGTTCGTTGGCCGGCAAACGCCGCGCGTCGTGCGGCTATCTTACCACCTCCCGGCCCCGGGAAGAGACCTTTTCGCGATCCAGCATCAGTTGGGCGTAGCGGGCAAAATGCCCATGCACGTCCTGGGCATACTGCCGGAGGATCGCTGCGGCGATTCCGTCCCGGTCGCCGCAGCGGTACAACAGAGCAGCGATGATCAGTTCCCGGTAGGCCTGATTGAGATTCGTTCCGTTCGCCTCGGCGTCCCCTTCGGTGGTGACCAGGCGGTTCGCCGTCGTCGCCATTGGCAGACCGTCGCCGCTCCGGCTGGCGATGGTCGGCTTCGTCGTGGCATGGCCGGCGAATCCGGGTTGGCTGAGCAGGCGGGCCAGCGGTTCGGCGGCGGCGGGCCGGAGCAGATTCTGCATGGCCAGGGCCATCGCCTGGTAGTGCGACAGCCGGCTGTCCGGCTGCAGTTGGTCGAGTTTTCGGAGCAGAACTTCGCCCGCTTGTGGCGCCCCACTGAGCCCGAGTGCGATAACGAATCGATCGAGTTCGCTGAAGGTATTGCCCGTCTTGCGCTGCGACGTGAGCGACGCGCCTTGATCCCATGCCTGGGCGGCATCGCTGGCCGCGGCCAGCGTCGCCGCGCCCGTGGGATCGCCGAGGACGCCCAGCACCGTCGCATACTCGCGCTGCTGCCCGGCGGCGGCGAACTGGTAGGCTTTTTTCAACAAGGGAAGGGCTTGTTCCGAATGGGCCATGACCAAGGCCAAGGCGGCCAGCGCTTGGCGCTGGTCTGGATCGCCGATCGCCGCCACGGCCCGTTCGATGTCGGCAAGGCTCCTGGGGTACGAATCCCGGTCCGTCAGGACGCGTTCGTCCAGGACGTCTTGGCGGACGAGTTCCTTCTGCAGGGCCTTGAGGTCGATGTCTCGCGTATGGCCGCCGGCCTGGACCGCCGCCGCTGCGGCCAGGCCGGCCGCATAGCCCTGATTCTGCAGGTCCGCCTGCATGCGGACCAAGGTCATTGCGTCTCGTTCGGCGCTGGCTCCCAGGCCCACGACCAGGATGCCATCCAGACCGCGAGGCAGCAGGCAGCGATACGGCATGTCGGTCTCGAAGCAGGGGCCCTTCGCATCGCGGACCAACAGGAGGCGAGAATCCGGAAAGGCGGCCGCATCGAAGTTGCTGTAGTGCTGGCTGATCGTGTCGGGAAAGCTGCGCTGCGTCAGGATGTCCAAGACCGTCAACGTATAATCGCCGACGACGCGGCGGCGTTCCCGCGAATCGACGAGTTGCCCGACGTCAAAGGCCGCGGTCGTTCGCAGGGCGGTCCGTTTCCAGGCCATCAGGTGCCAGACGTCCAGCACGTCGGTATCGTCGACCAGCGTGTAGCAGGTGTTCACATAGGAGCGTTGCAAGGGCCGCGTCGGAAAGCCGGCGATCTGGACGTTCAAGCAGCCGTTTTCGGTGAGGCCGTACTGCGTTGGGGCGCCGGCCCAGGCGGCGATGTCGGCGTTGCCGGTCGCGTCGATCACGGTCGAGGCCAGCACGACGCCCCGTCCCTGGGGCGTCGCCACAACCACTCCGCGGACCTGCCCGCCCTCGGTCAACACGCCGCAACCGAACGTGCCCAGCCACACGTCGGCGCCGCTGCCAAGCAGTTCGCGGCGAAGCCACTCGGCTTTCGCGGCGGCGCTCCAGGCCGGCTGCCCGGGATTGACCTGCTGGTCCACGTACTCCGTATAGCCTCTGCGGCGGCCGTACCAGTACTGGGCGATCAGGCCCGCCGTGCCGACGCCGCCCAGTTCGTACAAGTATTCGACAACCAGCGTCCTAGCGCCGCGTTTGGCGGCGCCAATTCCGGCCGGAGCGCCCGCGGTGCCGCCGCCGACGACTACCACATCGTACCGCCCCAGGAGGGGCAATGCCCGTCGCCCCGCGCGGATCCGGCCGAGGTCCGGCGGGCGAATTCCGCTCAAGTCTTCTCCCACCTCTCCGGATATGTCGCCGTCAGCGGCATTTTCCGGCAACGCCGCATTGAGGGGCAGCGGCAACGCTTGGGCTTCGTCCGCGGCTGCCCGGCCGATCCGCGTGCCCAGTTCCATCAGTTCCAGGGGACGCTGGAGCCGCGTCGCGGCTTGATTTTCGAGGTCCGCGCGCAGACTCAGGACGTACAGACGGCCCGTTTCTCGAGGCCGAAACGGCCCCAGGTCCACGGCTGCGGCGCCGGACCAGACGTCCAGGCGGCTCTGGCCAACGATTGTGTCGGACGGCTCATAACGCAGCACTTCGGAGGCGGTCTCGGAGCTGTCGCCATAGGTCGCATCGCGTGCCTGGTGTTCCATGGCCGCCCAGCCGGCGACCGTGTCGTCGGCGAGCGTCAGCCGCAGGGTGTACTCGTACACGGGCAGATGCGGGCTCGCCTTGTTCGCATCCGACGGGTACGTGAAGCCCAACCGATTCGCAACCAGGTCGGCGCCGCTGCGCAGTTTGCCGCCGATGACGACTCGCCGGCAGACCAGCGGCCCCGCAATCCGGGAACGGAAGGCCGCGTCGGCCAGTCGCGCGACCGTGGCGTGGCAGGTCGCGTCGATGGTCACCTTGGCCCGCACCGCCTGGCGGCCGCTGCGGTTGGCCATGACGACTCCGGCCAACTGGCCGTCGGCGTCCCGCAACACATCGCTCACGTAGCAGCCGGTCAGGCAGGCCGCATCCGCCCTGAGCAGGGCCTTGTCCATTTCCGCCTTGACCCGCAACGGAGTCGTGACGCGGTCGTGGCCAAAACACGCGAGCGCCAGCCTCGAACGCGGCTGTTCGTCCGGTTCGAGCCACAGTTGCAGCGTCGCGCAGAGATCCGTGCCCAGGTAAGGGCGGTCGGCGAGCAGCGCGACGCGGGCTCCGCGCGCAGCCGCTTCGCACGCTGCCTCGACGGCTCCACTGGAGCCGCCGACCACGAGGACGTCGGCGTCCAGGGCGACGGGGATCTCCTTGGGACCTTCGACGACATGCGCAGCGCCGGTTGGGTGCGCAGCCCAACTGGCCACGGCCAACAAGCAGACGACTTGATGCAGCACGCGAGACATGTGGACGGTTCCTTGGCGCGGGGTTCCTGGCTGCCGTTCGTGGATGTCTTGATTCGCCGGAAGGCGTAGGCAAGGCTCGGTCAGCCGCCGGCATTATATCGTACCGGGGTGCGGCGCGCGGCGGCGGTGCTGGCACTGCCGTCACTCGTCGCCTCTGCCCAGCCGGAAATGAGCTTGCCGCCGGGCGGTCCTTCTGGTACAAGCCCGCCGCTTATCTTGCGGTGTCTTTCGACTGCGGCGATTCCGCCAACGGAGGCCATGGATGGCTCGTTCCCGGAAGAAAATGTCGACGGCCCAGTGGGTCCTTGGTGCAGCCACTGCGGGCCTGCCTGCCCCCGTCAATCAGCTAGCTACCAGCCGGTTAGGGCCGCCGCTGGTCCTGCTTCTGCTGGGTGGCGGCTTGGTGGGAACCGGCATCGTGACCGTCAACTGGGCGAATGGACGGCCCAGCGTGAGCGTGGATCGCGAGCGAGCCAAGGAAGTCCGCGAGGAGGTGACGAAGAAAATCGCCTCGATCCGCGAGAAGCAGGCCGAGCAAGGCGGCGATGCCTCGCTCGAAGGCGCGATTCGAGAACTTGCCCGGGAGGAGGTTTCGGAAGCGATTCCGGCGGCGATCAAGTCGGTCGGCACGTCGATCGGCGTCCCGGCAAGCGGCAGTCCGCCGGCCGCCAATCCGCCCCTGTCTCAGGCCGGCGGGCCGACAACCCCAAGCGCGCCCGCAGCTTCGTCCCCCCCAGGGTCCGCGTACAGCCCGACAATCAAAATCGCGACGTTCAATATCCAGGTGTTCGGCACGTCCAAGTTGCAGAAGACGCCGGTCATGCAAGTCCTGGCCGACGTCGTGCGACGATTCGACCTGGTCGCGATTCAGGAGGTCCGTTCGACCGACGACACCGTCGTGCCGCAGTTCATCACCATGATCAACTCGACCGGGGTGCAATATGACTTCTTGGTCGGGCCACGGCTGGGACGGACGAACAGCAAAGAGCAGTATGCGTTCCTGTTCAATACAGCCCGGATCGAATACGACCCGACCTCGGTCTATACCGTTCCCGATCCGCAGGATCTGCTGCACCGCGAACCGCTGGTGGCTCGTTTTCGCCCCAAGGGCGTGCCACCCAACCAGGCGTTTACTTTCAACATGGTCGACATTCACACCGATCCGGACGAAACCAGCACCGAGTTGGATGCGCTGGCCAGCGTGTTCGTCGGCGTCCAGCAGAACGGCACCGGCGAGGACGACGTCATTCTGCTGGGTGACATGAACGTCGACGAGTATCACCTGGGCAACCTGGGGCGTCTGCCGGGCATCGCCCACGTGGTTGCCGGTGTGCCCACCAATACTCGCCGCGACAAGACTTACGACAACATTGTCTTTGACCGCCGTGCGACCGTCGAGTACACCGGACGATGGGGCGTGCTGGACTTGATGCAAGAGTACAGCCTGACGTCGGCCCAGGCCCTGGAGGTCTCGGACCACATGCCGGTGTGGGCCGAGTTCGGGGTCTACGAAGGCGCCGCCGGCCTGCTGGCCCTGCAACCGGGCGGTGCGCCACGGTAACGAGTGGAACTAGGTTAAGGGCTCAGGATTGCCGGGGTGGCTGTGGTCGAGTGCAGCGAGCCCA
>CAIYOB010001456.1 GCA_903927685.1 uncultured Planctomycetaceae bacterium
GAACAGGATTTCGCAGCCGTGGATGCCGTACCAGAACAGGTCCGGATGGTGCGGCTCGATGCTCATTGGACTGGTGGCGGTACAGCTCTTGATCTGCCCAAACGCTGCCGTTCCGTTGCGAACGGCTTGAAAACCCGAAGCGAAACGGGTTGAGGAGCTGGAGAAGCAGGGGACGTTCCTTTCTTTGGCCAAGCGGAAGATCTCGATACAGTCGGCGAGCGACCCGGCCAGGGGCTTGTCGATGAACAGCGGTTTGCCGGCCTCGATCACCGGACGCGCCATGTCCAAATGCGGGCGGCCATCGACTTCTTCCAGAAACACGACGTCAACGTGCTTCATCATTTCCGGGATCGAGTCGAAGATCTCGACACCCTTCTGCCGCAACTCCTCCGTGTACTTTTCGCGGCGGCCCCAACTGGACTCGTTGTCTTCGATCCCGCCGGTGAAGCCGGCGACGACTTTGACGTCGGCCAAGTCGCCCGTGGCGTTGGGGTCGTTCAGCAGGTTGGTAAAGGCGGGCACGTGCGAGGTGGTCAGACCGATCATTCCGGCGCGGAGCACTTTGCGCGGGGTGTCTTCGGCCTGGACCGCCAGGGCGGAGAGGATGGCGATCGCTCCGAACAGCGTGGAGGACCAAGGCGAGGGGCGTAACATGGCTGGGGGCTCCTGGCAGAGGTGTTTAGTGGGACAGATTCGTTCCGCTGGCTCATAAGCCAGTCAGCATGGTAATGCGCCGCCTCGCCGCTGGCAACCTCGCTGCGGACCTGGTGCGGACGCACCCCCGCTCACGACCTGCGGCAGATGTGCTAAGATCCGGACTCCGGCGTTTCGGTGCCTGGGGTCGAGTGCCGCGAGCCCCCAGAGGCAGATCTGGGGGCTCGCCACTCGTACCTCGTGGCTCGACCCCAGGCACCCGGTCCATATTCTCAGTCTTGATGAAGCACTCGTGAAACGCTCGACGACACGGCTTCCCGGCCGCAGGGGAGAAACGTAAAGCACATGACCATCGACTTGATCCTGGGCACCGCAGGCCACATCGATCATGGCAAGACATCGCTGGTCCGCGCGCTGACAGGCGTCGATACCGATCGCTTGCCGGAGGAAAAGCGGCGGGGGATCACGATCGAATTGGGCTTTGCCCAACTGGAATTGGGCGAGTATCGGCTCGGCATCGTCGACGTGCCCGGGCACGAGCGATTCGTCCGCAACATGCTGGCCGGCGCCACCGGCATGGATCTGGCGATGTTGGTGGTGGCGGCCGACGATTCGGTCAAGCCGCAGACGCGCGAGCACCTGGAGATCCTGCGGCTGTTGAACCTGGAGACGGGCGTGATCGTGATCACCAAGGCCGACCTTGCCGACTCGGATTGGATCGAGTTGGTCGAGGACGAAGTCCGCGCGTTGACTGCTGACACGTTCCTGGCCGACGCCCCGGTGATCCGCACCAGCGCAACGACCGGCCTGGGACTGGACGCCCTCCGCGAGGCGTTGGCGACGGCGGCTGAACGCGCGGCACGCTCGCAGCGGATGACGTTGCTCCACGCCCCGTTTCGGATGGCCCTCGACCGAGCCTTCACCATCGCCGGCCACGGCACGGTGGTCACCGGCAGCGTCAGCAGCGGCCGCGTTCGCCTAGGCGACGAACTGGTCCTCGAACCGGGCGATGTCTCCGTTCGCGTCCGCGGTTTGCAGCAGCACGAGCGGCCGGTGGACGAGGTGCATCGCGGCCAGCGGGCGGCGATCAACCTGGCCGGCGTCCATCACGAGGCGATCCGCCGGGGCCAGGAGTTGGCGACGCCCGGGCACTTGGTTCCCAGTCGCGTGATCGCCGCCAGGCTGTCGCTCTTGCGGTCCGCCAGTCGGCCGCTGAAACACCGCAGTCGCGTGCGCATTCACGTGGGCACGGCCGAGTTATTGGCGACGGTGGCCTTGCTGGATCGGGCGAGCTTGGCGCCGGGCGAATCCGCGCCCACCCAGTTGTTCCTCAATGACTGGGCGGTGACGACGTGGAGTCAGCCGTTTGTGGTGCGCACCGAGTCGCCGCTGGCCACGATCGGCGGCGGGCGCGTGCTGGATCCCCATGCGCTGCGGCTGCGCAAGCCGGACGCAACGATCCTGCAGCTGGTTGCCGACTTGCAGTCGCCGGACGCCGCGATCCGGGCCGCGGCCGCGCTGTACTTTGCCGGCCTGCGCGACTGGCAGGCACGAGATCTGGCGCGGCTGGCCGGGATCGAGCAGCCGGACGAAGTCTGCCAGGCGCTGATCCAGGCGGGGCAGATCCGGGAAATTGCGATCTCACCCACGCGCACGCGGCGGTTTCATCGGCTGGTGCTGGAGCAGCAGGCCGCTCGCGTGGAAGCGGCCTTGCGCAAACTGCACGACCAGAACCCGCTGCGCTCCCGGCTGGAACGTACCCAACTGGCGGCATTGCTCCCGTACCTGGACGACGCGGTACTGGCCACGGTCCTGGGCGATCTCCGCCGGGCGGGCCGGCTGCACATGACCGGCGAGACCGTCGCCCTGGCCGGCTGTGGCCCCAAGCTGTCGCAGAACGAGCGGAAACTGCTGGACGAGTTGGTCGCGA
>CAIYOB010001457.1 GCA_903927685.1 uncultured Planctomycetaceae bacterium
CGGCGGGTTTTCCGGCACTATCGGGAGCTCAGCGAACAAGCCGTCCAACGGCATCCTGACGTCCAACTGGTCGTCTGGCCGGAATCCATGTTCAGCGGCGATCTGGGTGAGGTCCTGATCGACGAACCGATCCAGGTTCCCCCGGATCTGCCATTGGATCCCGAGGAGTATCGCTTTCGTGCCCGCACGCGAGCCGAGGCGTTTGGCTTGAAGCTCCAGGACACGGCGCGGCGGCTGAACTTTGGCCGCGAATCGCAGGTGGATCATGCCGAAAGGGCCGGCATTCATCTGATCGCCGGCACCGACACGCTGCATTTGGGGGCCGACGGCATGCGGCGGTACAACGCGGCGCTGGTGGTCAATCCGGCAGGCGAAGTCGCCGGACGCTACTACAAGATGCACCGCGTCATGTTCGGCGAGTACATTCCCTGGGGCGAGGTGTTCCCGTGGCTCTACCGCCTGACCCCGATGAGCCAAGGGATCAACTCGGGTTCGAGTCCCGAGTGTTTTCGGGTTGGCGATGTGAATCTCTCGCCCAGCATCTGCTTCGAGAGCACCGTCCCCCACCTGATTCGGACGCAGGTCAGCGCCTTGCGGCAATCCGGCACGCCTCCGGATGTACTCGTCAATGTGACGAACGACGGCTGGTTCTGGGGCTCGAACATCTTGGACCTGCATTTGGCCTGCGCGGTGTACCGGGCGGTCGAGAACCGGTTGCCCATGCTCGTGGCCGCGAATACGGGCATTTCTGCCGTGATCGACAGCCACGGACGAATCGTCGAACGCGGACCTCGACGCGACGAAGCGATTTTGTATGCGGACGTCCGCTGCGAGAGCCGAGACACTTGGTATCAGACGCTAGGGGATATTCCAGCCATGCTGTGCGCCATCTTCTGCCTGGTGGCGGCACTTCATGGTCTCTCGGGATTCCGGCGGAATAAACTGGGCTGAACGGGTCGATACTAGCAGAGTGTACTATCGCAGGTTTTCTTCGCAGCCGTAGATTATCGCCGGGGCGGTCGATGATGTTCTGTGAGGAAATGCGCTGTGATGAGCAATTAGCCGGTTTTTTCGGCACACGAGGACCATTCTATCCATTTTGCCGTTGTTTTCCAGTTTCCGTTCCTTTCGTTGACAGTAACTTTTGCGCAGAACTATACTAGGCTTGTTTATCTGGTCCTGGGAGCCGGTCTAGGGAGAACGTCATGACAACGCTCGGCAAGGTTTTCACGGTGCTCATCTTTATCATGAGCATCTTGTTCATGGGCTTTTCCGTCGTGGTGTTCGCAACCCATCGCAATTGGAAGCTGCTGGTCGACAACACCGACACCGCCAAAGGCCCGCTGGGTCTGAAGCAGCAGCTCCAGGCGCAAGTCGAGACCAATAAAGGGCTTCGGGCAGAACTGGATAGCTTGACGAACCGGTTGGCCGTCGAGATGGCCGCCCGCCGCAGTGCGCTCAGCGCCTTGGAAACCAAACTCGCCGACGCCCAGCAGCGGTTGGCGCAGAAAGAAGCCGAACTGGCGGGTCTGCAATCAGCGCAAACGGAAGCCACCGCGGCCCTGAATCTGGCCGAAACCCGGCTGGCGACGTTGGTTGAGGATATCAAGAAGCTGCGTGACGAAATCCGCCTGGTTCAAGGCCAGCGGGACGATTCCTTCCAGAAAGTCGTGGATCTGACCGACAAGCTGTACGCCGCTGCGGGCGTAGAGCGAAACCTGAAGGAACGCGAAGCCCAACTGATTGGCGAGATCAGCAAATACAAGCGAGTCACGGACGTGTTGGGCGTCAACCCCAGCATGCCGGTCGAAATGATTGCCCCGCCGCTGGACGGAATTGTCACGGCCGTCGGCGAGAAGAATCTGATCGAGGTGTCCCTGGGAGCCGATGATGGACTGCGAGTCGGACATCGCGTGGAAGTGTTCCGGGACAACAACTACTTGGGCTCGGCACTGGTCCTCAAGACCGACCCGGACCGGGCTGTCGCTCAGATGGATGAGAAAACCCAACGTGGCCTGATTAAGGTGCAAGATCGTGTCGCTACAAAACTCACCCGGTCCGGAACTAGCTAGTACGCCTGTCGAGCAGAAGCCGCGAGCCAACATTTACACGATGATGCTGGTGCTGTCGATGTGCGCCATCATCGTCGCGTGTGTGGTCCTGTGGCTGGAACTGAAGGCTTACGGGGACTACCCGTGGTGGGAAACCAAGGGCATGGCGCCTCCGGCTACGACTTGGCTGACACCCTCCGTCCCCGGCAGTCCTGCGGCCATCGCGGACTGCACCGCCCGCTTGGTGTAATCGGCATCCAGGCACTTCTGTCGGGCTTGTGCTCCGTCAATGCTCCTCTTCAGCGCGGATGACGGCAGCCAAGCCTGCGCGATAGGACGGATACCGAAGATCGAGCTTGAGTTCGGCCTGCAAGCGGTGGTTGCTGACTCGCTTGCTGGAACTCGCCCGCTCGGCTGCGGGCTGGCCTTGGCTCGGCACGCGGAACTGCGGTTCCGGAGCGTGCAGCAGGGCCGCCAGCTCGCGGAAATACTCGCGACGAATCACCGGCTGCCCATCGGAGACGCAGTACATTGCTGGCGGTGAAGCTTGCCGTTCCGCTGCGATCACCGCCGTGGCCGCATCGTCGACGTGAATCAGGTTGAGATAGCCCTCGCTGGGCGCGTCGATCGCCTCCCCTGCCTGAAGTTCCTTTCGCCGCGGGATCCGCCCCGGGCCGTAGATGCCCGCCATCCGCAAAATGACCGAGCGCCGGCTCCACGAAGACTCCTGCAGCGTCTGCTCCGCCTGCCAGCACGCTCGGCCACCCTCGCGCGTCGGCTCACATGGCGATTTCTCGTCGACCCAGACATCGCCGGACTGGCCATAAACGCCGGTCGAGCTGACGTAAATGAAACGCTGAATGCCGCTGGGGAGATGTTCCAGCACGTTGCGAAGTCCGGCGACGTACAACTGCCGAATCGAATGGCCGCTCGTCCGGTCGTATCCGACCGCGAACAGGACCGTATCCACCCCCGGCAGTTGCGTTAGCGTTTCCGGGGCCATGATGTCCGCCACCAGAGGCCGGACGCCCGCTACGGCCAAGGCCGAACATCTTCCCACATCCCGGGTCACCGCCCAGACGTCGCCGCCTTCCGCCAGCCAGCGCAAGGCGACTCGCATCCCCAAGTATCCACAGCCGAAGATTAGTCGATTCACGTGTGATTCCGCGGAAGAAGAATGACTCCACCCACAAAGGGCGATTACTATCCCGCTCCAACTTCTAAAATGTCACGAACTGTTTACAAACAGCACGAAATCGTGTATCCATTTGGATATATTGCGTAGTCTTCCTATTTTCTGGTTTTATCCGTGTTGGGACCATGCTTCGGCATCATCGCCGCCCATCAGGGCGGACGGTCGCTTGCCTGAGAGTCCAATGTGGCTTGTTCTATCGCATTTGGACGGGACGGAAAACGCCATGGGCGGACAGTTACGAGGGGAACCGATGAGCGGGCTCAGGTCGGCGCGGGGGACTGGGAAGACTGTCGGCTGGGCAATGTCGCTGTGTCTGACGCTGTGCGGTCCGGTCTGGGCCGAGGCGGTTACAACGGCGATCGAATCCCCACGGCTGCAGAAGATTTTCGCGGGAGGCCAGCCGTCAAGCCTGGACGAATTGCGGCAGATGGAACAGCACCAACGTCAGTTGTGTGCCAAGGTTCTGGCGTGCACGGTGGGCATTGTGATCGGTCCCTCGCATGGCAGCGGCGTGATCATCAGCGAGGACGGCTACGTCCTGACGGCCGCTCATGTCGCGGGCGCGCCGAATCGCAAGGCGACCATGATCTTGCCGGATGGCCGTGAGGTGGCCGGCGTGTCCCTGGGGCTCTATCGGACACTCGATGCCGGGCTGATGAAAATCAACGCTGCCGGTCCGTGGCCGTATGCCGAAATGGCCAAATCCGATGCGGCCTCCGTTGGGCAATGGTGCCTGGCGACCGGGCACCCGGGCGGCTTTGAGGCCGGGCGGACACCCGTAGTGCGGATTGGTCGGATCCTGCTGAAAGACAAGTTCGCCATCACGACCGATTGCACGCTGGTTGGCGGCGATTCCGGTGGGCCGTTGCTGGACATGGAAGGACGCGTGATCGGGATCAATAGCCGAATCGGCCGGTTCCTGACGGCGAATATGCACGTGCCCGTCGCGGCCTATCACGAATCCTGGGACCGGCTGGTCAAGGGCGAGGCGTGGGGCAGCCTGCCCGGTGTCGGGCCGTACCTGGGCGTGCAAGGCGAGCCGGATTCGAAGGACGCCAAGATTTCCCGGGTCATCCCTGGCTCGCCTGCGGAGAAAGCCGGCATCCAGCCTGGGGACGTGATCGTCGCGATCAAAGGCCAAGCGGTCACCGATTTCGCTTCGCTGCAAACCATCGTCAGCGAGTGTCAGCCCGGAGAAAAAGTCGCGATTGAATTGGTACGAGGCGAGGAACGGTTGAAATTGGACGTCGAGATCGGCTCGCGAGAGCAGTAGTGCTTCGTCAGATTTCGGACGGGAGAGGGGCCATGAGGCTGCGGACAAGCATGGGGATCTTAGTGCTGGTGCTGGGCGCCGTAGCGCAGGCAGCGGAGGTCACTGAGCGCGATGCCTATGTCGTCAAGAATGCCTTTCGAGACATCGTCAGCACGCCGGCTCAGAGCACGGTCCGAATCCTGTGCGATGGGCGGCGGGCGGCGCTGGGGACGATCGTCGGAGCCGACGGGCTGATCCTGACCAAGGCCAGCGAACTATCCGGCACGATCGGCTGCCAGCTGTTCGACGGGCGGCGGTTGGAGGCCAAGATCGTCGGGGTGAGCGAAGATGACGACTTGGCGCTGTTAAAAGTCAAGGCCGATCAGTTGCCGGTGATCCGGTGGAGCGAGGCAGCACCGCCGCCGGTCGGCAGTTGGCTGGCCACGCCTGGCCTGGAGACCGTGCCGCTGTCGATCGGCGTGGTGAGCGTTGCACCGCGCGTGGTCGAGCCGCGGATGCCGGCCCTGGGAGTCATTATCGAAGAGGGAGACAAGGGGCCGGTCGTCCGGGAAATCCTGCCGCGCAGCGGCGCGGCCCAAGCCGGCCTGAAGCCCAACGATGTGATCACGCAATTGGATGACAAGAAGGTCACGACGCGGAACAGTCTGGTCCAGTCGATTCGCGGCCACCGCCCCGGCGAAACGGTGCGGCTGAACTTGCTGCGTGACGGCAAACCGCTGAACGTGGACGTGGAACTCTTGGATGTCACCGAACTGGCAAACGGCGAAACTTTCCAAGAGGACATCGGCGGGCGGCTCAGCAAGCGGCGCACCGGGTTTCCGCTGGCGCTGCAACACGACACCGTGCTGCAGCCCAACCAGTGCGGCGGGCCGGTGGTGGACCTGGAAGGCAACGTGGTGGGCATCAACATCGCCCGGGCCAGCCGCGTGGCCAGTTATGCGCTGCCCGTCGCGGTTGTCCAACCGGTGGTGGAGAAGCTCAAGGCCGGCCAACTGGTCGCGGCCAAAGCGGCGAATTGAAGGCGTTTTCAAACCTCTAATCCGGCGGTCCCAGGATGACGGCAACCGTCTGGCCGGTTTCGGATTGGTTCTGCACCAGGGCATTGCGGTTGTCCAGCGGCAGCGGCTGGTCGCGGACGACGTTGACCGGGCACTCCGGATCCAGGGTTTCGTAGTTCAGCGTCGCCGGGACCGTGCCATGAACGATCGCCAGGACGCTGGCCGCCATTTCGACGGCGCCCGTTCCAGCGCCCAAGCACCCGAAGTAGCTCTTCGGCGCGGTGACCGGAACATCGCCCAGGCAGTTGCGGATGGCTTGCGCTTCGAACCGGTCCGGATCGCGAATACCGTTGCCGTGCGCGTTGACATGACCGATGTCGGACGGACGCAGGCCGGCACCGTCCAGGGCCCCTGCGATGGCTCGGCAGATCCCTCCCGCCCCCGCTGCGTGGAGGCCGGGGACGTGGTCAAAACTGCGTCCGAAGCCCCGCACGCGGGCCAGGATTTTTGCCCCGCGTCGTTCGGCATGTTCGCGGCTCTCCAGCACAAACGCGCCGGCGCCTTCGCCGATCACCGTGCCGTCCCGTTGAGCGTCGAACGGGCGGCAAGCCCGTTGCGGTTCGTCGTTGCGATGCGACCAGTAGGTGTCGCCGCGGTACATGATGCGCGTCAGGTTGACCCGCGATCCCTGGCCGCCGGCAATCATCACATCCGCTGCGCCGCGTTGGATATAGCACACGCTCTCGATCAAGGCCAACAGGCTGGAGACTTCGTCCAGGGTGATCGTGTTGTTCGGACCGCGGGCATCCTCGGTGATCGCAATGTGGCAGGCCACCATGTTCGGCAGATACTTCAGCATCCACAGCGGATACATGTCGCTCATCGCCCCGGCGCCCCACAAGTCCGGGCGCAGCTGGCCGCCGACGACGCACTTTCGATACGCGCCGGCCAACTCGTCCAGGTCACAGTAAAACATCTCGCTGCCCAACACGACGCCAAACCGATCCGGATCGACCTGCCCGGCACTCAAGCTGGCGTCTTGCAAGGCTTGGACGCAGGATGCGTAGCCTACCTGGATTTCGCGGCACATGACCTTGAGGCTCTTACGCGGCTTGACGAACTGCTTGCCGTCAAAGTCCTTGATCTCCCCGCCGATCTTGACGGGCAAGTCAGTGTCCGCGGCCACGGCGAGCGGGCCAATACCGCTGCGGCCTTCCAGCATCGCTTTCCAGTACGCGTCCTTGCCAATCCCGATGGGGCTGACCACCCCCACGCCGGTAATGACGACATCGCGTGAATCACTCATCTCGTTCCACCTGATCGTTGAATCCGCTCGCCGATGCCGGAGCAAGAGCCGGCTGTATCCAAAACATCGGCATTTATCCTCCCATGGCCTAACCTCGATTGCCCATGGCCTGAGTGTTTGCCAATTTCAATACTTCCCGAACCACCGCAGCCCAAACGAAGGTAACTCGTTGTCCGCCAATCGGTTGCACTCAGGGTCTGCGATCGGCACGCGAATCATCCCCACTCAGAGCCTTTCGGAACGAATATACGCCCTCAGGACGCGATTTGACCAGATGCCTTTCCGCTCGTTTCGCGAAATTGGGGGGAGGATGGTCGTTTCATGACCTCCAGGCGAGGAGGACGCAAGAAATACCTCCTGATCCCCGGTAGTGTTCTTTTTGTTGGGTTTGGGGCGTTAACCGTTGGGCGAAAAGGAGTTGGGCATCTTGCCCGGCAGGGCTCCCTCGTATCGCCTGCGCCACGTATTGGCCGAGCGGTTCGGGCTGGAGCCCGATCAGATTCTGGTGGGAAACGGTTCGTGCGAGCCGCTCTGCTGCGTCACCAAGGCCTTTGGTGGCATGGGAGACAACCTGGTGACGGCGGTCAAGACCTTTGCGGTGTACGAATGGGTGGGGGGGGTCTCCGGTTGGACGAAGCCTACTGTTGCATCACGTGCTCCAGGATTGGGAACGTACCTTGTAAGTTGCCGCCGGCGGCGACATGATTATGGAAC
>CAIYOB010001458.1 GCA_903927685.1 uncultured Planctomycetaceae bacterium
CCTGACGTGGGTCTCGCCGGCTCCAGCGGAATTGACTCTGCAAGTGACGGTCCAGCGAGTCTGGAACTTGCGGCCGCACCAGATCACGCTCCGCAGTCCGCTGGAAGTGACCGGCAAGCCGGTGGACGTCAGCGACATCGTGCGCCCGGACGGCACCACGTATGCGGTCAAGTTGAAGACGCCGCATGAGGGCCTGCACGAGATCGAGGTCACGGACGGCGGCGACTTTACCCGCATCGCCTGGCCCGCAGGCCTGCCCGTCACGCTGCCCTCCGGATTCGACATGCCGCACGTCGGCAGCCATTTCCGCGGCGGCTGGACGCTGTATTGCTATGTCCCCCGGGGCACGCGAGTCGTGGGCGGTTGGGCGGCCCGGATCGCCTCGTGGGCCCCGCGACTGGCCGGCGTGCTGAAGGACGGCGACGGCAATGTCGTTTTCGATTTTGCCCGGGCGGAAGACGGCTGGTTCCGCGTTCCCGTGCCCGCCGGCCAGGACGGCCGACTGTGGAAGTTCGAGAACAGCCAGGGCACCCGGCAACTGATGACGATCCCGCCGTACCTGGCCCGCACCGGCGGCGAACTGCTGCTGCCGTCGGAAGTGGTGGACAAGGACGCCGACAAGACAACAGGGAACCGGAACCTCCGTCGCGAATTGAACGGCTGGCTGCTTGAGTGGGAGCGGATTTGGAACGGGACCAGACCGCAGCCCCCACGTCAACCCAAGGGCGGCATCATCTAGGGATCGACCTGCAGCTATCGGTGTGCCGAGCGTGCGTCCTAAGGCCGCCACCGATACAGCAGCACCTTGGCTTTGTAGTCGTCTTCGAGGAAGACCAGGTACTCGCCATCCGCGCGATGGTGGGCGCGGAGGCATTCGCGGATGTCCAGCAAGCCGATTTCCCCGATCTCGGGCGAGGGCTCGAAGTGGCCGACGGACCGTCCGTCGGCCGCGCGAAAGACCTCGACATGCCCGGTCTTGAACTGGAGGGACTTGGACGCGCCCGTGTAAGGGACAAACAGGTAGTCGCCGGCCACGTCGAAGCCCATCGGCTCGCAGCTCGAATGGCCTTGGGAGCCTTGTTCGTAGGGCGCGACGAGCTGCCAGCGCGGTTCCGCGCGGCCATCCGATTTCAGCCAGCCATCGTAGCAAGCCAGGACGGGGCCCATCGGCTTCCAGTGCTGGTTCTGGTGCTCGTCGGTCGTGCCGCCGAGGTAGAGGCGGTCGGCCGACGGATCGTAACGCAGCCGCTTGAGCTGCTTGAATCCGGCCGGGTGCGGAAACGAGCGGACGCTGGCAAAATCCCACCGCGGATTGCCGTGCTGGTCGAGTCCCTGCAACGGGAAATAGCGGATGCCCTTGGTCTCGCTCGCCAGCCAGACACCGCCCTGAGCATCCACCCACCAGCCCTGCGAGGGCGGAGCGTCGGTGCCGTCGCCCGGGGTGAACTCGCCGGCCTCGAACCCGCCATTCCCATTCTCGTCACGCCAGATCCACTCGCCGCGCTCGGGTTGATGCGGCGGCCAGCCGTCTTGGTTCAAGCGGCGTTTGGCGAACAGTCCGGACGGAAGAGCGATCTCGCCGCTCGCTTCGTCGCCCCACCGATACACCTGCAGTTGTTCGCCGTTCATGTCATTGGCGAACAGGAACCGTCGGCCCTCGATCCGGCGCACCCAGACGCCGGCCGACCAGATATGCAGACGCGGGTCGTCCGGATAGAGGAAACGCTGCACCGTGTAACCGCGATAGGCCCACTCCGTGCCAGGCGGCCGGAGATAATCCAGCTCGAAGCGTTCCTCCTTGGTGAAGACCTGGGTATCGTCCGCCGGGTCCACGTCGGCCAGATCCACGAACGTCTGGCCGAACAGGCGCCACTGTAACTGGCCGGCGAGCGAGTAGCTTTCCAGGATCGTGCTGCCACCGCCCGTACTGCCGTGGTGGGCGACGAAGACGGTGCCGCGATTGTCACAGGCGATCGCGCGCGGCCGATTGAACTTCAGGGCACCGAATTCTCCCGGTCGGCCCGCGTAGATGCCGCCCTCGCGGCCGAGCGTGCCGACGTGCGTGCTCGTACTCGGCGCAGGACTCCCAGCCGCGCTCGGCGCAGGTCTCCCGACCTCGCCGAAGATCAGCACTTGCTGCCGCGGCCCGTCGTCGGCCACCAGGAGCCGGCCATCGGGTGCAAAGCAAATCGCGGCGGGTTCTGCGGCAGCGTCGAACGCCACGTGTCCTGGCAGGCGGTTGCCTTGAGGATCGAACGCGAGGACTTGCGGACGATGGGTTGCGTCGCCGTCCTGCAACACCCACAGTGCGCCGCCGGCGTCGAGGGCCAGCGACGCGGCCCGTTCGACCGGCCACACGGCCAGCCGCTGCATCGTGGCCGCATCGAACACCTTGATCGTGCCGTCGTAGGGACAGCTGACCCAGAGCCGTTCCGGCGTTGCGGCCAAGCCCGTGATGTTGGCCCGCCGGTCGTCCCGGGCCTTCGGGTCCACCGGGACTTCATCCGCAACGAGGAATGCATTCTTGAGTGTATCGCCTTGGCCGCCCTTGCCGCCGAGGAATGGAGCGGCTTGTCGAATGTCGGCGAGCGGCCGGCGCGAGACGCCGATCCAGTCGCAGCCTTGGGGCGGCCACGTCTCCGGGCCTTTCAGGCCGCCGCCTTCGTTGCCCATGCGACCGGCGATGAACAGATGCGCGGCGTTGGCCGCCACCGCATAACCACCTTGGTTCCCCCAGCCGTGCGTGTGCATGGCCGGACCGAGCACCTGGCCGTCTTTGAAAGCGGTGACGTTCCCGCCGCCCTCTTCCCAATGGACGTTGGAGAACAGCGTCCCGTCCGGCGCGACGCACAACGCGTCGATGTCCTGCGGCACCCAGCGCCGGGCGCCGGGGTAGGTGTTGCCCAGCCACGAAACCGACGCGGCCAGTGCCGGCGAATTCGCCGGCGGCTCGGCGGCCCGAACCGACCCGCTCAAACCGATCAGGACGCTGCCCATCACCAGCGCCCAACGTATCGCTTCGGTCATGACATCCGTTCCTTCCTGTGGCCTGTAACCGCAACTCAAGGTCGCCCGTGAGACCGTTTCTGGTCAGACGGTCGTTCCTGGTCCGCTGTGTCGGGTCCGCTGCGTGCAGCACGCTTGGTGTTCATGCTACAATGCGCCTCGCCACCGGGTAAGCACCGTTCGACTTTCCGTCCACACCGAAAGGGACTGACGATGAGCAAGCGAAGCGGCCGCAACGAACTGAATATCATCGGCCCGAAAACGTGCAGTGGCTGCTGCAGCGGCCCGCCGTCGCAACCCGCCGGAGATCTGTCGCGGCGGCATTTCCTGCAAGGCCTGGGCGCCGCCGGTGTGGCCTTGGGTGGACTCGCCATGACCGGGGCCAACGTCCGGGCGGCCGCCGCCGAGCCGCTGGCCGCCGACCAGCCGTTTCCGCGGGGCGCCGCGCTGCGTGTGATGCCGATTCTGGTGTTCGACGTGCCCACGCGCGGCGACCGGACCTCGTGGCGCAGCTACGGCGCGATCCACACACCGGAGGCGGCCCAGGCCGAGGCCGCTCGCATCGAGCAGGAGCTGGGCCAGTTGCGGGAGAAAGCCGACTTCCCGATCCAGGTGCAGCCCGTCCAGGTGCTCGACTCGCAAGCCAAACTCGGCCAGTTGAGCGTCGACGAGACCGACCTGTGCCTGGTCTACGCGGCCGGGTACGTCGGCCAATGGCCGCTGAACGTCCCGATGGTCATGTTTGTGCGGCATCGCTCCGGGCCATTCTACCTGGGCTTCGAGATCGCCCATTGGCGTTTCTTGCGGGGCAACGGCGACCAATTCGCGCGGCCGGACTACGACACCGACGACGTGGTCGTGGACAGCGCCGACGAACTGTTGTGGCGGCTGCGGGCCAGGTACGGGCTGAAGAACGCCCGCGGCACGAAGATGCTCACCATCGGCGGGCTGGCCGCCTATAACGCCCCGGCGCAGGAGCACGGCCCGCGCGTGGCCAAGGACCTGTGGGGCTACGAGTTGGTCAACGTCACGGACGAGGAGTTTGCCAGGCGGCTGAATGCGGCCCGCGCGGACCAGCAGGTCGTCCAGCGGATCGAGGAGCAGACGGCCGCGCTGCTGAACATGCCCAACGTCAAGCTGGAGACGGAACGAAAGTTCGTGTTCAACTCGCACCTGGCCTTGCACGTGGTGCGGCAGTTCCTGCAGGAGACCGGGGCGAGCAACTTCGGCTTTGCCAAGTGCATGGCCCACGACCAGATCGCGATGTTGGACACCCCGCCCTGTTTGGTGCTGAGCCTGGCCAACGACGAGGGCTACACCGCCTTCTGCCACACGGACCTGTCCCACACCCTGCCCGGCGTGCTGCTGCGCTGGATCGCCAGCCGGCCGGCCTTCGTCTGTAACTCGCACGTTCCGCACGACGGCCTGTATTTCGTCGCGCATTGCCAAGCCCCGCGGCGGATGAACGGCCGCGATTACGAGCCGGCCACGATCATGACGCACTACGAGTCGGACTACGGCGCGGCGTGCAAGACCCATTACACGCAGGATCAAGTCGTCACCGCGGTGGTTCCTAACCTGGCCTGCACTCAATGGCAGGGGTTTCGCGGCCGGATCGTCGGCGTCCCGTCCTATCCGGCGTGCCGGTCGCAGATGGAAATCCAGATCGACGGCGACTGGAAGCGGCTCGCGCGGGAGCTGCAGGGTTTTCACACCCTGATCGTCTACGGCGATTACACCCGCGAAGTCGGCTACGCCTTGAAGAAACTGGGCGGCCCCCTGCGTTGGGATTGC
The DNA here is from genome assembly GCA_903927685.1 of uncultured Planctomycetaceae bacterium. Next base: position 4,801 of record CAIYOB010001458.1, read on the forward strand.
TTCAGCGACACCAGTCCCCAGGAACGGATATGAAGAACACCTTAACCTGCCACCTGGTCGTTCTCCTGACGGCAGTGCTCCTCGCACCGCCGGCCGCACCGCATGCCGCCGAGTTTTGCGCCGCCGACATTGCGCCCAGCGCGTATCAGTATCGGGCCGACCGCCAGGCGGAGGAAAACGCGCCCGAGAGTTGGCTGGCCGTCATGCGGTTTGCCGGTCAGCCGCTGAACCAGCCGGCCGATACGAATTCGCCGGCCGTCCAGCGGGTGCTATGCGCGCTGTTGTGGGAGGAGATTCGCCCGATCCGGCAGGTGGAACTGACCTGGCCGGCGGACGAGCAACGCCGACCGGCGCCGGAGTCTGTGGAGATTACGACGTTGGACAACCAGGGGACGGCCAGTTCGTGGTGGAACAACCTTCAGGCGGAGAAGAAGCCGGTCACGCCCGTCAGCGCTGACGGCGGGAGTAGACTGCTTTTCAACCTGTCGCACAACACGTGCGGATTGGTGATCAGTGTCCGCGGAGACAAGCTGGCCGCGGACTATGCCGTTCCCGCCGTGCGCGTGCTGGTTGCGGACAGGTGGAAGAAGATGGACCTCGAAATCGAATGGGGCTACGACGCCGCTTCCGCGCAGCAGGACTACAGCGGCCGCATCGAGACCTATGACGGCATCATCGGCGGACTGGCGCCGTTGGACGGCGATGCGGGCACGACGGTCGGCGACCGCAACTCATGGCACTCGTCTGCCAAGGTCGGCGCGCGCCGCGGGGTGCAGGCTAGCCTGTTGTACATGGGCACTTCGAAGTGGCGACAGGCGATGCCGTTCACCAGTCAGCCGGAAGACGTGGCACGCACCATCGTCACGGTGTGGAGCAAGTCCGGCAGCTTCTCGTTCCTGGCCGCGGACCTCGAGCACGGCCCGATCCTCGCGCCGGAGTATGGGTTCTTCGTCCGGCGGACATCGGCCTGGCCCGCGTTTGAGCCCGCGGCAGCCGCGTCGCCTGCGCCAGCGCTGGCCGCCACGTTGCTCGCGCCCAAGATGGACAACCTGCTGGGCAATACCGATCTGGTCGGCTGGGGACGAGACGCTTCGCCCTGGTTCGCGGTCAATCGCGGACCGGCGGCGACGGTCCAAGGAATCAACTTTCCGGCCCGCGGCGCAGCCCTGCATCCTGGCAGCGACTGCGACGTGGCGGTGGCCTGGAAGAGCCCGTTCGACGGCAAGATCGGGGTGCGCGGCAAGGCGACGCATATCCAGCCGGGCGGCGGCGACGGCGTGACGTGGTCCATCGCCCACGAGACGTCCGAGACGACCAGCACGCTCGCGGAAGGCATGCTGGACAACGGCGGCTCGCAGACCATCGCGAACGCCGGGAAGCTGACCGAAATTGCCGTCCGGAAAGACGACCGCATTCTGCTGACCGTCGGCAGGCGGGGCAGCCATCAGTGCGACAGCACAGCCGTCGAGTTGGTGATTACCGATCCCGGCGGCGAGGGGCGCGCCTGGGATCTGGTCAGGGATGTGGCCGACAACGTGCTGGCGGGGAATCCGGTTCCAGACTCGCACGGCAATCCCGGCGTGTGGGCCTTCGTGACGCTTCCCGCCGCGTCGCCCGCGGCAGTGTCGATGCCGCACGCGCCGCCTGTTGACTTGGCATCCAAGGCGACCTCGGCATCCGAGTTCGTGCAGGAGTGGCAGCAGCGCAAGCTCAGCTCGACCCGCCAACGCCTCCGCGCGGAACCGGAACGGACCTGGCACCAGGCGGTCACGGCCATGCGCGGGTCCAACCTGCCGCCTCATCCCGTGCCACCGGCCGGATGGGAACCGGCAATGCAGGTGCAGGTGCCGTGCGAACGGCTCACCGCCCAGTGGAACCTGGGCCGGTGGCACCTGACCCGCCACTGCGGGAAGAATCCGGAGAACGGACGGCTCTGGTTTAACGACCACCCGTACGGCATCCTGGCCGCCGAGACCTACATGATCCTGGCCGTGCTGGACATGCTGGGGGATCACCAGGCCGCGGAAGACGGATTCCACCAGTGGGTTTCGCTGCCCCTGGATCCGGACTCCCGGGGACATCACCAGTGGGCCCTTGCCGACCGTCCCAACGGCCTCTTCTCCGCAGGACACGGTTGTCTGACCCACGCCGTCGGGCCACCGGGCGCCGGCGGTCACATGGATGGCGTTCACGCGTTCGGTCCGGGCTCGATCGGTTGGGCCTTGGTCGAGCACTACCGGCTGACCGGCGACAAGCAGTGGTTCGCGGCGCACGCGCCGCGGATCCAGGCCAATGTCGAATGGATGCTGCGCCAGCGGCGGACGGTCCGGAACATGGTCCCGGGCGGCGAACGGCTCTGGTGCCAGGGACTGCAACCGGCGCTGCAAGTCACACCTGACAGCGGCGGACTCTGGATGCAGTTTTACGAAGCCGAGGCCTACTATTGGTTGGCCATCCGCAACTTTGCCGAGGCGTTGGCGACGCTCGATCCGTCCGCGGGCGCCGGGCTCCGGATGGAGGCCGAAGCCTACCGCCAGGACCTGTTGGCGGCGGTCGAGCGCACCATCGCGCTCTCGCCGGTGGTTCCGATCCGCGACGGCACCTACCACTCGGTCATCCCGTTTGCCTGCTACGTCCGCGGACTGAGCACGGGCGCCTGGGGATGGCTGCGGGACGGTTCCGGCGGCCACGTCGGCCCGATGTACTGGGAAACCGTCCAGTCGGCCGCCGCGCTGATCAGCCCGGCGGGCGTTCTGTCTGCCGAAGACGTGCGCGTCCAGGGATACCTCGATGTCCTGGAGGACCGGTTGCTCCTGGAGAACATGTACGTCCAAGAGCATGCGGAACGCGATTGGCGGACGGCGGGCTGGCAGTATCAGGGCGGGCTGGAGCGTACCTCAAACATGCATCTGGCCGGCGATGACATTCCGGTCTTCATCCGGTCGTGCCTGAACGGCTATGCGGTCGACATTCTTCCGGACCAAGGCTACATCTTCAACGAACACGCCGTGCATGGCCCGCCGGACAAGATCTACGAAGAAGCGTGTTTCCTGGAGCGGTTCCGCAACCTGCTGGTGACGGAAATCGGTGAGACCCTTTGGCTCGCTCGCGGGACGCCGCGCGCCTGGCTCGAGCAGGGCCAGAAGATCCGGGTCAAAAGCGCTCCGACGCACTTCGGCCCGACGGGCTACGAGATCGTCTCCGACGTGGACCACGGCCAGATCGTCGCCACCGTCGAGCTACCGCCGCGCAAGTCGCCGCACAGTGTCGTCCTGCGGCTCCGCCATCCCCAGGCCGCGCCGCTCCAAAGCGTGACGGTCAGCGGTCAGCCGTGGAGCGACTTCGACCAGGACAAGGAGACGATCACACTAAAAGGCTTGACCGGCACAGTGGGGGTGACAGCGCACTACTGATGCGTTCGGGTCCCGGAGACCGCTGTAGCCGTGCATCACGCAGGAGATCGCAATGACAATACCTGAACACCAGCTTGAAGACCAGTCGATCACGAAGCATCAAGGCTTGAGGTACAAGAATCGCGCGGACATCCAGGACCGGGCGGCGCTGGTGAGCGGCGACAACTACGTCATGCGGTTGCTGTCATGCGGTTGCGGTTCACTTTGCGCCATCGCCGCGGTAGAATAGCGACGCGGTGCGGGGCCGCCGCGGCCCTGCCGCGACGGACGGGATTTCGCTTGAGCTGGGATCGTCAATTGTTCGGTGCAGCCACACGGAGGAATTGGATATGGGCGCCATTGCAGATGGTTTTGTGGCCTACGCGCAGCCGCTGCTCGATCAGACGGATGGTTCTGAAGCACAGTTGAACAAGGCATTCGCGATTAGCCAACGAGGATATGTTCCCGCAGATGCACAGGCGGGTTTCGGCTGACTCTTCGCCAAGCGGCCTGTCGCTTGAGCCGCGCCCGAGTATGACGACGGCCACGAAAACGTACGCCAGGACCGATCGCTACGCGCCGTGTCCTTGTAATAGCGGGCAGAAGTACAAGTTTTGTTGCGGCAAGAAAGGGGGGTGATTCCCGTTCGCGGAACGGACTCCGTGGGGGTGACGCGCGCCGGCAGACGCTCGCCTAACGCCCGCCCGCCGGCGTGTGCACCAGTTCCGTGACCACGCCCTGGCCGTCCACGGCGAATTCGTAGTAGCGGTCGCCCAAGTCGATCCGGTCGATGTAGCCCTGCCGATTGCGGCGCAGTTGCGCCCAGCCGATTACTTGCCGGCAGGCGTTGTCGTTTTCGTAGAATTTCACTTTGTCGAGCCCCAGCGACCAGATCTCCAGGTAGAGCAGCACCTCGGTCAGGTTGCTGCGAAAGCCTCGCTTCCAGCGATCGACCGCCACCTCGAGGCGGCCTTCGGTGCTGTTCCAGAACTGGTTGCCCTGCGTCGCCAGACTCTCCTGCGGCGCGTCGTAGAACCAGCTGATGTTCCCCCGCATGAAGCCGAACTTGCTCCACTCTGCGCCCGGGCCGTCGGTCCAGTACTTCTTCCACGCGGAATCCCAGTTCGCCGCGGTTCCATCCCACAGCCCCCGGTCCTGGAAGTGACGCTTCGTCAAGTCCCAGCTCAGCCAGCCGGTCTCGGGATCGGCCCGCATGTCCGGACCGCCGGCCAGCACCAGCATCTGGCCCCAGCGGCGCGACAGCTCGGGCGTCTGACGCACGTAGGCATCCACGTCGTGACAGGCTTCGTGATGCACGACGGTCATGAACCAGTTCTCGCTGCCGCGGTCCCCGATCACGGCGCGGGCGTCCGGGCCGAAGCCGTATTCGCCGCGGTCGACCGGTGTCCCGTTGAACGTGTTCTTCAGATGGCCGCGGACGAGAAAGCCGCGGCCGCCTCCGAGCCAGTCGTTGGCCGTGATCCCGGTGCCGGGATAGATTTCGCGCGGAATCGTCCGCACCCATTGATGTATCGCTTCCGCCCCCCGCGGATTCTGACCGTTGTCCGCGTACACCAGGCCGATGTCCTCGACCAGCTTGCGATATCCACCGGGGAATTGGGCCGCATCCGCCAGGGCCCGCCGGGCGGCCGGGTTGCCGTAATCCGCCAGCAGCGCGGTGAGCCACACCTGGACGGCCAGCGAGGGGATCCCGGGCTGCTGCTGGAGATCATGCGTCTGGTGCCGGAAGTACTGCGGGTGGGCGGTAATCAGCTCCAGCAGGCCGCGCTGGATCTCCTGCTTCTGCGCCGGCGTGGCAAACGTCGTGACGTAATCGTACAGCGCGGCCTGCAAGGTCTGCATCCGGCTCTTCACGTTGGCATTGGCCGGATCCGCCAGAAACGGTCCCAGATCGCGCGGATGCGCGGCGATCAACTCGGCGATTTCCCGCAGGTAGCACCGTCCGCTCTCGCCCCACGCCAATCGCACGGTCCCACCCTTCTCGCCGCCCAGCACCAGATCGATCGTCCCGTCGCCGTTGAGATCTGCGAAATCGACCAGCGGACCGTCCGTCAAGGCGTGCAGGTCCAAGCGGGCAAAGGCGGGGCCGGTCACGCTGAATGTGCCCTGCTCAGGCAGACGCGGCGCGGCCGCGGTTCCCGCATTGATCCGGAACTGGATCGTGCCCCAGTTGTACGAATCCACGAAATCCGGCACACCGTCCTGGTTCAGATCGGCGATGCGGACATTCAAGTTGTACGAGCCGCCGACGGTCTGCCCGCGGGCGTCGAGCGCCGTCTGCGGCGCGGCGAGGGCCGGCGCTTCGGCCGTACCCACGTTGTACGCGATCTTGACCGGGCCGGAAAACGAGCCGGTAAGCACGTCCGGCAAACCGTCGCCGTTCCAGTCGGCGATCTCGACGCGAATGTCGTCGGCCACGAAATCCCCGCCGGCTTGAGCCTGGACCGCGACCGGTTCCGCCAGTACCGGCTGGCCGGCGTCGGACGCAGTATTGCGCGCCCAGCGCACCTTGCGGTCGTCGGCGGCGAAGACCAGGTCCCGCCGGCCGTCGCGGTCCATGTCCACCCAGGCGATCGCGACGCGGCCCCGACCGCACTGCAGCGGCCTGCCAGCGGCCTCGACCGCCACGCCCGTTTCGAACGCCGGTGCCTGCGCCGTTCCCGAGTTGCGAAACCAGGTAATACCGCCGCCGGCCCCGACCAGCAGATCCAGCCGGCCGTCGCCGTCCCAGTCGACGGCGCGGGGCACGGTCGTGGTCAAGAATCGAATCGGCTCGTCGCCCGCTCGGGCCTCGACTAAACCCGTGAAACTGGTTGTGGACCACTGCCCGGTCGGCCGGATCACCTGGACGTGCATCGTCGCTGCGCCGGTCCCGCCGCGACCGTCGCTCAATGTAAACGTGAACCGATCATCGCCGGTAAAACCCTGCTGCGGCGTGTAGGTGAAGGTCCCGTCGCCGTTGGCCGCGACGGTCCCATGCGCGGGTTGCGTGAAACCGGCGAGCGTCAGCGGATCGTTTTCCACGTCGTACATCTCCAGCAGCACGCTCGGGGTGCGCAAGGCGGTATTGACCTCGACCGTGACCTGCCGGTCCAGGACGCGCGGCGCCACGTTTGGAAAGGGATCGGCCAGCCACCGCGTCGTCACGCTGTCGTCGACCGCGTGAGCGTCAACCTGCTCAGGGCCGATTCCCACGGGCCGTGCCGTCTGGGCTTGGACCATCAGACCGGCCCCAAGATACCCCCACACAATGGCCGCGAAAGCAAATCGAAAGACCATGGAAATCCGCTCGTAAGTCTTCATTCGGTACTTCCAAGTTTGAGCGAAGGGTGGGAATCGGGACGCCTGTCTTCATCAAAACGGCCAACCGAGACAATATACTCGTACCGGAGTGCATTGAGAACATCGCGGAGCGGGCTCGGGGCCGACAGCCCGTGGTGCGTTGTCCAAGCGAAAATGGGGGTTGGTGGCTGGGGTCGAGCCACGAGGTACGAGTGGCGAG
>CAIYOB010001459.1 GCA_903927685.1 uncultured Planctomycetaceae bacterium
GAACCAGTCGGGATGCTCGCGGCCATACTTCTCCCACCAATCGCCGAAGCCGTGCCCGCCGCTCATGTCCATGGAATCGAGTTGCACCCGCTGGAACCTCGCCCAGAGTTCTTCTCCGCTTTCCTTGTTGTCGCCCAGCGAAGCCTTCACCAGCAGCCCGCCGCGGGAGCGAATCTGCGGATGATAACGCCGCTCCAGCGGCGGGATGGCGATCCGCTCGCGCCGGATAACATCCTCCTCGCCCGGCCACAGCCAGCGCACGTCGAGCTGTTCCTGGAGGAACGAATACACGGCGTTCGCCGTGCCGTACTCCTGCTGGACGCCGGTCTTCATCGCGAGCCGACCCTGGGCCTGCATGTGCGCCGGGTTCCAGCGGTCGCGTCCGGCGATGACCAGGTGCTTGTCGTTCGCGACGATCAGCGTCTCTTCGGGATGCTGGAAATCAAAGTCGGTCTGGGGAAACAACCGCTTTACCGCCGGCTGCACGCCGACCCAGATTGCCCGCTGCGGCACGGGATTCGGCTGGCCGTCAATCACGGGCGGCTGCTGCCCACAGATCTTCCCGATGTAGTCCGCGAGCGTCTCCGCTGCATCCCGGGTGCGCGGCGGCGCGTCCCGGAAAACGACGATCGGTGCGGGTGGCACATCCCGGGCGACGAGGACAATGTCAGCGGCGCGCAGCTGGGCCAGCGGCGCCAGCAACAGGACGGACATGAGCGCGCAGGTGTGGTGCATGGTTGAACCGGGGGCGGAGCGATCCGAGTTGGCGAAGCCCTCCAAGCCGCGTGACGGGTGACGGAGTTGCCCCATGCCCACGCCCGCGTACTGCCTGTCCGCTGGCCAACGTTCAGAACTCCAGCTTGTATTTCTGCGTCATCCGGCGCCGAACCGCGGACGAGGCCTGCTCGATGCCCTGCATGATGAAATGCGCGTTGGCGTTGCCTTGGATCCGCTCTTGAGTGCGGATCTGCGCTTCCGCTTGTCCGCGCGCCGCGAGGTTTTCCTGCGCCGACCAGCCGTACACGACACCCGTCCTCCAGCGACTCACCGGTACGGGCACGGCCCAGGACCTGGTACTGTAATAGTTGGGAAGCTGCGTCTTGCGCATGCCCGACTTGGCGCCGATTCCCTTCATGGCGGTTTCGGACTGGCGGAGCGAGTCGGCCACAAAGACGCCGTAATCCAGCATTTCCGGGTCCACATTCAGGATCGGGAGGTTATCGATCTTGCGGGCATAGCGTTCAAACCACGCGCCGACCTGCCCCCAGGTCACGAATTCGGTCGACTTGCGTTTCCCGCGCAGGTCGTCCAGCATCGTCGCGATCGTCTTGAAGTACTCCTGAGAGGCGTAAGCGATGATTTTTTCTTCGGGCTTGGCTCCCGAGGAGGCCACGGCCGGCGTGTAGTTGGCGGAATTGGGCGGCTCAAGCAGGCTGAGGATCCGCCGCATACCGCTGGGCTCGAGCACGCCTTCCAGGGCAATCTGGTGAGCGGTAACGCTCACCGTCCAGTCATGGAACTCGTCGATCATCAGGCCCTGCCCGCCAAGCACTTCGAGCAACAACGGTTTGGCGAAATCCGCGGTGGCAGAAACATCCTCCTGGAAGTCGATCTTGATCTTGCCGTACCGTTTTTGGACAAGTGTGATGCCGAGAGTCACGCCCCGCACCGACGCCAGGGCCTGACTCAGCTTGTCCAAGTCGACCGACTTGCCCGCCAGGGATTCCAACTCGCCCAGTTGGCTGCGGATCCAGGCCGGCGCCAGCGCGTTTTCCAGATCCAACGCCAGGATGATCGGGGTGCCGACATCCTGCACAAAGCCGACGGCTTCCTGCAGGTAGGGCGGCAAGGGCTGACGGTTGTTGTCGCGACTGGCTTCGATCCAGCGCCCCACGGACTGCCGGTTCGCGGGGGTCATGGCACCGATCAACGTCGGACCGAACTTGATCACGTACGTGTCGTCGGCCAGCGCGACCGCCGATACGCCGGCTACGACGTCCACCTTCCCTCCATGCGATTCAGCGACTTGCGGGATGGACACTTCCTGGCTGACGTTTAGTAAAGCGGCCTCCCAGATCGGCTCCATTGTTTCCAGGTCCAACTGCGACGCCAGCACAAAGCGGGTCGCCTCCGGCGGAACCATGATCATGCCTTGCTCGAACGCTTTCAGATGCGTTTCCCGCCAACGTTCCGTCTCCGCCATTGGGCTTTGAAACACCTTCTCGACATCCAGGATCACCACGACGTTCGGGCGATCCGGCAATCGCCGCACAAGGTGATCCACCTGGGCTGCCGCCACACGTCCGGAAGCCAGTGCCATGAGCGCAAGCACGCCGAGTGCCATACGAGGCGAAGATCGAGTCATGGAAAGGTCCTCGGAAGAAATGGAAACGTCGCTGGCCGTTTGCATTCGAGTGACAGCGCCAGCCCTATCGAGCCTGAGCCCCATGTCACAGGATCGCGACCTGATCGTACCTGTACCAGAAGCTGACGACGCTCGCAATCACCCAGCGCTGGTTCAACCTGCAGCGTCGCAGACGACCTGATCCACTTGCCCGGACCATGCCCGCCGCCCGCTCAGAACTTCAGCCGCGCCCTGAAATAGTACACCAACGCGTCATTGTCGGTGTTCGGGAGCAGGTACGACGTCTGGCGATAATCCACCTCGGCCCCGATGTTGAAGAAGCGGGTCACGTCGTAGAAGATCGACGTGAAATAGTAGTCATTCCTGGCCCGAGCCAGGGGCGCCAGGTCCCGCTCCAGCGGATCGTCGATGCCATAGCCGACGGCGGCCAGGATCTTCGGGAGAGGCTTGACGTAGACCTCGCCCCAGCCGCCGCTGGAACGAATCGGGCCGCCGGTGAATACGTTCAAGCTTTGCGAAATGCCGCCCCCGTAAGTGCCCAGCGCTTGCCCCGTGTAAAATTCGCCCTTGCACCCAAGCCAGCTCGTCACTTTGGCCCGCACGTCGCCGCTAATGCCCCAGGTTTCGGAGACCCGTCCCACATCGCCCGCCACGGCCCGTGCCTGCCCGATCACCCCGCCCAGACCGAATTCGACGGGCCGTTCCTTGGTGTCCGGAGCCAGACCGCCCAGAGCCAGGGCCACGCGACTCTCGATATTCGGCCAACCGTTGTCCGAGCCGATAGCGCCCAGTCCGGCCAATGGCACAAAGTCGTTGACGACCTGTTGTGTGATGCCCGCCTGCAGCGTCACCTGCAGCGCGTCATCCAGTTGCAGGTAGCGTTCGACGCGCATCTGGCCGCGGAACACGCCAAGATTGCCCGTTGCCACCCCAGGGGCGAAGGCGACCGAGTCGGGGCTGAGCGGCGAAATGATCGGGAAGAATGTGCCGAAGAGGAATCGGCAACTGTCATTGACCAGCTCACCGTAGGCGTTGACCAGCAGCGGCGTCGACTGGTTCAACAAGGGGCGGTCACCCACGAAGACCGTAAGGATGCGTCTGTCGCCAGATGCGCATAGCGGACAAGACCGGCTCGATCGAGGTTGGCAAGTTCGCCGACCTGATCGTCCTGGAAAAGAACCTGTTCGACATTCCCGCGTCCGAGATCGCGGCAACCGAAGTACTGCTGACCATGATGAATGGGACGATACGTCACAGGGAAGCGGGATTGTGAACCGGGAGGTGTGTATTCATGCGTCTGGTGTGGCAACCAGCATGGTGTGGAGACGAACGATGTCGTGGGTTTATCTCGTCTTGGCTGGGGTCTGCGAAATTGGCTGGCCTATCGGCCTCAAACTGGGTTGGACGCCAGTCGGTGCGCGTTGGCTGTGGATCGGTTTGAAACTGAGTTGATGGCACAGACGGTACGAAACATGACGATCCGAACTGTGCGTCGCCTGATCGAGCGCTGGCGCGCGTGGCTCCCGGCCGCCTGGCTTGCCATTTGGTTGGGGGTCGGCATTGGGACGAGCGAGCTGCAGGGTCAGTCCACCGGCGCGGGCGATGCCATTCTCTCCGACGGGCAGGACTCACAGACCAAGACCAAGTTGGCGGCGGCGCAGGAGGACTTGAACCGCGCTGTGGCAAGAAAGAACGATTCTCCCCCTGGAGCCACCGCCGCTGAGTTCATCGAATACTGCTCGGCGCTGCAGCAACTCGTGCGGATGTACGAGTTTCAGCTTGATGATCTGAGTGCGTTGGAGAGACGGAGAAGTCCGGAGGATTGACGAGCAAATCGAGGCAGCAGGAACTCCCATTGTCGCAGCGCGCTTGGCATGGCTGCGAGAACTGAAGGGTGCCCGTTATCGGGATGAGGCCGCTGGAATGGCATCTTATGCCATTCGGATCAAGTTGAATCGTGAGCGATTGAGCGAGAATCAGCAACGGTTGGCCTTTCTCCAACGGCAACTCGCTTTGGCCAGCCTGAATATCAGTTTCCCTCAGGCCGACCTGGACAAGATCTTGAACGGACTGGAAGATGAACGTCAGCAGCGTGAGGCCGATGTCCAATCGGCGGACCAGGAACTGGCGGCTCGCCAGCAGGCGTTGGCCAACTCACGAGAGAGCCTCCGGCTCGTTCTGCACGACGCCTCCGGTGCGGACACCGCGGCGGCGACCGTGCGGAACCTGCGAGATTCCGTGGAGTTGCAGAGCATCCAAGCGGAGACGGCGACGCAGCGGTTGACGGTGCTGCGGGAAATGCTGGCCAATCTGGCTACCGCACGTCAGATGTGGCAGTTGCGTTTCACGATTTTTCACAACTCGAAATTGGTGGACTTGCAGAACGCCGCGCAGCGAGTCGCCCAGCTCAACGACTTGATGGCGGCAGCCATGCCCTACTACCAGCAGCAGCTGACCCTGGCTGCCAACCAGATCACTGAGGAGCAGACCCGGCTCCACCGCCCGGCCGAGGGAGCCCCCAATGCTGCCAAGCTGCAATCCTATCAGCAGCGCGAGGATATCTTCTCCCGGGCGACCAAGAGTCTGGAGCGGCACCAGCGATTCGTTTGGCGCTGGCAGGAAACCATTGCGCTCGAGCGTCAAGCGTTGCCGTTCGCGGCAAGGGTCAAGGACTTATTCTCCGGCACCTCCGACCTACTGACCCGGCTGTGGCATTTCGAGGTTTATGTCTTCCAGGACACAATCACCACGATCGATGGCACGCAGGTTTCGGGACGACGCGGCGTGACGGTCGGAAAGATCTGCCTGGCACTGCTGGTTTTCCTCGTGGGCTATTGGCTGACCGACGTCATTTCCCGCATTGTGGAATCGATTGCCGCCCGGCGTTCGCAGATCGAACGCAACCAGGCCCGCCTGATCCGCCGGTGGGTGCGGGTGGTGCTGGTCATTGGATTAGTGCTGTTCAGCCTCAAGTCGGTGAATATCCCATTGGCGGCGTTTGCCTTCGCTGGCGGCGCACTAGCCATCGGCATCGGCTTCGGTACCCAGACGTTGCTGAAGAATTTCAGTAGCGGAATCAGCCTCTTGTTTGAGCGTCCGTTTCGGATTGGCGACGTGGTGGACGTCCAAGGACAGCGCGGCACCGTGAGTAGCATTGGCATCCGCTCGTGCGTGGTGCACCTCTGGGACGGTCCTGAACAACTGCTTCCCAACAGCGCGCTGCTGGAAAACATCGTTACCAACTGGACCTACTCCGATCGGATCGTGCGTTTCAGCATTGAGGTTGCCGTGGCGTATGGCTCGGATACAAAGCGTGTGGCCGACTTGCTCGCCCAAGTGGCCGGAGATCACGTGCTGGTGGAGAAAGAACCGGAACCTCAGGTGTTGTTCATGGATTTTGGCGATAATGCCTTACGCTTCGAGCTGCGTTACTGGATCGATGTCGTGGCGTGCAGTACCCCGCAGGTGGCGAGCGATTTGCGGCACCGGATTGCCTCGTCGTTTGCGGAAAACGACCTCCGAATGGCCTTTCCGCAACGGGACCTTCACCTGGATTCGCTCCGTCCGCTCCAGGTTGAGATCTTGTCATGACGTCGCCCGAAACAGTGCACGAGTCGCAACGGCTGTCCGTGTGCGAGTCCTTCAGAAGAACGCCTCGGTCAGCTTGTTCCACGTCTCGTCGTCGATCTCCCGGTACAGGCCGTCGACAAACGTTCCGCCGTCGGGAAGGGCCGGCTGGAATGCCAGCTGAGGTCCTGCCTGGAACGTCGCGTGGCCGAGAATGGTCGTCAGCAAGCGGTCGATCTCCTGGCGGAACCAGCGTCGAGCCTCGCTGCCGCGCAACAGCGGAGCCGACTCTTTCTGCGGCTTGTCGGCTTGGATCCGGACGGCCCAGCCGCGCTCGAACGGGTCGTCGTTGACCAGACCGGGCTGCTCCCGCAGCGCCTCGTTCGCGGCCACCACGGTGCCCGACACAGGGGCCCGCACGTCCACACACCGGCCTCCGCGCCGCAGACGGAACAGTCGCTCGCCCTGAGTGACCCGGCGGCCAACCGGAGGCAGTTCCACCGCCTGGACCGGTCCCAGGATGGACTGGACCAAATCGTCGACACCGACCAACGCCTCGCGGCCGCGGATCCGCGCCCAACTGTGGTTCGGATGCACAGCCACATCGGTCGCCAGGTGCAGACCGTTGTACGTGATCTGCGCTTCGCCCGACGCATCAAACCACTCGCGGAACCCCGGGCGGAGGCGGTACAGGACCAGACTGACCGCCAAGGCCAGCAGCGCCACGACGATCAGCAGGGGCCGCATGGCAATCGCCACGACCGCAAACAGGAGCACTCCGACGAGCACGGAGAGAATCAGTGCCGTGTCGCGGATGCCTTCTTTCAGCCACATCGCTATCTGTCTCATTGGTCTACTCCTCATTCTAACGGCCATCTTGCGAATCACGTCGCGGCGCAGGGTTAGTAAATGAACTCTCGGATGATGTCCAGGTACTTGGACCCGCCTAGCATTTGCCGCAGATCGGTCAGCAGCTCGCCGCCGTCGGCCATGGTTCGACCCAGTCGCCCGGCATCGTCGGCCAACAGGTGCATCGCCACCCGCCGCCGAAACCGCTGCAAGTCCAGCCGTGACCGCTCCCGCGACAACTCGGCAGGCACAAGTCGCTCGTCGTCCAAGTCCTCGTCCGGCTGGAACTCCGCGATCCAGCCCGTCGTATACGGTTCGGTCACCAGCAGTTCGGGATGCTCCCGGAGGACCGCGTTTTCCCCAACCACCGCCCCTGCGGCCGGGGCCCCGACCCACAGCGTGCCCAAGCCCAAATCAAGCCGGCAGACGGGCTCGCCCGCAGCCAGCCGCCGGCCGAGTGGATTCCAGGTCACCCCCGCACAGCGTCCGATGATCGCAGCGGCGAAGGTATCCAGCCCAATCCTCAGCCGGCCGCCGTCGGAATCTGCGACGGCCTGGAGCCACGCATGCCCCGCCGTGTACTGACGATCCTCCGGAAAATCGCCCGTGTCGCGATTGGGCGCAAGCAACGCTTCATGGTCGCGACTGCCCGACAACTCGCCCCGCCGCAAGGCGGCGTCCAGCGGACACCGCTCGCAATCGAAGTCGCGGTCGCACAACCGATACGTCAGCAGACCGGCGCTCATCCACAGGCACGGCCGAGCACTTTCAGGGATCATGGGATGCGACATCATGCATTCCCCCCTATTTCACACAAGGAGTCCTAAATCCACAATTCTGAGTTCTGCAGATGGCGGACCAAAACGCGGAAGAATACGTCAAAATTGTCGAAATCCGCGACTGCAAAAGGGGTTGCGATTGAGTGCTCCAATAACGTTATCCGGCTTCTAGTCGAATCTTTTCGTTGAAAATTTCAGCGCGGCGATGATTTATTCAGCGCATCTGTGTTACAATTCTGGTCAGCAACAGCCCATGTAGCCGCGGATCCACGACTCCGGAGAGAACGACCATGAGTGACCGCTTCACCACGATTGTTCAGTCTCTGGGATTTCGTCTGCTGGTCCCCTTGTTCCTGACCGTGGGGGTGGTGCTGTCCATCCACGCGATGATCAGCTTCGATACGACGCAGCACGACTTTCAGGCGTTTGTGCGGGCCGACTTGGATCGCACCAGCCAGTTGATCATGCGGGCCACGCATGACGGGATGCTCCTGAACCGCAAGCCGGAGGTGCAGGCGACCATTGATCGCTTAGCGGCGGGGCCGGAGATCGCGGCCATCCGAGTGTACGACAAGAAGGGGACGATCATGATGTCGGCCCAGCGGGACGAGGTGGGCCAGCAAATCGGACTCGCCTCGTTGACCTGCACCAGCTGTCATCCCAAGGGGCAGATGAAAGGCTCCGCGGTCCTCGAGAAGAACAGCCTGGAACGGATCCGCGACGACTTGGAGGTTCTCCGCCAACTGTCCGTGATTCAGAACGAACCGTCCTGCTCGACCGCGGCCTGCCATGCCCATCCGGCCGAACAGCGGGTGCTGGGGGTGCTCGATCTGGAAATGTCCATGGCGCCGCTGGAAGCGGCGATTCGCGCCGCCCAGAAGCAATTCCTCTGGACGACCTTGCTGCTGATCTCCGTCATCGGCCTCGTGACGGCCGGAGTCATCCGGCGGGTTGTCCACCGGCCGGTAAGCCAGTTGTACGAAGGCACGCGGCGGATCGCTGACGGCGACCTGGACACGCGGGTCGAAGTCCGCGGCCGGCACGAACTGGCCCGGCTGGCCGAGTCCTTCAATCGGATGGCGTGCGACCTGCAGACCGCGCGGCGGGAACTGACGGAGTGGTCCCGGAAATGCGAGGACAAGGTCGTCGAGAAGACCGACGAACTGAGCCGCGCTCAGCGGCAGGTGCTGCAGATGGAAAAGATGGCTTCGCTGGGCAAGATGTCGGCGACGGTCGCGCACGAACTGAACAACCCGCTGACGGGCGTGTTGGCGTACGCCAGCTTGGTGCGTCGGGAACTCGGCGACCAGCCCCTGGCGCCCGAGATCCGGGACGAGTTGACCCAGTATTTGAGTCTGATCGAGAAGGAATGTAAACGCTGCGGCGCGATCGTCCAGAATCTGCTCCTGTTCGCCCGGCCCAGCGGGGTGGAGATGGCGTCCCTCGATCTGAACCAGGCCGTCCAGCGCAGCCTGATGCTGGTCCGCCACCACCTGGAGATCAGCGGGATCAAGCTCGAATGCGAACTGCTGAGTGGAGACAGCCGGATCGTGGCGGACGAGGGGCAGCTGCAGCAGGCATTGATCGCGTTGCTGGTCAATGCCGTCGAGGCGATGAAGGATCTGGCCGCTGGGGAAGGACAACTGACCTTGCGGTTGAGCGGCACGGACGACGAGGTCCAGGTCGCGATCGCCGACACGGGCGTGGGAATTCCCAGCCAAGTGCTGCCGCAGATCTTCGAGCCGTTCTTTTCGACCAAGGAAGCGGAGAACGGCGTCGGCCTGGGCCTGTCGGTGGTCTACGGCATCGTGCAGCGGCACGGGGGGCGAATCGAAGTCGAGTCGCAGATCGGCAAGGGGACGATCTTCCACATGTATCTGCCGCGAAACCCGGCCTGGCAGGGCAGGCAGACGCCGTCGGCGGACCCGCACGCGTAGCGGTTAGGACGTCACGGAGGGCAAATTCCCAGGTAAGGAAAGGTGCTATGGCAACTACGTCCGGGCGTATCTTGATCGTGGACGACGAGTTCTCGGTCCGCGATTCGCTGTATCACTGGTTCCGCAAGGACGGCTTCCAGGTCCAGTCGGCGGAGAACGCCGCCGCCGCCCTGAAGGTCCTGCAGGACCAGCGTTTCGACGTGATCCTGCTGGACATCAAGATGCCCGGCATGGACGGCATGGAACTGCAGCAGCACATCCAGCAGATCGATCCCCGAGCGGCAGTGATCATGATCACCGCCTTTGCCTCGGTCGACACGGCGGTCCGAGCGCTCAAGCAAGGCGCCTTTGACTACGTCACCAAGCCGATCGATCCCGACGAACTGAGCCACCTGGTCTTGCGGGCGTTGGAACAGTTGCGGCTCCGTGAAGAGAACACGCAGCTCCGCGAGACCATCGACGGCCTGGTGGCCGTCGACGAAATCGTCGGCGACAGCCCTCCGATGCGCAAAGTCCTGGAGTTGGTCGAGCACGTGGCCAAGACGGACGCGACGGTCTTGATTCTGGGCGAAAGCGGCACGGGCAAGGAGGTCATCGCCAGGGCGATTCACGCCAACAGCCGGCGGCGGTACTTTCCCGTCGTCGCCGTCAACTGCGGCGCGCTGCCGGAGAGCCTGCTGGAAAGCGAACTGTTCGGCCACGAAAAGGGTGCGTTCACCGGGGCCCAGTTCCGCCGCAAAGGCAAGATCGAAATGGCCGACGGCGGCACGCTGTTCTTGGACGAAGTCGGCGCCATCAATACCAAGATGCAGGTCGACCTGTTGCGGGTCCTGGAAACCAAGGAAGTGACGCGGATCGGCGGCGGGCGGCCGATCAAGGTGGATTTCCGCGTGGTCTGTGCGACCAACGAGGACCTCGAGGCCGCCGTACGGGAAGGCCGCTTCCGCGAGGACTTCTACTACCGCATCAATGTCTTCACCATCGACCTGCCTCCGCTCCGCGCTCGCCGCGGCGACATTCCCGCCTTGGCGAACCACTTCATGCACCGCTTTGCCGCCCAGATGGACAAACGCATCACCCAGATCAGTCCCGAGGCGCTGGAGTTGCTCAACGCCTACGATTGGCCGGGCAACGTCCGCGAGCTGTCCAACGCGATCGAACGGGCCATGGTCGTGGGGACGCCGCCCGCCATCCGGCCGGAGGACTTGCCGCTGCGCAAGCCGATCCGCAGCGACGTGCCGTCCGACCAGTCGCTGGCCGAAATGGAAAAGCGGCATATCGCCGCCGTGCTCGAGCGGGCCGGAGGCAACGTCACCCAGGCTGCCGAGATCCTCAAGGTGGATCGAGTGACGGTTTACAACAAGATCAAGAAATACGGGCTGCGCACCTGAGGCGGCCGTGAAGCCGGACCTTGGATCCGGGAGAACACTTACCGTGGGCGTGCTGTACCTGGTACCGATCTACTGCGGCGAAGCGCGCGACATGGTGGCGCCGTTGGCGGCCCGACTGGCGAGCGTATTCCGCTTGCGGGTCGAACAGCATCCGCCCGCGTTCGATCCGGAGCTGGCATTCGATCCCGCGCGGGGCCAGTACAACTCGCGTCTGCTGTTGGCCCAACTACTGAACCAGCAGGCCCCGGGCGCCACGCGGATCCTGGGAGTCGCCGGCGTGGACTTGTTCATTCCCGTTCTGACGTACGTGTTCGGCGAAGCCCAGTTGGACGGCCAGGCCGCTGTGGTTTCGACCTATCGGCTGGACGCCCAGTTGTACGGCCTGCCTGCCAACCGCGAACTGCTGTTCCAACGTCTGGTCAAGGAGGCCGTCCACGAATTGGGCCATACCTACAACCTGGTGCATTGCCACCGGCCGGGCTGCGTCATGCTCAGTTCGCCGTACGTTGAAGGCATCGACCAGAAATCCGAGCAATTCTGCGACGCCTGCCTCCGCAGCCTGCGGCA
>CAIYOB010001460.1 GCA_903927685.1 uncultured Planctomycetaceae bacterium
GATCGATGCACTCGCCGCGTTTGCCGTAGCTGATCTGAATCACGCCCTGCTGAGCCAGGCAAAGCAGGTACAGGTCGACCATGCGACGCGTGAGCCCGACGGACTCGGGGCCATCCTCGGGGTTGTACCCGGTGAACCAATTGTAGACCGTGCGGACTTCGAGCCCCGTGCCGCCGCGATCCTCGACGCGCTGGCGTATGGCCTGGTAGAACGCCGAACCGCCGGGGTCCAGGCGGCTGGGCAGCCCCGGCCGGACCAATCCCAGGGGCTCGGCAAAGTTCTCGACGGCGCTCCACAGTTGGTCCCCTTCGCTGACCGCTTGGCCCCGTTTCACCAAGCCGTTGATCAGCTTGACCGCTCCCGGCGTGTCGAATTTCCGATTGCCAAAGTCGATGTTCCGGGACTGGTAGCAGCTATCCAGGGCTTCGCTCGCCATCTGCGTGATCGCCCCCTCGACGCCGCCGACCATGGTCAGCGTGGGCGTGATCCGGATGGTCTTGGCGACGCCGCGGGCGTAGATCGCCACCAGCACGGTATAGGCCCGCTGGATGTCCCGCTTGAATTCCCGCCGCCCCTCTTTCTCCAGATTCCCGTCCTTGTTCTCGTCCGCCACCTGCAAATGGGCCAGCACGCCGATCAGGGCCGCTTTCTCCTGCTCGTTGGGCTCGGCGGGGGCCCAGACGGCGACGCGGGGATCCTTCGTTTTCTTGAGGAACCGATCGACATCCTTGGCCGCCATCGGCCGTTTGGCGATCATCACCAGGAACTCGTCCTCGTTGCCGTGCGTATCGACCTCCGCCGGAGTCGCGGTGGGCTGGGTCAAGTCCGCGGCCGTGATCCGCCCGCTGCGTTCCTGGCCGTGCCAGCGGTCCAAGTCGAACTTGACCAGCCGGCCGTCTTCCTCGGCGACACAGCCGGCAAACGGGGACGGCGCGTCGGGATCGGAAAAGACCATCAGGCGGTCGATCTTCTGCCACAGCAACTGCGGGTCGGCCTTCAATCGCTCGGCAGCCTGTGCGACCAGGTCGTCGTAGGCGCTGGTCTCCTTGGGAATGAACTCGTACCGTCCCTGTTGGCAACGGATCTGATTGCGCAGCTTGCCGCGCATTTCCTCCAGGATCGTCTCGTAGTGGCCCAATTGCGCTTCCAATTGGTCCTCGCTGGGTTTCAGATCGGAGACGGCATCCAGGATCTGCTCTTTGGTCAGGCCGGCGACGCCGGACAAGTGGTACAGGAACAAGGTGTTCAGGATGCGTTCCGCCCGGGCGCGATTCTGAGGCCGCGCCAGCTGGCCATCGGTGATCCGCTGCAGCGTCGCTTGGGCCGCGTCCAGCGCGGCCACCTCGCTCTTGAAACGCGTGCGAATACTGATCGCGCCGGAGGAACCGGGCGAGGCCTTGCCCTGGTACGACATCAGATCGTCGAAGACCATCCACAGGGGAACCAGCGTCTTGGCGTTGGCCTTGGCGGCGTTCTGCAGGGCCAGGTGCAGAAAGCTGATCGTCGAACGCGTGCCGGTCAGCTTTTTCGAGATGTCGCGCAACACGGTCAGCGCATCAGGCGGGAACGGGAAGGAAGCCTCGAAATCTTCCTTCGCCGCCGCCTTGACCCAGGGGATCAGATTGCGATAGCCGTCGTAGTACACCTGCACCGCGTCGCGGTCGGTGATCTGACGGGTTCGCTGGACGACGATGTCCCGGAACCGTTCCGGCTTGTGCTCGAGCAGTTCCTGCCGCAGTCGGTCGGCGGCGATGATCTTCTGGGGGTTGGTATGCGACGCTTGAGCGGCCACCAGGGTCCAGATCGGCAGGCCCTGGGCGTGGGCCAGCGAACTGGACAACGCCAACAGACAGTCTTCGTCCTCGGCGGTGTGCTGCGAACGCCGCAGGTACTCGGACATTTCATCGATCGCCACGAAGATCCCGTCGTAGCCGGCGGCCAGGATATCGCGAACCGCACAGGCCAGCCGCTCGCCGCGTTCGACGGGCACCTGCGGCTGGATTTTCTTGTAGTTGTAAAAGGCGATCAGCAGGCGGCCGGCGTCCCGCTGGGACTCCGGCCGCTGGCAGGCCTGCATCAGCCCGTCGTAGTCGTACCGGGGCAGTCCGCGCATCAGGCGTTTGTCGGCCAAGAAGGTGCGCAGCGAGTCCTTGAACTCCTTCTGATGCTCCTTGAGAAACAGCTTGACCAGATGCTCTTCGGGGTACACCGCCAGCGGTTTCTCTTCGCGCAGGCCGAAGGTCAGCTGGGCTTCGTCCAGGACGAAATCTTCCAGCTTGTTGGCCTGGCCGCCGCCACAGCCTTCCAGGCTGAACACGATGGGAAAGATCTTCTTCCGTTCGATCTTCTTTCGCCAGTTTTGGTCGATGCGGGCGCCCGGCCCCGCTTTCTTCTCGGCATCCTCCCGCTGCTTGGCCCGATCCCGGGCGGGCGGGCCGCCGTCGACCCGGACCGACGTGGCGGCCAGCAGGTGCGACTTGCCGACGCCGAACTCGGCCTGGACCCAAAAACCCTGCCCGCGTCCTTCGGCGATGGGTTCGAAGATCCGATCCAGGTAGTTGCGGACCGGATCGATCAGCAGTTCGTCCAGCGTCTCCAACCGCACGCGGTTGCGTTTCTTGGCGTCGCGGCGTTCGTCATCGCTGTCCCCGGCCCAGGCGTGCTGGGTCAGCGAATAGACGCTCTGGACCTTTTTCGGGATGTCCAGGATCTTGCCCAGGGGAGGCCGATTCATGAAGCCGGAGAAGTCAAGTTCGGACATGGGAGTCAATCCTCGTCGTCGGTGTTTTCGTCCTCGTCGTCCTCATCCTCGCGGGCTGCTTTTGCCGCCTTGCGCCGACACTGGGCGTAGTAGTCTTCGGCGTCGTAGCGGTCGTCTTCGGACAACTGGTTCAGGAAAGCGGCCATGCCGCCTTTCTCGAACAGCAGCACGCCCTCGTCGGCCAGGCCGAAGTTCGCACAGTGCTTGAGCCAGGCCACCGAGGTCTTGGCGTCGGGCCGGCGCTCTGCGGGGAATTCGCCTTCGCCCCGAAGGAAC
>CAIYOB010001461.1 GCA_903927685.1 uncultured Planctomycetaceae bacterium
GGACGATGGTCATCGTATCGCCCGTGGTGTGCCCTCCGATGGCCTCCGCCGGACCTTCCATCTTGGCCAACCGCCGCCCGTCCGTCGCCACCGCCGTGATCTTGTCCGCATCCATTTCCAGCAGCACGCCGCCCAGGGCGTAACGGCTGCTCTCGGTATCGGTCGCAAACAGCGTGCGGTGGATCAGTTCCCGGAACAGGCGGGCGGCGACCTTGTGGTACTTCTCTTCCTCAAAGCCCGTCACGAGCGGGAATTCGTCCGGGTTCTGTACCGGCAGTTTGTACTGGCTGCGATCACCACGGATTTGGACGCCTTTGGAGTCCACTTCCATCCGCAAGGTCTCGTCGTTGCTTTCCCGCAAGATCGAGCCGAACCGGCTGACCGGCAACACGACGCTGCCGGGCGACTGAACTTCCAAGCCCTCGACCTGGATGCGAACGCCCATTTCCAAGTCGGTGGCCATGAATACGGCACCTTGCTCGTGGACCTCAAGTTTCACGTTCTGCAGGATCGTCTTCGGACTGCGGGCCGGCGCCACCAATGCCGCTGTCTGGAAGGCCGACCATAGTTTCTCACGATTGCAGCTGATCTTCATGTTTCCGCGCCTCGGGATTCAGTAACGATGTGTATTCCTATTTCTTGTTGATCTCTCGATAGTCGTAGTAGTCTTCCGGCACCGATGGTTGACAGGTTCATTCCGGCGACTGGTAACGAGCGCCCGGGAAACGAGTTACGCGCTTTATCCAGCCGGTGGAAAACCCGTCGATCCAGTGTCAGCTGACCGTCGACGGTCTGTCGTCAGCGGTCGATCGAAATCCGCGCGGGCGAGTTCACGGGTCGAGTTGCCGACGGAGATCGACATCCGTCGACAACCGGCGAACAAGTTTTCCACGACCGTTGCCGGGCTGTCCTCCATGCTCATTCGGTGCTCAATTGATTGGTCAAGTCGGCCACCGCTTGCCGGATCGAGGGGTCGGTCTCGAGCAGCGATTCGGTCTTGCGGCAGGCGTGCAATACGGTGGTATGATCGCGGTTGCCAAAGTGGCGTCCGACGCTCTCCAGGCTATTGGCCGTCAGCTGCCGGGCCAGGAACATGGCGACTCCGCGGGCTCGGACGACCCGCTGCTGCCGGGTCTTGCCGCGCAGCTCCGTCGCTCGCAGGTTGAAGTATTTGGACACGTGCTTGGTGATGGACTGCAACTGCGGCTCGTCGCCACCTGACACCGGCTGCAGGCAGCGGCGCAGCGTCTGCTCGTCGGCCGAGATGTCGCCTTCCAGCGAAAACCGCTCCAGGCGGACGAGCGTCTGCAGGAGCCGCGGGACGGTGGCCGGTTTCAGCACGTCGGTCAGCGTATCAGAAGCGACCAGGTCCACGACCCGTTCGGGCAACGAGAAACCCCGGTTGGCGACCAGCGAACGCAGAATCAAGCGGCGTGCGGCCGGGCCCGGCGGCTGCAGGGGAACCGTCAACCCGGCGGCCAGCCGACTGGCCAGCGCCGGCACCAGCGTCGTGATCTCGGCGGGAGAATGCGGCAAAGTGACGACGAATCGTTGCTGGTTCGCCAGCAACACGTCCAAGGTGCGGACGAGTTCGTGTTGGGCCGCGGTCTTCTCGCCGATCTCGTGCAAATCGTCGATGGCCACCAAGCCCGCGCGGCGATACTTGGCGCGCAAGTCGGGCAGGGAATCGGTCTCGACGGCATGGGCATAGTCGCGGGCAAAGTCGGCGCCGGTGGTGAGCACGGCGCGGGACGATTTGTTGTCGCGTTTCCAACGCGCGGCGATCAATTGCACCAGCAGCGATTTGCCCGTGCCCGTCGACCCAAAGAAAACCACCGGGTTGTACTTCGGAGGCTGCTGGCAAAGGGCATCGACGGCGGCCGGCACGAGCAGATTCTCGGAGCTGCCGATGTACTCCGGCAGCAGCGACGCCGTAGCACTCTTCAAAGCGGCACGCGTCGTGTCACCGGCTGCAGACTTGATCGAGAATACACCGCCGACCATGTTGATGCCGTATCGGTTCTCAAGTGGAACAAGCACGTCATACACAAGCCGCAAATTATATCCATTTTTGCGCTTATGACGAGACGAGGTAGCCCTGGAACGGGGTTTGTTCGAGCGACTCCGTCGTCGTAGCATCACCTCGGAGCAAGGAAATACTCTGAACAAGATCCAGAAATAACAGGTTATTAGTGCATGTTGGCCTATAGTTCTGTTTATTATGAATTATGGAACTGAGGTTCCGAGGTTCTTCATCGTCGATTTCTTGTTCTCAACTCGTTGACAATATTGGAGATACGTCGAATTGCCTGGTCGATTTCTGTCGCGGTGGAATCGGCTCCGAGGCTGATCCGGATGGCTCCGGCGGTAATCTCTGGCGGCAGTCCCATTGCCAACAGCACAGACGACGGCTCGCTGGAACCGCTCGCACACGCGGAACCGGCCGAGCAGGCGATGCCGGCCAAGTCAAGGGCCATCAGCAGGGCTTGGCGATCGACACTCGGAAACGACACATTTGTTGTGTGGGGAAGCCGCGCGGCGGAACTGCCGTTGATGACCACGTCAGGCACTTCGGCTCGGATTCCATGCTCCAACTGGTCTCGCAGGCCCGTCATTCGTTGCAGGCGGGAATCCGATTCGTGCTCCCACAATTCCAAGGCTCGACTCAGTCCCACAGCCAAGGCGACGGACTCCGTGCCGGGTCGCAAGCCTTCTTGCTGAAAGCCGCCGAACAGCCGGGGAGACAACTTGACATCGGAGCGTACGACCAGGGCACCGATGCCGCGGGGCCCATGAAACTTGTGGGCGGCCAGGGACATGGCGGTCACGCCCAGCTGGCGGAAATGGACTGGCAGTTTCCCAACGACTTGGACGGCGTCGGTGTGCATAGGCACGCCGGCCTGCGCACAGATCTCGGCCAGTTCGAGAATCGGCTGTAGGACGCCGGTTTCGTTGTTGGCCAGCATGACGCTGACCAACCGGGTGTCTTGGTTCAGCAAGTCCCGCAGGTGGTCGATCTGGACGACACCCTCGCGGGACACGCGGACTCGCTGGACGTCGAAGCCGAGTCGGGCGAGTTGTTCCGCCGGGCCGCTGACGCTGGGATGCTCGATCGCGGAAACGATCACGCGTCCGGGAGGGAGTCCGGCAAGTCCCAGCAGAGCCAGGTTGTTCGCTTCGGTGCCGCCGCTCGTGAAGACGATTCGATCGGCGTGGATATCCGACAAGTGGCAACCGAGGATCCGGCCGACCGTGTCACGTGCCTGTTCGAGCACGCGCCGCGACTGCCGGCCCAAGCGATGCTGACTGGCCGGGTTCACATAGCCGGCC
>CAIYOB010001462.1 GCA_903927685.1 uncultured Planctomycetaceae bacterium
AACTGGGCTATGTCAGCAATGTATTCAGCGACATTGGCCAGGCTCGACTGGATTACTGGTCCGCGTTGCACAGCGGCGAATTGAATCTGGTCCACTGCCGCGGCTGCTGTGAGCCGTGCGAGAAGGGCCATGACGGCCGCTGTGGGGCAAAGGCTGGCGACTGCCGCCAGTCCTGCGGGACGGTGGAGTGGCTCGCCGGCTTCCGCTACCTGCATCTGCAGGAGACATTCAACATCTATGCCGAGCGGCAACAGACCACGCCCGGCCCGACGGACACCGAGTCGGGCAACTACAATGTCCGCACTCACAATGACCTGTATGGGGCTCACCTCGGGGCGCGTGTCCGGCGCTGGGGGCCGAGGCTGGGCTGGGAGGCGGTCGGCAAGGCGGGGCTATTCGGCAACGGCGTTCAACAGGAGCAGTACGTGTTGGACTGGGCCGAGGGCGGCAGTTTCCCACGCCGCCCCCTGACGTCGGCCGCCAGCGGGCAAGTCGCCTTCGTGGGCGAACTGAACCTGACCGGCATCTACCGCCTGACGGACGTCTGGAGCCTCCGGGCCGGCTATAATCTGCTCTGGGTCGCCGGGGTCGCCCTCGCCCCGGATCAACTCGACTTCACCTACCTGCCCACGTCAGGCAGTCAGATCAGCAGCGACGGGACGGTCTTCCTGCACGGCGTCAGCGGCGGCCTGGAAGCCCGCTGGTAGACGGTGGTCTTTGTAGCTCACCTTGACTCGGTCCCCGTGCCCCGCGCAAGGTCATCCAGAATCGACTCCAAGTCGGGCCAAGCCGACTCGGCGCATGCCCAGATGCGAACGGCGGCACTGGCACGGTCCTCGTCGTCCCTGCGGGGCCGCTGCCAGCGAGTGTCGGGCGGGGAGGATTCGTCCAGGTCAACGAACACGCGCGCTGGTTGCTGATTGGGTGTCCCGGGCATTCCGCGGAACGCCGCCGGACTCAAGGCGGCTTCGCTGGAGCGCGGCGCGGCGCCGTCTGCGGTCGTTTCCCCCTCGGCCCCCTCGGCGGCCAAGTTGAGATAGTTGAGGACGACCAGCACGTCCGCGGGTGTGAGCACCTCGTCATGGTTGGTGTCGTAGAACCGTGGCGGGGAGAATTGCCGGGCCGGCAGCGCGGTTTCGCCCGTGCGCGAGTTGACGTAGTTGATGGTCTCCAATGCGTCCAGGGGGCTGACCAGACCGTCGTCGTTGACGTCAAGCCGCTGGGCGGGGTTCGTCCACACGCTGACGAGAACGGCAGCGGGTGTCGAGCGGGCCGCGTCTGCATTCGATTTGCTCGTGGCGATGAACCAGGGCCCGGAAAAACCCGATAACGCGGACTCTTGATACACAAACGGCGACGTACTCGTGATGTCAAAACGCCGGACTTCGCCTACCGTACCGATGGGACCCTGTACGGCGAAGATCGACGCCGGTATGTCGGCGCCGGCCCGGTCGATCGCGGCGACATGGACGGGGGCGTTGTCACTGGCCCCGGTGAACGCGTGGGGAATCGCGCCCAGCAGGGTGAAGCCCGCCTGCGAGTCGGCCCACGCCCAGACTTCGACGCGGGAGACGCCGTTTACCCCCATGCCCACGACCACCTCGGGAATCGGATCTTCGTTGACCCTGGCC
>CAIYOB010001463.1 GCA_903927685.1 uncultured Planctomycetaceae bacterium
CCCAATCCCAGGAAAACGGCGAGCACAAGAGGTGTATGTCTCATTATTGGCGACCTGAATCAGGAATCAAACTACAGCCGGGAAACTATAGTCAGGTACCCGACGCGTGCCAAGGGAAACCTGCGGCGTGCGGCCTACAGTCGCACGTACTCTCGCAGCCAACGGAGATAGATCCGGTACTCGTCCAGGGACACGCCGGGCGGAGTCTGGTGGTCGACGCTGGGGATGAACCGTCCGGTTTTCATCAGCGGCACCAGTCGTTCGAACTCCTGCCGGATGGCCTCTTCGCCCTGGTTCATGACCATCTTGTTGTAGTGGCCGACCATGCACACGGTCGGATGACGCTGCCGCAATTGCATCCCGTCGACGCCGGCCTGCCGTTCCAGCGGCAGCACGCCGTGCAGGCCTTCGCGCATCAGCCACGGCACCATCTTTGTCACGTCGCCATCGGTGTCGGCCAGCACGACGGCGCCCAGTTCATGCAGTCGGGGAATGATCTGTCGGTAGTACGGCGCAATGAACTCGTCGAAGTGCCGTTCTGAGATCATCGGCCCGTTGTTGTACGACATGTCCTCGGCGATGGTCGCAAAGGTCGGCACGCAGACCTTGGCAACCCGTTCCAGGATCTGCAGGTTAAAGTCGGTCAGGTCCTGGTTGATGCGGTGCAGCAGTTCCGGCTGGTCGTAGAACGCCAGGCTGATCTTGGTGAACCCCATCAGCGTCCGCGGGAACCAGAAGTAGCCTTCGAGCGTGATCCAGACCACGGCCTCGCCGCGCGCCTGGCGGTCCGCCCAGGCGCGCATCGACTCGATGGCCGCGGAATGATCCGGGAACAACTGCGGGCGGACCCGCAGGTAATCGTCCATGTCCGAGACGATGCCCTCGACGTGATGCTGGACGGCCTCGATCGTCGGATCGGTCGTGCTGAACCAGAACTGCTGATAGGGGTCGTGGCCGAAGTACTGGGCGATGTCAAACACCGACTCCAGTTCGGCGGGCAGGCCCTCGTTCCGCCAGCGGGCGATGGTCTCGTCCCACCACATGGCCCATTCCCAGATCGGCAGCCGGTCCACGCTCTGGCCGGCCATCACGGCGCGAAATCGTTCGACATGGTTCATGACGTCACCTTGCTACTACCAGCGGTCGCATTCGGCCAGCACGGCCAACACCTCTTCCGTCGGCGTCCCCTTGGTGATGCCGAACTCGCAGGCCACGATGTCGCGATAGCCGGTCTCGTAGATCGCCTTGAACACGTTCTTGTAGTTGATCTCGCCCGTGCCCGGCTGGTGCCGTCCCGGATTGTCGGCAAAGTGGAAGTGGCCGATTTCGTTGATGTACTTGCGGATGTTCAGGATCAAGTTGCCTTCGCTGATCTGTTGGTGGAAGATGTCGTACAGGAACTTGACGTTGGGGTGGTCCGTACGCTTGACCAGTTCTGAACCGTCGGCCGAGTAGACCAGGAAATAGCCGGGGTGACTGACCAGCACATTCAGCGTCTCCCAGACCATCACGATCCCGGCCTCTTCCAGCAGGGGAGCGACCAGCTTGCCGGCCTTGACCAGCGCGTCCATCTGCTCTTCCTTGCTGACCCCGGCCCGGGCGGGTCCGGATAGCGACAGGACGCGTTTCGAGCCGATCGCCTTGGCCTGCGCGATGCCGACCTTGACGGCCTCGACGAACCGCGGGTGGTTGGCCGGGTCGTTGGGGCCCCAATCGTTGATGGTCCCCATGCCGCCGCCGACCGCGCCGCAGGCCACGCCCAGTTCTTCACAGCGTTTCCGGACGGCCTCTTTGTCGTCCCAGCCGCCGCAGCCGAGCGTCTCAAAGGCGGAAAAACCGGCGGCGGCGATCTGTTCGATCTGTTCCACGTGGGTGCCCTTGAACCACTGCGGAGCCACCGCGATCTTGGTGCGCAAGCCGGTCGCCTGGGGCGCCTCGGCTGCCTCTGCCGTCATTCCGTGGCGCGCGAGACTCGCCGCCGCCGTCGCCGTGGCCGCTCCCATTCCCGTCATCAAGAAAGCCCGCCGATCCATATGAATTCTCTCCCTGGCAAGTGGAACATGGTGGAAAGCCAAACTACCGGCCTTTGATCATACTCGAACCGCCGCCCGTCGTCACGTGGCAGGACGCTGCGGATGGGAGTGAACTTGGCCGTTCCCTCGTCTCCGGTGGGCTGACGCCCGCCGTTCGCCGGGCACCGGCAGGCTGACGCCCGCCGTTCGCCGCTGGTGGTGTGCAACCAGCAGCTCCCCTCGGCTTCGCCACCCTTGCAGTGCGACGCAAGATCGCGAACAATCTGGAATATGACTTCCACCCCGGCCCCCCGCCTGTCGCAGGTAACCCGCGCATGAGAAAAGTCTCGGATCTCAACGTTGCTTCCTACATTCCGCTCCCGGCGCCCGCGTTGATGCTGCACGAAATCCAGCGGTCGGAAGCCCAGGAAGAATTTGTGGCGGAATCGCGGCAGATCATCCGCGAGATCATCCAACGCCGCGATCCCCGGTTCCTGTTGATCGTGGGCCCATGCTCGATTCACGACACGCGGGCCGGTCATGAATACGCAACCCGGCTGCGCAGCTTGAGCGCTCGCGTTCAGGACACGCTGTACGTCGTCATGCGGTGCTATTTCGAAAAGCCCCGCACGTCGGTCGGCTGGAAGGGCCTGATCATGGACCCGAATCTGAACGGCTCGGACAATATCGTCGAGGGCCTGCGTTTGGCCCGCCGCTTCCTGCGAGATGTCATCGACCTGGGCGTCCCGACGGCCACCGAATTGCTGGACCCGATCACGCCGCAGTACATCGCCGATTTGATCTGCTGGTCGGCCATCGGGGCCAGGACGACCGAATCGCAGACGCACCGCCAGATGGCCTCCGGCTTGTCCATGCCGATGGGCTTTAAGAACGCCACGCCCGGAACGATCGGTCCCGCGGTCAACGCGATCAAGGCGGTCCGCGAACCGCAGACGTTCATGGGCATCAGCGGCGACGGCGTGGCTTCGGCCGTCACGACCAAGGGCAACCCCGGTTGCCACATTGTCCTCCGCGGCGGTGACGACGGTCCGAACTATTCCGCCGAACATGTGGCCGACGCCGAACGGCAACTGGCCAAGGCGGGACTCGACCCGGCGATCATGATCGACTGTAGCCACGGCAACAGCGGCAAAGACGCCAGCCGGCAGCCGGAGGTCATGCGGTACGTCGCGGGACTGCGCGCCGCCGGGACGGCGTCGGTGTTCGGCGCCATGCTGGAAAGCAACCTGCTGGCGGGCCAACAAGCGTTCCCGCGACCCCTGGATTCCCTGGTTTACGGCCAATCCATCACCGACGCCTGCATCGACTGGGAAACCACCGAGCGGCTGGTGTTGGAGGTGGCGGAGCGGTTGCGGACGACGAATTGACAACTTCCGAGGGGGACCAAGACCACGCGCCCCGCATTCATCCTTTCGCTGAATCAGGCCTCCGCACTCCTCACCGAGAGACAAACATGGGTCCAACCTATCAACTCGAACCGGATCTCGATCCGGGCGAATTCATCGATGTGCTCCAACGTTCGACGCTGGCCGAGCGCCGGCCGATCCACGATCCCGACGCGATTGGCGGCATGCTCCGCCACGCCGACGTGATCGTCACGGCCCGGCTCGACGGCCGGCTGGTCGGTGTCTCGCGAGCCATTACCGACTGGAGCTTCTGCACCTACCTGTCCGATCTGGCTGTCGACACGGCGGTGCAGGGGCAAGGCATCGGCCGCGAGTTACTGCGGCGCACCCACGAAGCCGCCGGCC
Source organism: uncultured Planctomycetaceae bacterium (assembly GCA_903927685.1). The sequence continues at coordinate 3,785 of CAIYOB010001463.1, forward strand.
TGAACACCACGCTGTACCTGGTCTCGGCTCCGAAGGCCGAAACCTACTATCCGCATATCGGCATGACTCACCACCACTCGTGCTGGTACGTCCCGCGGGCCGTATAGCGGGACGCGATCCGGCCGCGGAGCAGGGTTGTGTGCCGCCGGTGTGCCGGCGCGGCTGGTGTCGGGCGCAGGTGGGGCGCATGTGGACTTGCACATCCGGCAGCGCGTCTCTAGTTTGGTAACTGCCAGAATCCAACCCTGGTGCCGTCGTCGCTGCGTGGGCGCGCAGAACGCCGCCGGCCACCAGTCCGTTAGCGGAGGTGTTTTCATGCCAGTTGACAACCAGATCTCGCGGCGTCAGGCACTCAAACAGGCGGCAGCCGCGGCCGCGGCGGGGATCACCGTACCGTACTTCATCTCGTGCCGGCAAGCGACGATTCCCCGGGGCCGTCCTGCGCCTCGCGTCTCGCCCAACGACGAGATCGGCGTCGGGATCATCGGCTGCGGGCGGCGGAACGGCCAGCTGGCCATCGGCAAAGGCGGCCAGGGCGAGCGGCCGGCGAATGCCCGGATCGTTGCCGTGGCGGACCTCAACACGCGCCGCGCCGAAGCCTGGGGCAAGTACCACCGCTGCCCTTGGTTCGAGGACTACCGGGCGCTGTTGGATCGCAAGGAAGTGGACGTCGTGGTCTACGCGACGCCGGAGCACTGGCACTACCTGCCCTGCATCCATGCCTGCCAGGCGGGCAAGGACATGTACGGCGAACA
>CAIYOB010001464.1 GCA_903927685.1 uncultured Planctomycetaceae bacterium
CTCGTCCACGCGGGCCAGGGACGGGACGTTGTCGTGTTCGGTGGATGCGAGCCCTGTACGGCGACGACATCTTTCGGTACGCTGAAATGGCGTTCAAATGCAGAGGAAGCAGGCATCGCCGAGAGCCAGCACCGTGACAAATCAAGCGATCTCGGGAAAAACCCGCACACGACAACACGTGATCGCCGACCTGGCCGTGAACTACGTCGAGCGGCAGGTGCTACTTTGCGGCTATACCGGCCAGCGGGTGCAACATGACTATGGATACGACTTCACGGCGGTCACGTATGACCAGCGCGGTCAAGTCGAAGGCGGTGTCGTCTTCTTTCAGGTGAAGGCGACCGACCGTCTCCTCTCGCTGAAGGATGGGCGGACAGTCTCCTGGCCGATCAGCCGCCGCGACCTGAAGCTCTGGCTGAGCGAGGCTTACCCGGTCATCTTCGTGCTGTATGATGGAAGTAGAGACAGAGCGTATTGGTTGCACATCCAGAGTCACTTCGCGGGTTATCCGACTGCGAAGCTATTTGCCACGGGCGACGAGTTGAACGTCCACATTCCGCTCGTTCAACGTGTCAACCGGCGGGCAATCCGCGCCATAGCACGCTGCAAGAACGAGGTTCAGGAGCAGATCCACCGGAAGGCTGGCCATGACGTCTGAAACACGCATACGGTTCGCGACCTTTCGCGATTTCTTGTCGGACTTGGGCTTTCGGCAAATCGGGCTCTCGGACTCCCACATTGCCTTTCAGCACGACACGACCGATACGCTGTTGGCGCTGCCCATATACAAGTCCAACCAATATGTCGCCTCTCACCACCTGGCCATGTTTCGCGTCCAACTGGACGCGAAAGGCATTCTGGATGCGGCCGACTTCGACCGGCTCGTCGCGTCGGCCTGGATTAAGCAGACCGCTTCGTGACCATGTCCGGTCTCGGCGAGACCGGGCTACATGGCGTTTCGGCCTGCGCTGCCGACGACGCCTTGTCAAACCCAGACGATGCGGGAACACTCGGTAGCCCGGGAACGTCATCCCGCAACACGTGCTCGACGTGAAAGGTGGCGTCTTGCAGGGATTGGTGCATACGGCAGTATTCACATCGGCCCGCGCCGCCACCTGGCGTTCCATGGCTCGTGAGACGGTCATTCCGGCTTGCGCCCAAGCAAGTGGAGTGCCTCGCCCCGGACCAGGGACAGCGATTCGCTTAGTTGCACGAGCGTTTCCAACTCGGCGCGTTCGGATCGGTTCAGTTGTCCATCGGTGTTTCGGTCCATCAGTTCTTGCAGACGCCGGTCGGCCCGTGCTGGCAGCTTCAGGCTGCTCACCGATTCGACCCAATCCGACGGCGCGGGGATGGTTGTTGACATGGGGTCCGGCTCCAAAACCTGACCGACTAGAGAGAACCTGTCTCTCCAGTCAGACATTATCACCGATCCACCGAGAGCCGCCCAGCCACCGTGTGCGAGAATCTTCCTGGCGTTTCGATCAAGAAACCGCACGGGCGGAACGTTCGCCTGGTCCGGCTACCAGCCCCGCCCGTGCTCGCGGATTTGCCCAGGCTCACGGAGCCCAGGCTCTCTGAGACTCGATTACGAGCCTCGGAGAGGCTCGCCCACGTGGGCCGGGGACGGGACGTTGTCCTGTTCGGTGGATGCGTTCGCTGTCCAGCGAGCTCAAGGCCACGCGGAACCCGACGTTGTGGTTCCGGTTCCCCGGCGTGTTCCTATTCCGGTTCGCCGACCGGCAGTTCCTCGCGTCGTTGTTCCAGCTGCCGCCGCGATTCACGCGGTTCGAGCCTGCTTTGGACAAAGCCCCAACTCCTCCATGGTTCGCCGTCGATAATCCCAAGACCCTGCCCGGCGCACAAACGCCAGCAGGGATTCCACACGCCGGGCCGTTTCCGTCTCGCTCCACCGCCCTGTGTCGTAGTTTTTATGGTAACGCCGCAGCTTGTCGCGGAATCGCTGCCGGCTTCGTTTGGCCAAGCCCAGGCGATGGGGAAACACCCTGTAGCCCAAGAATGTCATCCCGCGATCGCAGCGGTTCAGGCAGATCGGTTTCAATTCCAAGCGGAGCCTTGTCCGCACAAATTCATCCACGCCGCCCAGTATTTCCCGCAATTGCTCCTTGTCGGCGTGCCAAATCACCGAGTCGTCCATGTACCGCACCAAGCCGCGGCAGTGCCAGTGATCTTGAACGTAATGGTCCAGAACGGCCAGGTAGTGGTTGGCAAAGAACTGGCTGGTCAAGTTGCCGATCGGGACGCCGCGCCCCGGTGTCGCCTCGTAAGAATCGATGACACCGTCGAACAACGACAGTACGGCACGGTCCTTGAAGCGACGGCGAAGTTGGGCCTTCAGCGTCTCGTGGTGAATCGAGTCGAAGTATTTACGGATATCCAGCTTGAGAAACCAACCGCCGTCGCGTGCAAACGCCATGGCTCGCGTCAGCGCGCCGTCCACGCCCTTGCCCTTGCGACAGGCGAAGCTGTCATGGATGGACGCAAAAGCACCAGTACGTCGCCGCACCGGTCTGCACGAGTTCACGATGCACGGACACGGCGCGATGGGTCCGCAGGAACGTGTTGAGCGCGGCCTCCCCTTCGACATCGCCCGTGGCAGGGATCGAAAAAAGCCGAAATTGCATCGTGGTCCCCTTGTGAGGAAAGCCAACCGGGCCGGCCAGGGAATCGCCTTGCGCATCCTAACCCGCAGCGGCCGCAAGGAAATTGCTTATCTTACCAGTCGAATTTCTTGATTCGCTGGGGCTTCGCCCCAGACCCCACGGCGGCTGCGCCGCCTATACGTCTGCCTATTCTTCTCGCTTGACTTCGCTCCGCCTTCCGCTCCGGCTCGAAACGCCTTTCGGCTCCGCTCCGCTGCGCACGATAGGCGTTTCGGCCTGCGCTACAGGCTCCGCCCTTGACTCGACTGCTCTACTTGCCCGGCGCATCCACCGAACTCAAGGCCACGCGGAACCCGACGTTGCGGTTCCGGTACCCCGGCGTGTACCTAAGCCGGTACGCCGACCGGCAGTACCCCGCGTCGAAGTCCCAGCTGCCGCCGCGATACACGCGGTACGAGCCCGCCGTAGGTCCTCGCGGATCGTCCACCGACGACGCATCATACGTCCCATTCCACCAATCAAAACACCACTCATACACATTTCCGTGCATGTCGTACAGCCCCCGGGCATTCGGCTTCTTCTGTCCGACCGGATGCGTCTTGCTCCCGGAATTCGAGTCGTACCAGGCGTAGCTGCCTAAGGACTCTCGCGATTCGTCGAAGCCGTAGCGAGACGTGCTGCCTGCGCGGCACGCGTACTCCCACTCCGCCTCGCTCGGTAGACGATACTGCCGGCCCGCCTGCTTTTCTGGCGGCAGTTCTGACAGCTTGGCGCAAAACTCCTGTGCGTCTTCCCAGGAAACGCTGTCCACCGGAGATAGCCCGCTTTCGTCCTTGAAGTGACTCGGATTGCTCCCCAGCACTTGTTGATATTGCGATTGGGTCACCTCGAACGCCCCCAGGTAAAACGGCTGAGTGATCCGTACACGATGCTGCGGCTTTTCGTCACTGGAAGCTTCGTTGTCCGAATCCGGCGAGCCCATCAGGAATTCGCCGGCGGGGATCTGCACTAGACGCATGTCGATCGAATTTGTGATCGTCGGCAGCGGGCCAGCGGGAGCCGGCGGCAGTTTCGGCGCGGGTTCCGGCGTCTTGGCCACGGTCGACGGGGGCGGAGCCACTGGCGGCGGAGCGACAGGTGCGGGTGACCGCGACAGCTGGATGGCCAGCGTCTGCGATTCTCCGGCCGTCGGCTGCAACTCGCGCTGCTGGTTCTCGTGCCCGGCCAGGACCGCCAACAGCACGACTTTGGTCTGGCCATCCGGTTCGGCCACCGTCACGGTCCGCGTGCCGCCCGCGCCTGCCACCGTGACGCCCCGGCCGCTGGCGGTCAGCAGGGCTTCCGGCGGGGTGATCTGCACTTGATACACGGCGGGTTGGGGTGCGGGCGGCGGCGCGCTGGGCTGGGGTTCTGCCGGCGGGGTCTGAGCGACCGGCCCGGCCTTGGGTATCAGCGTCACCCGCAGCGGTTCGTCGCTGCCGCGTTTGACCGTAAAGGAACGCGTGACCGTCTCGAAATCGTCGCCGGTCACCACCAGCCCGTGCGCGCCCGGCCGCAGCCGGAGCGGCCGATCCAGGCCGGTGACCGCGATCGTCTCGCCGTCGACTTGGACTTGCACCTTGGCGGCCGGGTCGCTCAATTCGATCTTCACGAGCCCGTGGTTGGTCTGGAGGTAGAAGATGACTCCCAACAGCACTGCGGCAGCGCCACAGGCGGTCGCGATCCAGGCCCACGGCGGCACGCGGGGCCCGGCGCGTTGTGGCCGGTCTCCCGCTCGCTGTGGCCGGTCTCCCGACCGAGCCACCTGCCCGACCGTAGGTCTCCCGGACACACCCTGCGCATCCACCAGTGTCGGCGCCGCGGGCCAAGCGGCTTCGTCGGCGACGGGGGAGGAGACCTGACGGTCGGCGGCAAGGGCGGGGTCGGGAGACCCGCGCCCAGCAAAATCGGGAGCCCCGCGCCCAACAGGAGACCCGCGCCCAGCAGTATCAGGAACCCCGCGCCCGGCCAGTCCCGAAGTCCCGCGCCCGGCGCGTTCGTCCAGTTGGCGGCTCTTCAGCAGGTCCGTCAGCGCCTGGGCCAGGTCGGCCATGCTGGCATAGCGGTCGGCGGGCCGTTTGGCCATCGCTTTCAGGCAGATGGTCTCCAACTGTTGGTCCAGGTCCGGCTGATGCGTGCGCGGTGGATCCGGTTCGTCGGCACTCATCACCTGGCCGAGCACGGCCAGGAAATCGCCTTGATACGGCAGCCGGCCGGTCAGCAGCTGGTACAGGATCACGCCCAGACTGTAGACGTCGCTGTGCGGCCCCACCGACTCGATCCGCCCCCGGGCCTGTTCCGGCGCCATGTAGGCCGGGGTGCCCATCAAGGCCCCGCTCTGGGTCAGCGTCGCCTCGCGAGCCACGCCGCGGCGGGCCAAGCCGAAGTCCACCACGACCGGCTCGCCGCGCTGGTCGATGAAGATGTTCTGCGGCTTCAAATCGCGATGCACGATGCCGTTGGCGTGGGCTTCCTGGAGCGCCAGGGCCAGTTTACGGACCAGCGCCGCCGCCCGCCGCTGCGAGGCCGGTTCGCCCGGCTTGATGAACTCGGACAACAGGTGCCCCTCGATGTAGGCCATCGTCAGATAGTGCGTGCCGTCGATGACGCCCGCGTCGAACACGGGGCACAGGTGCGCGTGCCGGATGGTGGCCATGGCCCGCGCTTCGCGCAGGAACCGCTCGACGACCTCCCGCTGCTCGTGGGCCGAAAAGTTGGGAACCTTGAGCGCCACGCGGCGTTCGAGTTGCGTATCGTACGCCAGGTACACCGCGCCCATCCCGCCTTTGCCCAGCGGCTTCAAGATGCTGTAGCGGCCGAACTTCTTGGGTAACTCGCGCGGGGGCTTGCTGTCCTCCGGATCGGGCTGGTCTTCCGCAGCGGGGGAGACCTGACGGTCGGGGGTTTCGGCGGGGTCGGGAGACCCGCGCCGAGCAACCTCGGGAGACCCGCGCCGAGCATCGTCGGGAGACGAGCCTCGAACGTTGGCGTCGGGTGCCTCGCCCCGAGCGGCTTGGACGGCCGTGTCGGTCGCCGCCCGCAGCTGGGACGTGTCCCGGTCGGGAGCGGACGCGGGCGGAGGCTCGAACGACAGGGGCGCCAGGGACTGGACGCCCAAGTCGCCGTGGATCAGGCGGGACAACTCGGCGGCCTGCCGCGGGTAGCGCCGCGCCAACTCGGTCAAGTCGCTCGGTTCGCCGAACTGCTGCCGCACTTGGACCTCGGCGAAAATCAGATCGGCCGCGACGGTTTGCGCGGTGCCCAAATCCGGGAACCGTTCCAGGTAGGACCCCAAGCTCAGCCGCCGCCCCCGCGTCCACTGCTGTTCCAGGTCCACCTTGACCAGTTCCGCCAAGGCCGCCCGCCGCAGACGCGGGTCGAGCTGGGGCAACTTGTGCGCAACCCAAGTCGCCAACGCATCTTCCTGCCACGCGGTGTCGAATTCGACCAGCCAAGTCTCCAGGGTTTCCCGGTCGGACGAGGACAATTCCAGCAAGTCGGTGGCGGCCACGGCAAAGCCCTTTCGTGTGGGGGGGGGGCAGAGCTTGATTCTAATGGTTCCAACATGACAATTGCGCAAGGCGGCGGATTTGTCACAGGGAATCTTGGATTTTTTCTTCACGTAGGCGAGTCTCTCCGAGACTCGCATTCCGGCCTCGGAGAGGCCGGGCTACGTGGGGGAATTCGTGCCCTGCTACAGCCCCTGCTTCAGCCGCTGCTGCAGCAGGCTCATCGCCCGGTAGACCGACTGGCGGGCGACGTTCAGTTGGGCCGCGATTTCCGCCACCGAGTGGCCGCTGAGCCGCAGTTCGAGCACCCGGCAGTGCAACGCGGGCAGGCCCTGGAGCAGGGCTTCGATCTGGTCCAACAGGATGACCGCCTCCTCGGGCCCCGGTTCCCGGTCGGCCGCGGCCGCCAGCCAGTCGGCGTCGCCTCCGGCCTGCTCGACGCGCACGTCGCGTTGGGCCGCCGTATGCCGCCGGCCCTGAGCGCGGGCTTTGAGCATCGTGATCTTGACCAGCAACTGCCACAGTTGCGCCGAGCTGTC
>CAIYOB010001465.1 GCA_903927685.1 uncultured Planctomycetaceae bacterium
GGGCGAAGGCGAGCCCCGCACGCGGTTCGTTGCAGCGGAGATGCCCACGGCCTGGACGCGGGGTTTGGGTCGGGAGGAACCCCGCGCTGCCGCGGCGGAACAAGCGAGCTACCAAGAGGGGGCAGGCGAGCCGCTGGTGGCGGCCTCTGTTCTATCTGCCCCCGAGATGTTGCGGAAGACCATGACCGTTGAATCGTCCAAGACGCTGACTCGCGACGAACTGACGCTGAACAATCTGTGCCCGTTCGGCTTGGAGCCCCTGGTGGACGAACTCGCAACGGTCCTGCGTTCGTCTACCACCTGGCTTCCAGACCGCAGCTGACGCCGTGCAGGAATAGTCCGCCGTTGCTGCTGATCTGGTTGCCGGCGGGGAGTTCGCCGCTGAAATCGAGTTGATCCGGAGCCAAGGCGACCCCCGTGATCCACATCAGATTGTATCCGGCGCGGAGATTCCACACGTCGTTCAAACGGTAGATACCGGTCAGGTTCAACTCGCCCAGAAAGGCCACGCCGTCGTCGGAGGCGCTGGTGAGCGGCCGGACCAGGAATCCGTCCGGGTAGTCGGTGACGTACTGTTCCTGTTGAGTGTCGCTGGCGAACAATCCCGCCTTGCCGGTCGCTTCCCAGCCCAACTTTCGCCCCCAACGTCGAAATCGGGCACCCGCCTGAGCCCCGTATAGGTTGTTCGAGGTGCCGATATCGTAAATGCTGCTCTCAATCCCCGTATCTCCCCCCCCCGTCGTCTGCTCGCGTTCGCCATAGATCCTGAGGTCTTCCGTCAGGTTGAGATAGCGAAACCCCACCAACCACTCGAAAGTCTGGCAGGGTGACCCAAGGTCAATGCCCTTGTCCTTGGAATCCACCTCGCCCAGCCCCTTTCCGCATGGCTCACAGCAGCCATTGCAGTGCACGAGGTTCAATTCGCCGCTATGCACGGCGGACGAGTAACTTGTCCACACCCGGTCGAAATCCGAAGGAACGTTTACCGTTCCCAAGCCGCCCGGAAACGTATAGATTGCAGCATCATTGGGCGCTTCGGTGTAGGCCGACGTGTCGGCATCCCAGAACCCCAGATAGCCGCCTTCGAGCGCCCAGCCGTCGTGCAAGCGATGCCCCAGCAGCGCGCGCACAGCCGGATCGAAGCCGAAGTCCAAGTCCGGAGTGGAGAGCACGGGCGTCCCTTCGTTGGGCGGCGCGACGGAACCATCGGGACGCCGCAGATTGACGAGGATCGGCTGTTCATCGCTGCAGTTGGTCCGCTGCAGGAACAGGAATTCGGCGTAACCATAGGCTGTTGGGCAGGGAGAGCAGCAAGCGGTCTTCCCGTCGCTTTTGCCCTCGCCTTGGTAGGGTGTATAGCCTTCCCAGAGCTCTGAACCGACTTGGCCGGGATCCGGTTCCGGTGGCGCAAAGAGTTCCTGCGCCGCTGATGATGAAACGAGGAACGCGGTGAATCCCACGCAGAAGACGCCTGCCATGACATTGATCTTCATCGCTACAAACTCCCTTTCGAGACTATCCAAGCTCCGCTACAACCGCTTGCGAGATCCATCCCGAACGGTGCGTTCGTATCCATCCTCCGCGGGCCGCTTCGCCGAAAGCCGCCCCCACCCTCGCTACGTGCCCCTCCGTGCCAACAGCGATGGCGCCAGCGACGTTATCGCTCCGACCTGGCTTTGCAAGTCCGCCGGCCCGTTCTTGGGATCGGCGAGTCTGCGGATAGCACCGCAGAGAATTGACTCGGCGCCACACGACCGAGCTAATCCGCGGATGGCGCACGTGGCAATCGACCGACACAGGCGACGCTTCGCTCAAATGCGGCGTTCCAGGGCTAATCGCCAGAAACCGGACTCTCGGCCGGCGGAATCCGCCGGGTGCGTCTGGGAGCGGATTGTCTACGCGATTAGCGCCGCCGGTAATTCGCGCTGCAGAAAGTGGGGAGAAATCAGCCCTGCAACCTTTGAGGCGAACGCAGCCCCTGTATACTGAATCATGGTAGGTTCGGCGATGGATACCGTTCCCGGCGAGCGTGAGGAGTCGCAGGCCGTTTGCGCATTCTCGAAGAAGTGAATGCACGCTTGGGTTGTTTCATTGCCGACGTGATGATGGACGGTGGTCCTAGCCCCGCCTGTCTTTCGTTCCCGGCGTTTTCTGGTTAGAGGTGACTTGATGACAATCTCTGCATTGGTCAGGAAGCATCGAACGCAGCCCAACGCGGCCCGTGTTGCTCGAACTTCCCGATATCGACGATTGGCCTTGGAGTCCCTGGAAGATCGCCGGTTACTTACCTTCACAGTGCGTCCAGA
>CAIYOB010001466.1 GCA_903927685.1 uncultured Planctomycetaceae bacterium
ACGCCGTGGTCGTGGTGTACCAGTCCTGGGAGGTGGGCCATCAGCGGATCGCCGCCCTGGACGAAGCCAAACGCATCGTCAGCTTTCGCAGTCCGCTTCCCTGGGCCTTCGACTACTGGGGCGGCAACGTCCGCTATTACGTCGAGAACGTGCCCGAAGCGCTGGATGCGCCCGGCGAATGGCATCTGGACTGCGCCGCGGGGTTGTTGTCCTATGTGCCGTTTCCCGGTGAGGACCTGACGCGGGCGGACGTCATCGCCCCCGTGGCCAGGCAGTTGCTCGTCCTGGCCGGCAAGCCGGCGGAGAGCCAGTTCGTATCCCACGTGCGTTTCGAAAACCTGCGGCTGCTGCACACCGACTGGGAAGTCCCGCCGCAAGGGCATGCCGCCAGTCAAGCGGCTTGCGACTTGCCCGGTGCGATCGAGGCGGTGGGGGCCAGGAATTGCGCCGTCGAAGCCTGCGAGCTGGCTCACCTGGGGACCTACGGCGTCTGGCTGCGTTTCGGCTGTCAGGACAATCTGCTGGCCCGCAACGAAATCCACGACCTGGGCGCCGGCGGCGTGCGATTGGGCGAACAGACCGATCCGCGCAGCGAGCCCGAGATCGCCCTGCGCAATACAGTCGACAACAACCTGATCCACGACGGCGGCAAGATCGATCCCGGTGCGGTCGGCGTCTGGATCGGCCGGACCAGTTACAACCGGGTCTCGCACAACGAGATCTGCGACTTGTACTACACCGGCATCTCGGTGGGCTGGAGTTGGGGGTACGCTCCGAGCAGTGCGCACCACAACGTCGTCGAGTTCAACCACATCCACAATCTCGGCCGCGGCGTGCTGGGAGACATGGGCGGCATCTATTGCCTGGGCGATTCGCCCGGGACGGTCCTCCGCAACAACCTGGTGCACGACGTCTACGATCACCACACGGGCTCGCTGGCGATCTACACGGACGAAGGCAGCACGGGCATCCTGATCGAGAACAACATCGGTTATGGCACGACCTACGCCATTTTCCACCAACACTATGGCAAGGAAAACATCGTCCGCAACAACATCTGGGCGCTGGGCAAGGACTACCAGTTGAGCCGCGCGCGGCAGGAGGATCACCTCTCGTTCACGTTCGAGCGGAACATCGTGTACTTTGACAACGGCAAGCTCCTCAAGGGCGGTTGGACGAACGACAAGTTCGTCATGGATCGGAACCTGTACTGGGACGCCTCGCACCCCGACGGCGAGATTAAATTCGGCGACGCGACGTTTGCCCAGTGGCAGGCCCGCGGCCACGACCGCAACTCGCTGATCGCCGATCCGCGGTTCGTCGCCCCGGCCCAGTATGACTTCCGGCTGCAGCCCGATTCGCCGGCGTTCCGCTTGGGCTTCGTTCCCATCGATGCGAGCCAGATCGGCCTGTACGGCGATCCCGCCTGGGTCCGGGCTCCGCAGCGGATCGAGCGTCCGGTGTTTGTTCCCCCGCCACTCAAGGAACCGGAGGCGACGCCGGTCGACGAGGATTTCGAGGCCGCGTTGGCGGGCATGCAGCCCGAGGGACCGACGATCAGCGTGGAAGAGGTGGGCGGCATCGTCGTCACCGACGAACAGGCGGCCGCGGGCCGGCAGTGCCTGAAGTTCACCGACGCGCCGGGGCAGAAATACAGTTTCAATCCGCACCTGTGGTACTCGCCGCACTTGGCGACCGGCCGGGTTCAAGGCCGTTTCGACGTGCGGATCGAACGCGGCGCGGTGGGGCACTTCGAGTGGCGGGAATACACGGGCGGCAGCTATCGAGTCGGCCCCTCGGTGCGGATCGAAGGTGACGGCAAGCTGCTGTCCGGCGGTCGTCCGCTCGGACAGGTGCCGCTCGGTCAATGGCTGCAGCTCGAGATCAGCTGCGAGTTGGGCGCGGCCGCCAACGGCCGCTGGACCCTGCGCCACGGCCTGATCGGCGGCGAACTGATCCAACTCGATCTGCCGTGCGATCCCAAGTTTCAGAGACTGGATTGGGTCGGCTTGATCGCCGACGCCGGCGACGAAGCCGAGTTCTATGTGGACAACCTCAAGGTCGGCGGCCCCGCCTGCCAGTGATGGCGGCCGAGGCAGGGCGAAAGCTGCCAACGTGGACCACGCTCGCGGGAGCTATCGGCTCGTGCAACCCGATTCAGCATCCAGCAACGGCCGGATGCGGACGTCCGTCAACGTGACAGCGCCGCGATCGACGCTGAAGAACACGCGGTCCCCGGTGAGCCGCGTGCGATTCCGGGTGATGATGGTGCGCCGCTTGTCCACGCAGGCGTCCACGAGGTCGTGTTTCACCAGGACGTCGAGCGTGAAGGGCTGGTCGAGGCCGGTCACTCCGTCGATCGTCCGCCAGTTGCCTGCTTCCTCGGCCATCCGGCCGCCGGCCACCGCGGCGAATTGGGCGCGCTGCCGTGCCGGCTCGAACTGCAGTTCGCAGCCGGTGGCGTAGTCGCCACTTCCGCGAACACACAGTCCGAAGCGTTTTGTGCCGGCCTGCGGTCTGACGTGCAACGTGATCCGCACGTCTTGCGGGACACCGTCGAAGGCGCCCGCGGCAAAACCATCCGGCGCATGCACACGCACCGTGCCGGCGGCGGCCGAGGCCTCGCCCGCGACGACTTGAAACGGCAGGTTCAACGGTTCACCGCTCGGCGGAATCATCGGGTCCAGCCAGTTCGTTCCCAACGAGCCGTCGGGATGCTGGAGCAGCTCCCGGACCAGCAACTCGCCGCCGAAATAGGCCTCCGGCGGCTCGGGCGTGAAGCCGACCATGATCTGGCGGCCTTGGAACTGTGCGGTTTGGGCAACGCGAATCCCGTCGTTGAGAGTCTGGTGCGGCGGCGAACTCCACTGCGCCGCCGGGTCTTCGATGGGCCGCGGCGAGGTCCACTGCCGGCCGCAGGAAGTGAAGTAGTAGTGCCCGTTCCATTTCCAGTAGCTCGTACATGGCCACCACGCGGGCGTCGTGAGGCCGACGCGCGGGACGAAGTCCTTCAGGTCCGCCGACCGGAACACCTTCCAGTTGCACAGGCTCAGGATAAAACCGCCGTTGGTCTGGTCCGGATGGAGTCCCGGGTTGATATCGTTCTCACCGAACCAGCCCGGCACCATGAGAGGACTGGTCTCCTTGCGGAAGTGGATGCCGTCGTCACTCGTTGCCAGAAAGATGGCGTCACCAAAGTTGGGATTGTCCGCGAACCACGCACGCCGGTCGTGCTTGATGTAGATGAGTTGATAGCGGCCATCGTGATACGCGAAGGTCCCCGTACCTAGGCAGCATTCCCACGGCTCGGTGATGTCGAGCGGACAAGGGTGTTCGCGCCAGCGCACGAAGTCTCGTGTGCTAAGATGCCCCCAGGGCAACGCTTGCAGGCCCCATTTGCTGCCGCCGTGACGGCGGTCCGACAGGAAGAAGACGTGGAAAGTCCCGTCGTGCGCAAAGGCCATGCAATCGCCGAC
>CAIYOB010001467.1 GCA_903927685.1 uncultured Planctomycetaceae bacterium
CCGGCGACGGGCCCCGGCTCGATTCAAGAGGCACTCCAGGCCCTACAGGCGGTCAAGGACTACATCAACGCCGTCGACGTGCAATCGGTCCCGCATCAGGGGGACGGCCGGGTCTGGAGTGTTCATTTCACGCCCGCTGCCCATACGCTGACAACGCTCAAGGCAAACAAGATCGGCACGGAACAGGTCAGCGTCGAGGCGACCCAGGACAACGGAACGCAGACGATCAGCCACAACGCCACCAGCGGGACCTTTCAACTGTCGTACCAGGGCGTGGCGACCAAGAGCCTGAACTACGACGCCACCGCTCAGGACATCCAGACGGCGCTCCTGGGACTCAGCACGGTCCAGGCAGGGGTGCGCGATGTGGCGGTCGCTCAGACCGGAATGGGGGCGCCCTACAAGTGGCAGGTGACCTTTCAGAAGCAGCCTCACCGCGTCGGGCTGCTCAAGGCCAGCGCTGGACAATTGAACACCGGCAACGTGCCGACGACCTCCGTCTTGAATAGCAACACGCATCAGCAGATCTCGCAGAACTCGAGTAGCGGGACATTTCGACTGGTCTACAAGGGAGCCACGACCGGTCCCATCGCGTGGGACGCTACGGACAACCAACTCAAAACAGCGCTCTGGGTGCTTGCCACCATTCAGGAGGATGTCAACCAACTAGCGGACATCACGGTTGGCGGGACGGTGACGAATCGGACGGTCACGCTGGTACCGAAACCAGCCCGGTCTCTGGCCCTGTTGCAGGTGGAGGGCGTCACGGTGCTGACGGGCGCCGTGGGGGTGCCGGCGATGTCCGCCACGCCGGTCAACGGCGGTTCGGCGAACGGGATTGCGCACCTCAACGAAGTCATCGGAGGCCGGGGCGGCGACGCGCTGTTTGCCCCGGACCCACCGGTGCCGATGTCCGGGGGGGTGGGCCAGGATCGCCTGCGAGGTGGGGCCGGCGACGATCGGCTGCAGGGCGGCGACGGCAACGACGTCCTGCAAGGCGCGGACGGCGACGACCAATTGGACGGGGGAGCCGACGGCGATTTGCTGGAGGGCGGGGCGGGGGACGACGTGTTGATCGGCGGTGCCGGGGACGACGTGCTGCACGGTGACGAAGGCGGCGATCGCCTGGAGGGCGGCGCAGGCGACGACGTTCTGGACGGCGGGCCCGGGAACGATTTGCTGGACGGCGGCACGGACGCCGACGAATACGTGTTCTCGGGCGACTGGGGGCACGACGTTCTCGTCGGGGAACAACCCGGCGCGGAAAACACGCTGGACTTTTCCGCCGTCGTCGGGCCGATGACGCATATCCTGAGCGGCGGGAATCTGGTCTCGGGGACGTTTGCGGGCGATCTCACTTTTTCCTTGGAGACCAACCCGCAGGATCTCAGTGGAACGCTCGGTTCGGACGGCTTCGCCCGGATTCCCCTGCTGGGGTTCACCGCCGGAGGCAACGTCCCGCGCGGCGACACCGTGGTCCTGGCCGGCGCCAACCCCACGCCGGAAGAGACCGCACGTGCGACGCGCGAATTGCCCGCCGACATCGCCGTCATGTCCAAGGGCCGGACGCAGGCCAAACGCAGCTTGACGCACCCGGCGGGTGACGACGTGCCGGACAGCGACGTGCGCCTGCGGTGGTTCGTCGACCTGGGCGACGATCAGCACCTGTTCGAGTTCACCCTCCCGCGGAATGGCGGCAACTGGCAGTTGTCCGACAACGCCTCGCTGGACGACCTGCAAGGCGACTTGAAAGCCGCCTACGACGCGGCGGTCAATGCGGCGTATCCCGTCATGACGGCGGCGGTCTTGAATGCCCGTTACAAGAAACTGAGTGTGGAAATTGACGGCAGCAAGCTGAAGCTGGTGCTCGCGGCCTACCAGACCCAGGAGCCGGATGCCAATGGTGTTCAGCAGCAAGTCTTGCAGCCGATGGGCGTCACGGTGTTGCCTCCGGATGCGTCCAGTACGGTGAGCGTCGGCTCGGACGCGGAAGGAACCAAGTGGCTGCAGGAACTCGACAAGATCGAGTTGGGCAGCGGGGCCCAAACGCTGATCTTCGGCAGCGACTGGGGGCTGAAGCATCTATTGAATGTGCTGGAACCGGACATCGTCACGGCGTTCGCGAACCGGCAGCGCACGCTGGAGATTGACACCCGCCGATTGCATGCCGCGGGCCAGCCGCTGGTCCTTGATTTCCGGGCCGTGAACCAGGAGTTGAGTTTCGAATTTGAGAAGGAGGGCGATGAGACGGAGTTGACCGTCTCGCGGTACGAGACGCTGAGCCTGCCGATCGCGCCAATCATCGAGGACATCGCCGAGGCGGCCGGCTATGACGCGGAGTGGCTGAAGTGGTTCGGCGAGCAGTTGGACGCGATGCTGAACCAGTGGATCGGTTATGCCTCGATCACGTTCACCAACGTGGACGAACACACGACGATCTACGCGGGCCGGAACGAGAACTACTGCGACCTGGCCCCGGGGGTCAAGTACGAGGGCGAGTTTATCGGCGGCACGGGCCGGCGTCCGGCCAACGAACTATTGAGCCCGGGCAACTGGCAAGAGCTGCTGGGGCTGAGCGTGCCGGACCTGTCCGTCACGAACGTCGCCGAGTATCCGGGCGCGAAGTGGTGGGACTTCCTCGGGGTCAAGGGCAAGGAAGCCGCGGTCAACGCGTGGAAGAGTCTGGTCACGCCCCGCTACGCTTTCCTGCCGGAAAACAGCTGGGGCGCAACGTGGGCGGACTGGCTGCAACGCGGGTTGAGCTTTACTTCGTTGCTGGCGCCGGCGGTCGAGAAGCTGGAGGGGTTTGATCGCGCCCGGGTCAGCAACATCGAGAACATCGCGGCGAGTTCGGGGATCAACGTGCTGTGGGGGACCGGCGTCGGCAAGGCGACGGACGCCGACGGGAACCAAAGTTGGAAGCTCGGCTCCAATCACTTCGAGATTGCCGGGCAGCCGCTGTACGGCAACGCCCTGGGAACGGGGATCGTGTTGCCGGCGCCGGGCATCCACTTGCTGGCCGGCGGTTTGGGACCGGACACCTACTCGTTCAACACGCCGTTCTGGGGCGCTGCGGCGGTCCTCGAATCGCCCGTCGACGTGTTTCCGGACACGCTGGATTTGTCCGAGATCAAGCACGATCTGCATTTCACGGTATTGGCCGAGGATCTCGGCGCCGTCGCGGGCAACGTCGTCAATCCGAACGTCGTCATTGTCACCGATCAAAGCCTCGCCCACTTCTTCACCGGCGGCCAGACGACGATCGACGACTTCTGGACGGACGTCGCACCCGGGCTGGGCAACTACCTGATCGCCACGGGGATCGAGAACATCATCGGCGGCGAAGCGACGAACACGTTCGCCTTCTACCACGGCGGCGACCTGCCGGGCACGCTGTCGGCCGCCGGAGACATCGTGTTGGATTACAGCGATTACCGCACCGGCGAGAATCGGCAGGGGATCACGGCCGATCTCGGCGCGGGCGGCCACTTCAACGTGTGGGAGCTGTTTCACGATCACCTCCACGACGAGTACAAGATCGACTTTCCCGTCGAGACGCTGCAATCGCTGTTTCCTCTGAGCTGGGATTTTGGCCGGGCCCAGGCCGTGCACGGGAACCGCCTGAGCCTGGTGGGCTCGTTGCTCGATTTGATTCCCGGACTCGACTTTGCCAACGCCGCGGTCTCCGGCGTCCAGAAGATCATCGGCACGCCGTACGACGACTCGGTGACCGGGGGCCATGATCCGCTCATCTTTGTGTCCGGGGGCGGCCACGACCACGTGGTCGGCAGCGAGGTGGGGAATGAGGAGGGTGAGGAAGGGGCGGGAAACACGGTCAGCTTCGCGGGACTCGAGCACGGCGTGACCGCCAACCTGGAGGACGGAACGGCCTGGGAGGGAGCCGGCGCCGCGGATGCGCCAAGCACGTTGACGGACGACGGGCACACCTCGTACACGCTGTCCTACGCAGCCGACGCGGGCGTGTTCAGCCTCACTGTCGGCGACGGAAAGGGACGCGAAAACACCACGGCGCCGGTGCCGTACAATGCCACGCCCGAGCAGATCCAAGAGGCTTTGGAGAAGCTCGACGGCGTGCATTCGGCGGAGGTCACGGACGCCTCTCAGGGCGACGCGTACGAGCGGACCATCGTGCTCTACGATGCCGGCCAGAACCGGCTGCCGATTACGCGCGTCAACGACAAGCACGTCGAACTTGCGGCCGAAGGCCAGGATGGGTCCGGGAAGACCGTGACGACGCAGTACGGGCTGTTGAAGCTGAGCGACTCGCCGGCCGAGCACGGGACGCTCGCCAAGATCCAGAACCTGGCGGGCGGCGCCGGCGACGACGTGCTGGTC
>CAIYOB010001468.1 GCA_903927685.1 uncultured Planctomycetaceae bacterium
ATGATGTGGGCGCTCTACAAGATCGTCAACTTCGTGCTCACCACGCTGGTCCAGTTGATCGAGCGGACAGAACGCACGCTGGCAAGGGTCGCCGACGCGATGCAAGACGCCCCATGCGGCCGGGGATGGATGGACAGCGACACGCAGGACAAGCGGCAGGACAGGAAGCCCGGAGCCGCATAAGGGCGAAAGCATGGCGAAGGTCACCGCCGCGGACATCGCTCACCTGATCGACTTCCAGCTGCAGCATCAAGCCATCCGGCCGGCCTATCGTCCATTTCTACTGGCCTACCTTGCGTCAGGATACGACCAGGACGGAAACAGGATTCCCAGGGCAGAAGCGATGGAGAGCCGCCTTAAAACGCTGGAATGCGAAGATTGCAACTGCTCGCCTCGCCAAGGCCCGGCCTGCCCCGCCGAATGCCCGGTCAAACCGTTTCGAGACATCCTCGGCTACAACGAGCAAACGGCCTGAAAACGAAGGGAAAACCGAGCCCCCCCCACTAGCCATAGGTTCTTTTACGCAGGTTTTAGCAAGGTTACCCACCTCTATAGCCCCCTTACCCAATACAGTCCGTCCTCGGGCGGTAATTGAACAAAATGGCCTTCCGCGACCGCATCAAAGAACTCCGCCGCGTCCGCATCGGCGACTGCGAACCGCACCCGCTGAACTACCGCACGCATCCGGTCGAGCAGGGCGCCGCCGTCACCGGGCTGTTGCACGAGGTCGGCATCATCGACGTGGCGCTCGCCTTCCCCGCGGACGGCCTGGGGCCGGCGGGCGACTCGTCGCGCCTGATGCTGTACGACGGCCACCTCCGCCAGCGGCTGGGACCCGACCAGGTGTGGCCCGTGGCCGTCACGGACCTGACGCGGGCCGAAGCCGACATCGTGATCGCCACCCTGCACCCGACCGCCGAGATGGCGGAGACGGACGAGGACCTGCAGCGGCAACTGCTGGGCGGCCTGGAGGCGGAGGAAGCCGAACTGCGGAAGCTGATCGACGAAATGCTGGCCCGGCTCGAACTGGAGGCGGCCGACGACCAGGCCGGCGACGAGGACCCGACCGAAGGCCCCGAGGCGATGTACCTGCGGCCGCACGAGCACTACGACTACGTGATCGTGCTGGCCAGCAATACAAACGAGTGGAACATCCTGATGGACCTGCTGGACCTGAAGACGGTCCGGCGCAGCACGCGGAAGCCGAAATTCGGGATCGGCCGCGGCGTGAAAGCCGCGACGCTGATCGAGTTGATACAAGGGTTGATCAATGGCCGAGTCACGGAAGATCGTGGTCCCGTCGCGGGCCAGGGTCAAGAACATGCGGCGGATGCTCTCGCTGTTGCCTGACGCCGTGGTGTGCGTGGCCAAGCGGGAAGAGCCGGACTACGCCGCCGCGGTCGGCCGCGGCCGGCTGCTGGTCCACGACAACCTGCCGGGCATCATCGCGATCCGCAACTGGCTGAACCAGACGATCCAGGAAGACTGCCTCGTGATGGTGGACGACGACTTGAAAGCCGTGTACCCGCAGATCGGCAAGCAGGTCAAGGTGACGGACCCGGAGCTGATCGCCCACATCATCCACAACGGCCACCAGGTCGCCGCGGACCTCGACATCGGCGTCTTCTGCTGGTCGCGGACCCGCAACGTCGTGAACATCGAACCCGATTACCTGCCGTTCCGGTTCACCGCGCCGGTCATGTGCTCGTTCGGCCTGCGGGGGCCGGCCCGGCAGCGGCATTTCGATCCAGAGCTGCCCGGCCGGGCGGACATCGACTTCGCCCTGCAGACCCTGCTCGAAGACCGGATCTGCCTGCAGGACATGCGGTGGTATTTCGACCACGGCCGGATCTTCGCCGGCCGCGGCGGCAACGCGGGCCAGCTGTCGAACGACCGGTTCAACCAGAGCACCAAGCGGCTCTATCGCAAGTGGGGCCAGTTCGTGGCCCGCAAGCGGGCGGGGTACATCAAGTCGAAGGCCGGCTCCGCGGTGGGGCTCAAAGTCGAACGCTCGAATCCAATGGTCAAGTTTGAGGTGAACTGATGAACGTGCTTGTCATTCCCAGCAACCGGGCCGACTGCCTGGAGACCTTCTGCCAGCGGTGGCGGTCCGTCAAGGACTGGGACGAACTGATCGTCGTGTGGGACGGGCCGGCCTCGGAAGCTCCCCACGTGCCCGAGGCCGCCTGTGTCCTCTCCTGGGACACGATCGAACGGGACCTGGGCGACGACGCCTGGATCGTCTCGCGCAAGAACGCCGGCATCCGGATCGCGGGCTATCTGGAAGCCGCCCGCCGCGGGGCCGACGTGATCGCCACCATCGACGACGACTGCTATCCGGCCGGCGACGCCTTCATGCGGTCCCACCTGGACGCCCTGCTCCAGACCCCGCGCTGGGCCACGTCCGCGATGAACATGACCGCCCGCGGCGTCCCGTATCGCAACCAGGGCCGGCTTGATTTCGTCCACGTCAACGCCGGCCTGTGGCGGACCGTCGGCGACTACGATGCCCCGCACAGCCTGGTCCTGGGCGCGGACCTCCAGCCCTTCGAGCCCGTGGCCACGCCCCGAATCATCGCCGCCGGCCAGTACGTCCCCGTCAGCACGATGAACGTGGCCTTCCGCCGCGAGGCGTTGCCGCTAATGTACCTCCCGCTGATGGGACAGGGCCAGCCCTACGACCGGTTCGACGACATCTGGGGCGGCGTGATCTTGAAAAAGGTCTGCGACCACCTCGGCTGGCACGTCTCGGTCGGCCGCCCGGTCGTGGACCATCACCGGGCCAGCAACCCGTTCCGCAACCTGGTCAAGGAAGCCGCCGGCATCGAACGCAACGAGACCTTCTGGCGGGACGTGGACGCGGTCACGCTCCACGCCGCCAGCCCGGCCGACTGCATGAACGAGCTGGCGGCCGTGCTGCTGAACTACTCCGACCCGCACACTCAGGCACTTGGAAAGGCGATCCCGCGATGGGTCCAGCACGC